>JAJDNT010000295.1 GCA_022340515.1 Deltaproteobacteria bacterium
GGTGGCAGAGCATGGCCTGGCTATGGCGGTCTTCGGGCTGGGGGTGGTGATGGCACCGATTCTCGGTCCGGTGGTGGGGGGCTTGATTACGGATACCTTGAGCTGGCGTTGGGTATTTTACATTAACCTGCCCATCGGACTGCTGGCAATCGCTCTGGCCTTCATCTTCATCTACGATCCTCCGTACATTCGTCGGAAAATTTTCTCCATCGACACCTGGGGCCTCCTCCTCCTCACAATAGGCATCGGAGCACTCCAAATTGTTCTGGATAAGGGGGAAAGGGAGGACTGGTTCAGCTCACGCTTTATCCTCTACATGAGTGTTATTGCGGCAGCAGCTCTGGTGCTCTTCGTGATTGTCGAGTTGCGCATCGAAAACCCGGTAGTTAACCTCAGGGCGTTTAAGAGAAGAAGTTTCACTGCCGGGAACATTATTATCTTCACCGGATTTGGCTGCATGTTCTCGAGCTTTGTTCTTTTACCCCTCTATGCTCAGAAATTGATGGGCTATACGGCTTTCTGGGCCGGTCTGGTCCTCGGCCCCGGTGGTGTCGCCAGCTTCATCATCATGCCCATAGCCGGTATACTGCTGCGACGGGGAGTAAATGCAAGGTACTTACTTGCCATCGGCCTTGCCGTCATGGCCTATGCTATCTGGCAGATGTCCGACCTGAATCTTCAGGCAGACTTTGCTGCCATCATGATGCCCAGGTTGATTCAGGGTTTCGGGCTGGGTCTGTTCTTCGTCCCCGTTACCACGGCCACCTTTATGAGTATTCCGAGAGAGGAAACCGGAAACGCTTCGGGCATCTTCAACCTCTTGCGCAATCTGGGCGGCAGTTTCGGGGTTGCCATTAGCTCCACGATGCTAGCGCAACGGACCCAGTTACACCAAAACTTCTTGGTGGAAAACATTACACCCTACCATCCGGCCTTCCAGATCCGTTATCAACAAATCCTTGAGTGGCTCAAGATGCACCAGCCCTCTCTTGCCTATCACAAAAACGTCATGGCTTTTATTTATCAGGATATACTCCGGCAAGCAAACATGCTGGCCTTCAACGACAGTTTTCGGGCCCTCGCCATTGCCACGGCATTTTTGGTCCCCCTGACCCTGATTTTTCGCAGAGTCTCGCGCCCAAGGGTGCCCACGGAGGTACACTAGGAATGGAGGTTTCAGTGTTCAGGTTTCAGCCTTTGTGTTTCTTCTCCTGAAAACTGAAACCCTGGAATTTGCTTCTGTGAAGTGTTAAACTTCCCCGCGACTGATACAATCATATTTGGTTGAACATTTTAGGGACTTTTATTAAAAAGGGTTCGACTTTGTATGATTTCGACACCTTTAACTCTTTTGCTGGGATTCTGCCTCTAATGCTATATGACTTCCATGTTCATACCCGCGAGTACTCGGATTGCTCCATAAGTTCAGCGGAGGAAATGTGCCAGATGGCTGTTGAGAAAGGCCTGGCGGGAATAGCCCTGACCGAACATGACTTTTGGAGGCCAGCAGCTGAGCTCCAGGAACTGCAGCAAAGATTCCCACAGCTAACGATCATGGGGGGGATGGAACATTCTTGCCCCGAGGGGCATTTCCTGGTATTTCTCCCTAATCCTGAAAACGGCGACATTCCTGGCTGGTGCTCCGTCCTTGATCTTATTCCTCTGGTCCACAGTCACGGTGGGATTGTCATCTGGGCTCATCCCTTCCGCTTCAGTTCAAAGCGAGCAAGTTGGCTGAAACATACCCGGCCGGACGGTATGGAAATAGCTAGCAGTAACATGCACCTCCAAGCCGAAACCATGGCAAAAAAAATTGCCTCTCAGAGAAACATTTTGACCTTCCGCAACAGCGATGCCCACGATGCCTTCGTTGTGGGTAGTTACGGAAACGAATTGGACATCCAGCTCACCTGCATCGAAGATTTCATCACCTATGTACGCAAGAGGAGACCTGATACCGAGAGTAACCAGATCTTGCCGGTAGGGACGGCTTTTTAGGCGAGATGCTGCAGTAAATTGGCGGTAGGTCGTGAAAGGAATGGCAAGAACTGTAAGCAAAACCGAATCTTTTGTTGGATACGCTGTAATCCTCTTACTAATGATCATAACCGGTGGCATCTTTTTCAAACAATCCCGCTTTGACCAGTCTGTGCTCAAGCCCAGTGGTTTACAACAAGAACTCTCCAGTCAACCACTCTCTGTCCCTAGTACTCCACAAGATCTCTTAGAGTATGCTCCTCAGAAACTGACTCCTCTGTCCCCAGCCGAAGCTTTCGGGCCCGAAAATCTCTCTGACAAAATTAACGGTAAGGCTGAACTCTATCTTTCTGCCGGATTTGTTAGTCTGGTCAGTCAGCGTTTTACCATTGAAAACGAGCCTGGTGCCTGGATGGAAGCATTCATTTACCATATGGAGTCCCCCCGGGGTTCCTACGCTGTTTACAGTCTGCAAAAACGGTTTGAAGCCAAGGAACTGGAGTTGGGAGATTATGGTTATGGGACAGAAAACGGACTCTATCTCGTTCACGGGCCCTATTACCTGGAGTTGGTTTCGTCAGTTGCCCAAGAAAGAATGGATGAATTGCTGTTTTCCTTCGCTACAAATTTCATCAGCAAAACCCCAGTAGAGGGCAATAAAATAAATGAACTAGCTCTATTTCCAGAGAAAAACCTCAGCAAGGAAAGCATCTCCCTTATACCCTCCAATGGTTTCGGCTTTGAGCAGTTCGATTCAATCTTCACTGCCCAATATGTTTTGGGAGATACAGAACTGACTGCATTCCTGTCCCGAAGGAAGAGCCAAGCCGAAGCTGCCAGACTGGTGGAAGCCTACACCTCATTTTTAACTGCAGTCGGTGGCACCGAACTGAAATCGAACCTGAACATCCCCGGAGCAAAGCTTGTTGAAATAATGGACACCTTTGAACTCTTCTTCAGCAGAGGCAGCATCCTTGCCGGAGTCCACGGAGCGGAGAATAAGCAGGCAGCGGAAGAACTTGCCCAGATGTTGAACCAAAAGTTGGCGGAGACCGGACAGTGAATCACATGATGGAGGGCACCAATCGGCGGGATTTCCTTCTGCGACTTCTCAAGGGAGGTTTAACCATAACCGCAGCCTGCACCTTGAGTTATTGGCTTTACGATGGAATAGGTCCTCACCCTGGTGAAAAGCAAGTGGCAAAAGTTACACTTCCCGATTTCTCCATGCCCAGCCTCAGGGGCAAGATGAGTATCGTTTCAGGCCTGGACCGGGTAAAGACAATCAACCGCGGGCTAGAAGCTTTAGGGGGAATCGAAACCTTTGTTAAGCAAGGTGACAGGGTGCTGCTTAAAGTCAACGCTGCTTTCGCAACGCCCCCGCTTCTTTCTGCCACCACAAACCCGCAACTTGTGGGCGAAATTGCTCGGCTGTGCTACAAAGCTGGAGCCTCCGAGGTAATAGTCACTGACAACCCTATAAACGACCCTGCAAGCTGTTTCTCCCTGACCGGCATTGAAGAAGCAGCTCAATTAGCAGGAGCCAAAGTTCTTCTCCCCAGGCAAAGTTATTTCCAGCCCACAACAGTCACCAATGGTGTCCTGATCCGAAACTGGCCGATCCTCTGGGAGCCATTCCAAAAGATAAACAGAGTAATAGGTATCGCCCCGGTGAAGGATCACCACCGGAGTGGCGCATCCATGACCATGAAAAACTGGTATGGTCTTTTGGGCGGTAGCCGCAACGTCTTTCATCAGGATATTCATAACATAATCAAAGAATTGGCAATCATGGTCAAACCCACTCTGGTTGTCTTGGACGGCACCACAACCATGATTACCAATGGTCCCACTGGTGGCTCGCTAGGAGATTTGAAAAAGACCGGAACCATGATCGTCAGCACTGATCAGGTAGCGGCCGATGCCTTTGGCGCCACCTTGCTGGGGAGAAAACCCACGGAACTACCTTATTTAGCCAAGGCGGAAGCGGCCGGGGTTGGAACTGCAGACTATGAGTCACTAAAGCCAATTCGTATAGATAGCACCTAGCACGGCTTCGAGATTTCGGATTTAGGATCTCAAAAGGCATAGGGCATAGAGCACAGACAGCCGGCAGCAGACAGCGGCCAGCTAACATCAGGTCAAATCGTCAATTTGTCGAATAGTCAAATGGTTATGAATAGCCTCAATGACGAATTAACGATTTGACGAATTGACCAATTGACGAGTCAACGATTTCTACAACTTCTACGATTTGAACCCGCCCGCCTCGCCTGAGCGAGCAGGCTCGCGATGGCGGGCAGGCGACTTGCACGATTGAACAATGAAAATCGTAACCGTCAGACGCATAAGCCAAATTTTCTTCCTCCTTCTCCTAATCTGGTTTTGTACAGTCACTACTTTGGGAGTGGAGTGGTGGCGACTAAGGGGCTGGCCTGTCAACTGGCTACTGCAGCTTGACCCTCTGGTGGCGGTGGCCACCATGCTCAGCACCAATTCCCTCTACAAAGGTCTCCTCTGGGCTTTAGTAACTGTCACTCTGACTATATTATTGGGGAGGTTCTTCTGCAGCTGGGTATGCCCCTTTGGCGCCATTCACCATTTCGTCGGATATCTCGCCAAGCGAGGCAAGGCCGTCTCAGCAAAAATAGCCCTTAACAAATACCATCCCGGCCAGTCGATCAAATACTACTTACTCATCTTTTTACTAACTGCGGCTGCCGGTTCTCTGCTATCGAGTCTTCTCAGAGTGGTACCCGAGAAACCAATACTGTTTTCCATAGGGGTAGTTATTTGTCTGACAGGATTCGCCCTGCTTTCTCTACTCAGAGTTGTAACCGATGCCAAAAAGGCGTTGGCAACACTGCTTTTTCTCCTAGCCCTTTGGGTGGGGCTAGGTTTACTATTGCCAACATCCTCTCTCGTTGCGGCTTCGTTACAGACAGGTTTGCTCGATCCGATTCCATTGATTCACCGTTCCATCAATCTGATACTGATACCTCTTGCAGAGAGGATCTCACCCATCCAGCGTTATTACTCAGGCTCATGGTTTATCGCTGTTATTTTTCTCACCGCCGTTTTACTGAACCTCAAGGTCCCCCGTTTCTACTGCAGGTTCGTCTGTCCCTTGGGAGCCCTCTTTGGTGTCTTGTCTGCATTCTCCCTTTGGAGAATAGGAGTAGTTGAAACTAGCAGCGAATGCAGCCATTGCCATCTCTGTGACGTTGATTGTGAGGGAGCCTGCCAGCCAGCAGAAAAAATACGAATAAGTGAGTGCGTCCTATGCATGAACTGCCTCGAGGGCTGTCCACACAACCTTGTGGGCTACAGGACAACCATTTCTGAAACCGGGGAGGTTGCTTTGCCTGATCTCTCCCGGCGGGGATTCCTCGTCTCTTTTCTCTCAGGCGCGGTGGTCATACCTGTAGTTCGTCTGGGAGGTTTAGTAGGGCCCAACTGGAAATCTTCTGTTATCCGTCCTCCTGGCGCCTTAGCTGAGCCTGATTTTCTCAGTCGTTGTCTTAAATGCGGTCAGTGCATGCGAATTTGTCCCACCAACATAATTCATCCCGCCGGTCTGGAAAGCGGCCTAGAAGGTTTGTGGAGTCCCGTCCTCAATTTCCGTATAGGCACCAGTGGCTGCCAACTTAATTGTACCGCCTGTTCCCATATCTGCCCCACTGCTGCAATTCGGCCCATCAGTTTGGAGGAAAAACTTGGAAAAGGGCAATTTTCCCAAGTTGGGCCCATCAGATTGGGAACCGCCTTTGTTGACCGGGGCCGCTGTCTTCCCTGGGCTATGGACAGGCCTTGTATTGTCTGCCAGGAAAATTGCCCCGTGAGCCCAAAAGCGATTTTTACCCGAGAGTATTTTAGCACTGTGAGAGAGGGCAAATTTACTCTTGTGAAGGTTGCCGGACAGCGCCTCGAGCTAGCGGACAGCACCCTAGAGCCAGGAGAACTGGCTACAGGGGACTACTTTGTCATGACCACCAAAAACGGCCGGCAGCGACGCTGGCGAATATTGGAGAACACGAAAAATACTATAACCCTTGCTGATAGTATCGCACCCAATGAGGCGCCAGATCTCGATAGTTACCTCTCAGTACAGGTGAGACTACAACAACCTTACGTGGACCCGAAGCTCTGTATCGGTTGCGGTATTTGCGAGCACGAATGCCCGGTGAGTGGCAAGCGGGCCATACGGGTGACGGCGGAGAATGAATCTAGAAGCCCAGGCAGGTCAATGCTCTTGCCGCGCGGCACTTAAAGCGCATAGGGCATGGAGGTAGAAGTCAGAGGTCAGAGAACAGAGGACAGATTATTTCGGATTTCGGATTTGCAATTTCGAAATTCGACATTCGAAATTCAAAATTTGGACGCTATGCGCTCTGCGCTTAGCGCTTTGCTTTGAAGGAGAAAAACGCATGTCCAAGAAAAAAAATGGATTATCGCGAAGAGACTTTCTCAAAATGGCTGGCGCAGCCAGTGCAGGCTCTTTTCTAAAAGCAAGCGAGACTCTTGCTAATATAAGTGGAACAACTGGTTCAGAACTCGTTGTGGTTCCAACTCGGCCTTTTGGGAAAACTGGAGTCGATGTCTCAATCCTTTCACTTGGTGGCATGTTCGATATCCCCTCAAATCAACTCGTTCTAAGACAGGCCTTGAAATGGGGCGTTACCTATTGGGATACAGCTGACTGTTACGAGGGAGGAAGAAGCGAGAGGGGAATAGGTAGTTTTTTCTCCAAGTACCCTGAAGCCCGGAACAAAATTTTTCTGGTAAGCAAGTCCGATTCTAGGGACCCAGGTGGTATGACGCGCCTACTGGATCGCTCCCTTGAGAGAATGACGACCGATTACATCGATCTTTACTTCGTCCACGGCATAAGCTCCATCGATGAGTTCAACCGAGGTACCGAAGCCTGGGCCCAAAAAGCCAAGGCACAAGGGAAAATCAAATTTTTCGGATTTAGCACTCACAGCAACATGGAAGAATGCCTGCTCGAGGCAGCCAAGTTGGGCTGGATAGACGGCATCATGATGACCTATAACTACAGAATCATGGACAAGACCGAGATGAGGGAGGCCGTCTCCGCCTGCAAGGAGGCCGGCATCGGCTTGACCGCAATGAAAACACAGGGAGGTTGGTCCTTCAGCTCTTCCAGTGCAACTAAACTAGTGGACAATTTCATTGAAAAGGGCTTTACCGATGCCCAGGCAAAACTAAAGGCAGTTTGGACAAACCCGAACATAGCCTCCATCTGTTCCCAAATGCCCAACATTACCATCCTTATGTCCAATGTGGCAGCCGCCATGGACAAAACAAAACTTTCGGCCGGTGATTTGCGCCTGCTGGAGCAGTACGCCAAAGAGACTGCTGCCAATTACTGTGCGGGCTGCAGCAATATTTGTGAGAATGCCCTGGCTGGAGCAGTGCCGGTGGCCACGGTGATGAGATATCTTATGTACTTTGAAAGCTATGGAGATCGCTGTCGTGCCCGTTCCCTTTATGGACAGCTCCCATCTCAAGTTCGCGCTCGTATTGGGAGCTTGGACTATTCCTTAGCTGAAAGGGGATGTCCCCAAGGGATGGCTATCGGTAAGCTGATGAAAAGGGCAGAGCAGCTATTGGCATAGACAGGCCGGACGAAGACCCATTTCTTCCTTTGAGCATCACATCCGAATCCAAGAAAAGGAGCGCTAAGATGATCAAGATTGTAAAAGGCATCATGATCGTGAGTATTACGGTTCTCCTACTTTTGGGAACTGCGACGGCCGACGAGCAATTCGGCCTGGGAATTACCCTGGGCGTGCCAACAGGCTTGAATGGTAAATACTTTCTCGATAAGTATAACGCTCTCGATGCGGGGTTTGGGTGGTCGCCAGATAGTGACCACGACTTTCATATCTACGCTGATTACCTCTATCACATTTATTCTTTGATCGATTCTGGCACGGGAGAGACACCCATATATTTAGGCGTTGGCACCAGAGCTGTATTTCGAGACCATAAAGACAACAAGGCTGGTTTTCGCTTTCCCTTGGGAGTAGAACATCTATTTAAGAGTGTTCCTTTCGACGTATTTGCAGAAATAGTCCCCATATTCAACGTATCTCCAGACACGGAATTCGATATGGAAGGGGCTGTGGGAGCTAGATTTTACTTTTAGCCCGAACATTTCATCAATAGTCTGCTGCGACCGTGGATATGGCCATCCTCCCGGCCGTCCTCGGGTGTTCCTTCGCCATGCTCAGGACAAGCTCACCCTGCAACGTACCATTAAGGTACGTCTCGGATCCAACACCCTGCGGTTGTCCGGTGGCAAGCCCATCTTCGCGGCCTGGCGCCAGCAATTCATGAAATGTTCGGGCTACTATGCTTCTTCAACCCCTGCCATTTGCTTTTTTCACATTGCACAGGAGGACACGTAGATTGGTAGCACCCATAGCCGGATCACAGCCTCCATAAGCGTTATCGGTGAGAATGTTAACGTTGGAGCGATCCCAACCAAGATCATCACTCTCCTCAGGAAACCACCACCCATGATCCGCCGCAACTACGTTTTCCGGAACCCGTTCCGTGAGAACAGCCCTTTGCATCACAGTGCCACGGGGTGAGCTGATCTCTATCCAGTCCCCCTGAGCGATTCCCTTTTCTCTGGCTAGCTTTGGATGAATTTCCACCAAGGGATCGGGGCGTTTGCTCCGCAGTGGCCCGGGTAACCTGTTCTCGGTGTGGAAAAAAAAGGGGATGCGAGCACCAGTTATGAGTTGAAAGGGATAGTCTACCAATAGCTCCGGACTGCTCCAGGGGCTTTCCGGGGGATCGAAAAAGCCCGGCAGGGGATCATAGCCCAATTTCTTCATGCCCGTGGAGTAGAACTCCACCTTTCCCGTTGGCGTGCTGAAGCCTTCTTTTAGATATTTAAGAAAACTCCTCTCGCCCTGTAAATAGCCACGCTGGCAAAACCCCTCCCAGTTCAAACCAGAAGGGGATAGTATGTAATTGAGAGCATCTTTAACAGAAGGCCACCAATGGACAGGGTCAGAGCACCGCTTCCCCAGTTCATTCAAAATGGCGTAATCTGATCGGGCCTGGCCGACTCTTACAGTTCTTTGGCGAGCTACCACCAAGCCGTGGCGCTTCCACAGATCGGCAACATAGTCGTGTTCCAGCCAGGTGGAAGCAGGGAGCACTATATCCGCCTCCCGGGCGGTGGGAGTGAGAAAAAAGTCCTGCACCACCAAAAAATCCACCTTTTCCAGGGCTGCCTTGACCTCCCTGGAATTAGCTCTTGAGATCAGTGGATTGGTGCTGATCAGATACAGCCCCTTGACCGGATAGGGCTTTTCATCGACTATACCATCCCAAACAGCCTTCGGATTGATCACGCCGATGCGATCAGCCAGGCGAAACATCTTCCCACCCAACCGCTTCTTACGGGCCTCCCTCGGCAAGATTCGGTGCGCTCCTAGGTGAGAGGCGTTTATCACCGGTGGACTAGGATAAAAAACGCTCCCACCAGGTCGATCCAGGTTTCCAGTCATGGCCATTAAGCAAATCAACAGGCTTATTGTGTTCACACAGTTCTTGGACTGCTCCAAAGCTACGCCCCAGTGGATGCCTGCCGGCTTGGTGGTAGCAAAGACCTCAGCAGCAGCCTTGATTTCCTCTTCTCTTAAGCCCGTCTTATTTGCCGCCCAGGAAAGGGGATACTGTTGAGCCCGCTGGCAAAACTCCTCCCAGCCATAAACAAAGTTTTCTACGAACTCTTGGTCGACTAACCCCTGGTCAATTATGATATTTATCATACCCCAGGCCAAAGCACCGTCTGTTCCAGCCCTGATTTGAAGCCAATGGTGAGATTGTTTGGCCACCGTGGAGCGTCGCGGGTCAACACAGATAATCTTCGCCCCATCTTTCATGGCTTGAGCCAGGTAGAGACCCTTGTATTCGTCGGGATGGGAAACGAGGGGGTTGGCTCCCCAGACCATTACGCAAGCGGGCTTGCCCTCGTAATCCACAACCGGCAGGTTGCCACAGAGGGTGATTCCTGTGGCAATGCGCGGCCCATAGCACATGTGCCCGGCGGTGAGTACATTTGGGGTGCCAAAGGTATTGGCAAAGCGGTAGATGAAGGATTCGTTGTCGCGACCGGTTCCGTATCCCAATACAAGAGATTCCGGCCCCCGTTGTTCCTTTATTTGAAGAAACCGATGAGCTATTTGGTCATAAGCTTCTTCCCAGGATATCTTTTCCCAAGTACCCTTTCTCTTCACTAAAGGATCAGTTAGCCTCTGGGGATGATGGGTGATGGTGTGGTACCTTTTCCCTTTAATACACAACCACCCCCTGTTCACCGGGCAATCTGGGTCGCCCTTTATACTGGTGACCTTGTTGTTTTCCACTCCAACCAGAACTCCGCAACCACCGTGGCAAGCGCGACAGGAGCTTCTCACCACCCTTCTGGCCATAAATCTCACCTCCTAATTTTTATGCTCGTGTCGAAAAATATCTAGGTAGGATTTTGAGCAAATGGTAAAAACCTTTAGCCCTTTGGCGAATGGACCTGCCGTAAAGAAATCTCATTGCCCCCAAAAGACCTTCATATATTTTCTTTCCGTGAGGGTGCCACCAGATATTTTGTCTGGCAAAGGGCAAAATATCATGGACTATCACCTGTGGTTGGCTCATCTCATCAAAGCCAATGGCACCATGACCACGCCCAATTCCCGATTTTTTTACCCCACCCCAGGGAGTTTCGGCCATGCCATGGCTGACTAAATGATCGTTAATCGTAACCACCCCGGCCTGAATTTGCCTTGCCAATGTCTCAGCCCGCCTTCTATTTTTTGACCATACTGAACCGGTGAGACCAAAGTGCGAGTCGTTTGCGAGAACAACGGCTTCCTCCATATCTTTTACCTTCATTACTCCCACCAGGGGACCAAAGGTCTCCTCCCGCATGATTAACATGTTATGGTTGACCTCAGTCAAAACCAGGACTGGGACAATGGTCTTCGAACCTTTGCCTTCCGCTGGAACTGATCGAGCGTAAACCACAGCTCCCTTGGTCAATGCGTCTTCGAGATGACTTTTAACGATGGAAACCTGGCCTTCGGTAGTCATGGCTCCAATGTCCACCGCGAAATCTACATCAAAGCCTACCCGTAAAGCTTCAACCTTTTTCTTGAGAAGCTGAAGAAATGAATGGTAAACTTTTTCATGCACATATATTCGCTCGACACCACCACAGGACTGGCCGCTGTTTTGAAACCCTGCCCACACAGCTCCTGAAGTTGCCCGAAATAGATCAGCATCGTCACAGACAAGCATG
>JAJDNT010000301.1 GCA_022340515.1 Deltaproteobacteria bacterium
CAGGTTGAACTCGAGATCGAGGAAATTGACAGATTTCTAAAAGAAGAAGAAGTGGCGGAGAGAAACAACATATTGCATGCCAGCTACGGCAGCGAATTTTCCCCACCACTTGAGAAGTCCAACACTAAAAGTCACTTTGACTGTTCCGCTCCTGTTTTACATGGATCAATTTCATATTTTCCATTTAGGATGCCAGATAACACTATTGAACAGAGAAAAATTGAAGTTACTTATATCAAAATGTCCATAGATGATGGTAAATTTTATGGCTTTCCCACGACTGATTCAAAAGCTGAAATTTATAAAGATGCTCGTGAATATTATGGTGATCAACTGGTTCAGTATTATCTAGAAAGTAAAGTGAATAACAATTGTGGCGAGCTTATTTTTGGTTGTGAATTTCCCCAATATACTACCTTTGATCAAGACTATACTCCCGAACAATTTGAAGCCTACATTGATTTAGGTTACCATATGGTCAAAAATGAGATATCAGAGGTTGGACCTGCAAAAATCTATGTCGCCAGCAGCCATTAATCCCTCACATCCTCCCATCCCTTTTGGAGTCATAGAAGATGTTTTTGGGCTCCTGGCCGGCTACAAGGATTCGGTAGGAATCGACCATGAATCCTGCGATGATTTGATTGGTCATGATAACAGATGGGTCAGGCCGGTATTTGCAGGAGGCTCTGACCCTTTCTGGTGAGTCAACATTGCGCTCATCAACAATGTCGTACAGTCCCAGTAGCTCCGCAGGAGTTTCTTTATTTTTTGCCGGATGGTAAACAACTACCTGTCCTGCATCCACGTTAGTTCCGCCACTGATCATAGTCTTTTTCTCGTCTTTGCACTTCTCACTCATAACGATTCTTGTTTCAAAATTGTCAACGCAATCGAAGATAACATCGTAGGATGAAATATCTGTCTGTCTCTTGAAGTATTCAATCCATGAGTCGGCCTTTAGACCAAATGAGTTTTTCAGCCTTCTCGCCAATGTTTCAGCTTTGCTCTTGCCAACGGCATCGTAGAATAGAATCTGTCTATTCAAATTTGTAGTTTCAGCCACATCCGGGTCCATGAAGGTGCTTTGATGAAATCCCGTATAAGCAAGTCCGAGACCCAGGAAAACCCCCAGGGCCCCAGAGCCAGTCACCAGTATTTTCTGGTCCCTTGCTGGAACTTCGAGTTTGTCTCTTTCATATGAAATTATGCTGGCGGATACCTTGCCATGCATTAGAAGATTCTTGGTCTCTTCCAAGGCTATACCAGAGACAATAATGTCCAAAACACCATCATCAAAATGATCTCGGGGTAAGCTGTTGGAACAGATCAGCTGGTATAATTCCTGCCACTCTCGTCCCTGCAAGTAAGTAAATGTCCTGAAGCCTTCCTTGCCGTTCTCCTCATAGGCGAAACCCCTGACTACGGGGATGTTTTCCTTGTAACCCTTTTCCAGCAAAAGTTTGTTTGCTAGACCATAATGGCACAGATCTACTAATATCTTACAATCATTGAAAATATCATCAATTAGTGGATGGGAGTAAAACCCTTGCAGATGGACCAAACTGAGTCGAGGATTTATTCTTTTTGCCACCTTAATGAGGTTTTTGTCCAATACGGGTGCGACAACAGCTATATGGTTGATACCTAGGGCTGCTGCCGACATTATGTACAATGACGCCAGAAGATCATCATCTCCCACTACTCCTATTTTTGCCTGATTGAGTGCATTTTGATCCCAGCCCCGGATACGCAGTTGTCGGTCAAAGCGCTCTTCGAGGGGTACTTTCTTTTCCATAACCGGATAGACCGGGGTTATTTCATCATCCACAGAATACATGGCTTTTTTGCCTGTTCCTTGCCGCTGCCCGCTGCCTGTTGCCTGCTGCCTGCTGGGCGAAGCGCACTGCGCTTCGCCCAGCCTACATTCTCTCAATGATCTCGGGGGGTGGATTGAGGTTGGGCTGTACCTTTTCCTCAACCTCGTCACTGAGTAGGGCGATGTCAGCTTCAGTCAAAGATCTGCCGGTGTCTATGAAGACAATATCTGCGCTCCGCTTGCTCACGGTCCGATGTCCAGAAAGTACTCCCCTTTCCTTATAGTGGATCTCTTGTTCGTGCCAACCTTCATCGTCAATGACGATGCTGTAACAAAAGCCGCCGTAGATTGTCTCCATTATTGTTGCTTCGGAGATTACCCCGTCGGTTATGATGGAAACACTGCCTTTTCCCAAATCTTTCTCTTCGAACTCGCCTTTCACCAAAAAATTTAGATCCTGAATTGGAACTTCCTTTTTAGCCACAACCCATCTCAGACGGGCAGTGACAAAATCCAGAACCGTGGCCTGGTTTTCCTCGTCGGTGTGGGAGAAATGTTTATACTTGAGAGCGCCATGGGAATGTATCCATCCGTTTATAATGGCTTCCTCCGGCAGGGATTCATGAAACTCAGCTATCCTTTCAGGACCTAAGGTGGTAAAGTCTTGGAGGTTCTGATCGTTTTTGGGCAAGCCGATATCTATTATAAGTTCGGGATTGTCTTTGTCTGCAATGGTGAAACCATACCACTCATAACTCTCTTGGTGTATCTCCCGAACCAACTCATTGATCTTGAAAGCCTTAGCCTTGGCATATAAAGCCATAGAGATTTGTTGCGGCATGGTCGCCAGGATCACTTGTTTCGGTTCGGGCCGTTCAAGCTCTGAAAGGCTTCTGAATCTCATTGCAGTCTTGACCTCACATAATCGCCATCCACAGCGAATTCACCAGTATAGCTGCCAGGAAGCTTGTACATATCCTCTAACAATACCCGGTGAAGAATGCTTATCAAACCCCGTGCTCCTGTCCCCTCCCTCTGGGCACGTAGTGCAATTTCGGCAAGGGCTTCATCGCTGAACTGCAAATCGATGCCCCAGGCCTTGAGGTCGCTGGCGTAGGCCAACAAGGGGCTGCCGGCGCTCTTGCTCAATATGTCTTTGAGGTCCTGAGTAGTCAGTCCTTCGTAGACAACCTTTACGGGGAATCTTCCCATTAGCTGCCTCTCCATGCCGAAGGCCA
>JAJDNT010000302.1 GCA_022340515.1 Deltaproteobacteria bacterium
CATGCATAAGATTCACCTTTATGTCTGCTGGTCCACAGTATTGAGCTACATAGGCAACAGCATTAAGAGAATGGGGTGATCCATCCACCGCAATCAAAAATTTTCTCTCCTGGGTGTCCAATCTGGTCTCCTGCGGAGCGCTCACTTCCCCAAAGCTTTCTCTGCACCGCCCTTTTCCTTGGGATCAAACTATCTCCTCTGCCCAACTCACCTGCCGTCAGGTTCAACTATAAAATATGGCAACTATCATGCCAGTGGTTTTAGGGCGCATTAAGCTCTCGTTATTACTAAGTTTATAGGTAAAATTAAAATAACGACCTAGGAAAAGAAGGGGGTTTATCAGGAATGCTTTCCAAATGGAAAAATATTAATTAATTATATTAAGCAATTAGGATCATTGCAACAGTGCAACCATCTTTTGCAGCCAGGGGAATCCCGGCAGCAGAACTCGGGAGACCCTTGGCTCAACCAAACATTTTGCCTGGTGGGAAAACCGCCTTGTAAGCACCTCCCGTACTGAGAATGGAGGAGCAAAGTTGGAGACTCTTCCCTGAGTTTATCCCGAGGGACTCGACCTGAGGACTTCGGGTGAAAAGACCATCGGCCCGAGCCTCTCGCCGGAGAACCTTGTAGACGGAACCTGTCGAAGGGTCGCAGAATGATAAGGTGTAGCTGCAGGATGGACACTGATTAATGACATTCGTCTTAGGGTTCAGTAGCCTTTATGCAACCCAAAAAACTTCAAGAGTAGTGAACCTGCCACCCTAAACCACCAATTTGATGGTCTCTGTTTTTTTCTCCGCCATTTGCAACTCCGCGTGTCGAAAGGAATTGCACCTGCACTATGGATCAAAGGGCCCCCTTGAAGAATTGGTACGCTTGTTGCGGTATGGAGAAACAAAGTTTTGAACCAAAGACTCCACTTTGGTTGCTCCTGCACGGAATGAGTGCTTCCCCCATGGAGACTCCTTATTCCAGAAAACAATTTCTGCGCCAAACCTTGCGGCAATGTTTTCGCATTCTGGCGAAGAATATTGATCTGAAAGATTCGTCCCCCCTTCACCAAGAAACTCAGTGCTTTTTAGACTACCTCACCATTGCCTCTGACTTCTCACCCCAATTTCTCCGCCAGGAGGCACAGCGATTGGGACTCGACCCCGAGTCGATTGGTCAGGAGAAACTCTTACGGGCCATCTATGAAAATATGGAAGAGCAGCGCCAAAAAAGCGGGAGTCACGGCGGCAATGCTTCCTGATTTTTTCGAGGATTAGGCCAGCCGTTTTACATATCACTCGGTCCCATATTTCTTTGAAGGTACTAGCCCGGATATTTCATAAATTGCTGTCGCGAGACCACGAAGATGGTTGTGCCACCTGGCAACCGCAGGGTGTTGGTTCCGAGGCGTACCTCAACGGTGCGTCGCAGGAGCCGACACCCGAGGACGCCAGGCTTCCGGCTCGTAGAGCCTACAGCTCGGAGAGAAGGATGGCCATATCCGTGGTCGGAGCAAGTCATTCATGAAATATCCGGGCTAGAGGAAGGTCAGATCAACTTTTTAAAAGGAGGAGAGTTATGGGAAAGCATAGTCACAGAGCTTCTCAATAAGAAAGGAGAGAACCATGGAAATGGAAAGATTTGGCACAAATTACTTGGAAGAGCGCAAGCTGGTGAAGCGATGGCAAGGGCCGATTCCCGCCATTGTCTGCCTGTTATTCACCCTTGCTATCTTTTACGCCACATGGTGGATCTTCCAGGACCCCCGCGGCTGGATGCGCATGTATACCCCGTACGTTGGCTACATGTATACCCGTTGGTGGCTCATCGTTCTTATCTGGATGGCCTATATTTTCCAATATTGGCCCTTTCGTAGACGATGGCTGGAAAAAACCCATCCTCTTTTAAAAGGAATTGTACTCACGGCAGTATCGGTTGTAGTTCTTTTGCTGCTCATCAAGGGGTTTTTCGAAGCCCTTTTGGGACACTATGGCTTGGCCTACTTTAATCCAAAAGAGTTACTCAAACTTCCGGGTATTACGGAATTTTTTGCCATTGAATACGCCGCATTGGCCTGCCTCATGTTCGCAGCCATTGCTTCCTGGCTGAGTCCGGCCTGGATTGTAGCCTGTGAAGAAGCACCGTGGCAGGATTTGAGACAACCGGCAAAGGGTATCAGTATCTGGATCATGACCTTCTTTCTGAGTACACTCATCTACTTCATGACCATGCATTCGCACATGGGGATCTTGTACTATCCCTGGCAGTACTTCACCTCAATCGCACCGCCCTATTGGGAGAAGTTTGCCAACACCGTATCAGGCAACTTTCATGTCTCGTGGATTATGTGCTGCACGGTCTCGGTCTGGCTGACTGAAACCATCTGGGAACGTTATCCTTTTAGTCTGATCAAGAGGAACAATCTTCGCCGAGTTGTGGCCTTCTTCGGTATCATCGCCATTGCCTTTGCCATGCATTTCTTTCTCTACTTCGCCCAGGAGCTCACTTGGGGGCCGGCAATTCGCGGCACCCGTCGAGCTTTTGCCCCTGACTGGCGCTGGTTGCACGTTGGAGAGATGGCGGTATTTTTCCTGGTCCCTGCTCTGTTCGTCACATTCTACTGTGGAAACTGGCCCAAGAAATACAGCCTCCCTGTTAACGTCCTGGTCCGAACAGGGATTACCATCGTTGCTGCCACTCTTCTTTACATCTTCTATTACAAAACTTCACATCTGTTCCTCGGCACCCAAAAAGGTTTCTCCCATCCACAGCAGTTCCCAATGATACCGACCATCTGGTTAATTAACATCTGGCTTGTACACCACTGGTTCATGGATAACTGGCCCGGGTGGAAGATGGTACCCAAGACCGCGGATGAAATTGCCCGGGATCATGCAGAACACGAAGCCATGATCAGGGAGGTAAAATGGAATCCAGCCCTTGGTTGGGGTGTTGGCGTTGGCGCTGTGGCCGGGGTCGCGCTCTTTTTTGTAACCGTATGGGTACTTCCCATCCTTTTCGATGCCATAACCATCATCAAGTAGCAGGTGGGTAATTTGACCTGCCCCTTGAGATAAGGAGGAGAAAATGGCTGAAGACAAAGCTAAAACCAGCCGCCGCGACTTTCTCAAAGGTGCAGCCATGGGGTTGGCAGGTGGCGCCTTAGCCACCATGGGGATTTATTCTTACTCCCCATGGCGCACAAGGCATTTTGCCAAAGTAGAAAGGAAGCTGGCTGATATTGGTGTATGTAAAAGCCTCAAGATTGCAAACATTAGCGAGACCAGCTGGTTCGATAACGCCACCCTCATGGGAGATATCAAAGGTGCCGGTGGCTTACTGGTGAACCAGTATGACTACAACTGGCCGCCCTTTGGTGATGGCTCCGGCCTCGGTAAGGGCTCCTATGAAAAGGGCATTGCCAAGATAAAGCATCTGCTGCCTGACAGGCTGGGAGAGGCATGGGATATCATTGTAGCCAATTCTGTGAATCCTCGTAATGCAGGAGGTTATGCCGCCCTACTGGAAGTGGAGGAACTAAACGGCAAAAAACACAAATACCTCCTCGATACAGGCTGGTCGTACAAGTGGACCGATGAGTGCTTCAAGAGAGAGGGCATTGATAAGATGCTGGCAAATAGAGAAATCGAGGCGCTTTTCATCTCCCATGAACACTTTGATCACTTTTGGGGCTTGCCGGTAACCTTGAAATACGACCCGACCATTACCATGTATGTCCCTGAAGGCTTTTATCCTGAAGGGCTGCAGTACGTTAAGGATTCGGGTCATAAAGGCGAGCTCATTAAGGTTCAACCTGGTTTGAAAAAGCACATTCCCGGCATGGCCTCTTTTGTATTTGCCATCCCAATTATCTGTCGTGTCTATGGGGAACAATCCATGTACTTCAACATCAAAGACAAGGGACTGGTGAGTGTCACCGGCTGCTGCCATCAAAGTATCATTCAGTTTGCCGAAACCGCATATCGAGAGATCAAGTACGAAAATGATAACTTGTATGGTGTCTATGGTGGCCTCCATATTTCACCCTTCGAGGACTGGGATCCCAAGTACGACGATCTGGTGATTTCCCTTGGCAAATATGGCTTTGAAAAGATCGGCTGTAATCACTGCACCGGTATACTTTGTGCCAAGAAATTCATCGCCGCAGGCTATCCGGTGGTAAGGGGTTCAGCCCGTTTCCGCTCCAAGGATACGGCCTATCTGGGAAATGGTGACAAGATCAGTTTCGGCGTTTAACCACAGGCTTGACGGATAGCTTCTACGACTGGAGGAGGTGGGCAAGGCCATCTCCTCCAGTCGATGGTCAAAATAAATCGAGTGGTATAACAGCTGCTAACGTTTGTCATGGGGTTACATACTCAAGGGTGAGTTTAGGCGAAGGCAGCCAATAATTGACGGTCCGCAGATGAACTTAGGAAAACTACATCCAACTGGTATTAATTCCTCCCCCGAAACAACCATGCAGGAATTAATCCGAGATCTAATGGTGCGCACGAATTTTGTGCCCGGTGTGCGCCATGTGATTGGTTGGCGCGGATTGAAAAACTCCTCTTCTGAGGTAGAGGGTTGGACAGCCAAAATCAAGGGGGCTTCCGGCGTGTTTGGCATCTACTTTGACAGGCTGGAAAAGGTTGACGAGTGGGTGACTGGTCGATTTCGACTGAACTATTTTCCGGACCCAGAGGAGGAACTGGTTGAGTTATTTTCCTTGCAGGCTGGCATTTATACCCAGGAGGATAATTACCTTGGGCAGGTAAGAAATTTCTTGTCCCACCCTCATCTTTGCGAACTCTTCAATGTCGCCGAAATAAATCTGGCTGTAGATAAGAGAGAAGGCGCACTCATACTTGGTCTGGAAAGCATCTCGAGACAGCGTGTTATTGCAAGAGACGGGATATTCCTCTCTCAGGATGAGGGCACGGTTGAACTGGTTGCACCTGGTTGTTATGAGCAAGATTTGCCTTCCTACAGCACTGCCCTCCCTTTCTATCACGTCCTAGCTGCTTCTTTTACCTTTAATCTCGAGGAACCGCCTGTCTATTTGAACCATATAAGCAAACCGGGAACTGAAGTTATCTATGATTCCGCCGGCAATTATTGGGAGGCCCCATCAAAAGATGCACAGAGAGAATATTTGTATCTGGGTTATGGAAGAGCAGATTTTGCTGGCTACATGAAACAAAAGCTTAACCGGGAAAAATATCCTGAGAAAACCCTCGTCTGGCAGGAAGGTGATGAAATACCAGAGGATTATAAGGACGCACTTTGGTGGAATGCCCATAAAATAAGTGATTATAAAACGCTTGATAAACAAATTCTGGGTATTGATGACAGACCTCAGTTGATTGTCCTCACTGGCTTTCTCGGTTCCGGTAAGACAAGCTTCTTGCAGCACTTTATCGAATATCAGATTCAGTTCAATCGCTTTGTGGCCATTATTCAAAACGAAATTGGCCAGGTTGGCCTGGATGGTAGGCTGCTGGATCACGATTACTCGGTAATGGCAATCGATGAAGGGTGTGTCTGTTGCTCCCTTGTTGGCAGCCTGAAGAATGCGATACAGCAGATTTTGTCTAGCTTTCATCCTGACTACATCGTCCTAGAGACCACCGGGCTGGCCAATCCCTACAACCTCCTCGAAGAATTAGCTGAAGTGGAAGACCTAGTCAGATTTGACTCGGTGACCACAATTGTTGACGCTAAGAATGTGGAAAAATCCCTGGCAGAATGTGAGGTGGCCACAGAGCAAATAAAGGCTGCCCACTTATTGTTACTAAACAAGAAAGATCTTCTGGATGAAGTGCAGTTGCAGGAAGTAAAGAACAGATTAAGACAAATCAATCCCACCGCTCCCATAATAACCACCCAGCAAGGAGATATGAATCCTGCTTTGCTCTATACCGCTGATCCCCAGAACAGCAAAGAGATCACCGGTCAAAAAGGATGCCGGGGAGAAGAGCTGAAGATTCACCCTTCCCACGAGGAGTATGGCCTTTCGACCTATAAGATCTCTTTTTCGCAGGGATTGGATAGAGACCGGTTCCTGGAGACAATAGAATCCCTCCCCCCCAATGTCTTTCGGATAAAGGGAGTCGCTGATTTCAATGACACCAACAAGCCCCTGCTTTTTCAGTACGTGGGGGGTCGATTCGAGTTATCCGAGTTCAACAACCCTAATCTGACAGACCGCTTCCTGATCTTCATAGGACAGGATTTAGCAAAGGAATCGATAGAATCTGCCTTCAGCCATCTTATGGCCAGCAACAGGTGATCTTCTCCGGAGCGGAGTGGCATGAGACGCCAAGATAACCCAGATGCCCAAAGACCCGGGATCCCCTCGAAAGAGTAGCCTCTGTGCAACCCACGAGGCTCACACAGTAGTCATCTCGCTACCTTTTTTGAGGCCTCCCCTTTGGGCCTCCAGCCGCAATCGGGCTTGTCCCTTGGTATTTTCGCCATCATCTCTTATCCATTCACCCAAGGGGACGGCTGGCACAGCAATTGCGAAATTTAGCCAATGGGGGACATGGGTCTGGAGAATCTTAACAAGACCCTCAGGAAGGATGGTGGTGCTTTAGAAAGAATAACTGATGATCTTTCCCTTGCTGAGACTTGGGAGGTGGAACAGAGCCAAAGGTTAAAGAACAAATGAAAAAATCCGGACAGTATAAGAAAAACCCTGGTGAAATTTCCTTGAAAGAAAACCCCAGCAGATCTCGCCCCATGAAGGTAGTAGTGGATGGCGAAGGCAGCCCCTGGATATGCGATTGCGATGTCGACCCGTCAAAGGATTTGGCGGCGCAAGGCTGCTGGCAGCTAAAGGAGGATGGTGCAACCTGGAGCAAAAAAAGGAATCCGAATAAAAAGGGAACAAGGATCTCTTGAGCAAAGCACCCAAGTGTTCAACCTTTGAAAGCAGTGTTATTGGCTCTCATGGAGCTATCTTACCTAAGCAAGTAATACAAAGAAGGAGGCAAGCAGATGCAACAGAAAGAGAGAGAAATGCAATGTGCCCTGTGTGGTTACACCTCTGAAGGTAAATTTGTCGGGGATATTTGTCCAGGTTGCGGCTTGACCTACTGGAAGTGCCACAGCTGTGGATATACCATCACAGCGCCCGCTCCCCCTGAGGTCTGTCCCGAATGCCATGAGAAGTCCGATTTCCTCAACATCACCTGTTACACCCCGGAATGTGGCGGTCCGGGCCATATCGATCCTCGGTTATAGACTTGGCCCTTGGTGCACCACACTTCAGGCTGCGGGCTTAGGGCACGAGAGAACCGCTTTACCGGGTGACTACACCACTATCCTGCTGAAAGAATCTTTCATGCTAAGGACAGGAAAGAGGAGTGAGCTATGGTCGAAATCAACCGCATATTGTATCCGAGCGATTTTTCAGGCTGTTCCTTCCAGGTGCTTCCCTATGTCCGTTCGGTGGCGGCAAAGTATGGCGCCGAGATCTATTTGCTCTATGTGGCCCGAAACTTACACCAGTACATTAGTAGCCGAAAGCAGACCACTTCGAGCTCTACCATCATGGAGAAGACATTGAAGGAATTAGAAATGATGTTGGACAAGTTCTGTGATGAGCACTTGCTGGACTGTCCAAGTTTCAGACGCATAGTGGCCGTGGGCGACCCGGGTGAAGAGATTGTCAAGACAGTGAAAAATGAGAACATAGACCTGGTTGTTATGGGCACCCACGGCCGTAGAGGGCTCGAACACACCCTCTTTGGCACGGTGGCAAAGTACGTAGTAATGCACTCCAAGGCCCCGGTATTGATCGTTAACCCTTACAGAGTTGCGGGGGAAGAGTAGCCAGACTGCAACTCTCAAGACGGCCACAGTAGTGAGATCGCTACCTTGGGCAGACCTGTCCCCTGGCTCACCCCAGCCGTAATCCCCCATGGAGTGAGGTATCTCAGCCTACTCCACCTCCCACCTGAACTCCCCGAGACCTGGCACGGCGGTTGCGAAATTAACTTGCCAGAAACCTTAAGGTGAGTCGGTGGTTCGGCTCCAAATAACCCGGTTTTCCCCAGATTAGAGTACATATGGCAAAGTTTTTTTCTCAAAGTGAACTTCGTGAAATGATTTCCCGCTGGCTTCCCCCACGCAAAATTCCCAAACGTTTCCGAATACATAGGGATACAACGGAATTCTTCCGGGTGGAATATGACGATGTGGTTTTCCTCGGCGGAAAAACCTATCTAATTCGCCATAATGCCAAGGAGCAGCGGTTTGGTTTAGAAGACGAGGTCAAGTTTTGGGTAAAACGGGCCATTGATTTGACCAACGGCAGTTTAAAGATACTCAAGCTTGTTTTCCGTGAAAAATTTGTGGCTAAAATCGGCGACATCGAGTTTGAATGTTTGCGCAGCCCCAGAAAGGAGGCTCGTATTCTGGACCTAGTCGCCGACTCTCACAATTTTATGCACGGATTTTCCGTCAAAGATGCAAGGGGTAACCTCGTCCGGGTGCTTGATTTTATCAAAGGCGACCCCCTTTCTCTTCATATACAACGCATGGATATGGATCATGAGACCTACTTTCACCAGCACTTCCCCCAAGTTCTCGATCACTATATGGACTGCATTCGGGCAATTTACTTTCTCCACCAACACGGAGAAAAGCATGGTGACATTCGACGAGACCACATTCTCATAGACTCGGATAGCGGGCATTACCGCTGGATCGACTTTGACATCAACTATCGCCACCGGGAGAACATATATGGTTACGATCTTTTTGGTTTAGGCAATGTTCTGGTATTTCTGGTGGGAAAGGGAGATTTGCTACTACGAGACCTCAAGCATGAGGGCCATCCAGCTCTGAGCCGAGTGAATGAGGACGATCTGAATATGGTTTTTACCAATCGAGTGGTCAATCTAAAGAAAATCTACCCTTACGTCCCTGATTCCCTGAATCGAGTGCTCATGCATTTTTCCAAAGGTACTACCTGGTTTTATGAAAACACGGCACAGCTACTGGAGGACTTGGAAGAGCTCAGGAATGCTGCTTGATCCCGCCGTGCTTCTGCCGGGGTCGCCCTCACCAGGTTATCACTGGGAAATTGATCCCGGCATTACCGGCATTAAAGGAGGGAATCTATGACTGCTGACAAGAAGCTTTCCAACAAGTACATCCTCATTGCCGTCGACGAATCAGAAAATGCACGGCGTGCGGTCTCCTATGTGGCTGAACTTCTTGGCGGGGTAGAAGGTTTTGAGGTGACAATCCTGCACGTGATCCCTTTACCAGAAGAGGACTTCTTTCTGACGGCAACTGAAAAGGGAAAATGGCTCAGCAAGTACAAAGTAAGGATTGATGCTATTCTGGAGGAGTATCGCCAAATATTGATCGGAGCAGGCTTTGACCCCAAATACGTTTCAGTCCGCTCTCCCACTCGCTACTGCCCATCCATGGCGGAGTGCATCCTGGCAGAGCGAGATGAGAGAGAATATGGTACTATCGTAGTGGGAAGGCAAGGTCTTTCTCGAACTGAAGAGTTTATCTTCGGCAGTATTTCCAGCAAGATTGTAACCCATGCGCGGAACTGCACTGTCTGGGTGGTGGAATAATTTTTTGTTGAAGATTTTATCTTCGGGGCTAGTAAAGTAAAAGGATGATTCAAAGTGTCTCCCTTGCGAGCAGGAAGAAGGAAATACTACGACCTATTTTCCCATTGCTATGACGGTTTCATCCGGCTTCATGCCCGGCGAGACGAAGACGATACCCGGCATTTTCTGGTAGATGCGGTAGAGAGTAAAGGCAAGCACCCTCACCGCATTTTGGACATCTGTTGTGGCACAGGATCTGTGATTCTAGCCTTTGCTGAGCGCTATCCCCATGCCATCCTGGTGGGTTATGATTTTTCCCACGGCATGCTGCGCCAAGCACAGGAGAAGAGTGCGGCCGGCCGAACGGTTTATGTCGAAGGCGATGCAGCGCAACTGCCCTTTCCAGATGGTAGCTTCGACGTGGTTAGCTGTTCTCACGCCCTCTATGAACTCAAGGGAAAAGCACGGCAGCAAGCTTTAGAGGAAATGAAGCGGGTGATGCACCCCGACGGTCTTGTTTTACTCATGGAGCACGAGGTGCCCAGCCGTCCTCTCCTCAGGCTGCTTTTCTATATGAGGTTGTATACTATGGGTTCCGCTGATGCCCGTGAATTTGTTCAGGGAGGCCTAGAGCGCTTGCAAGAGATATTCTCCCGGATTGCGGTGACCCACTCTCCATCGGGAAAAAGCAGACTTATGATTTGCCAGAAATAGCCCGGGAAAATGGTACTTTCGAAATTTGCTTGTAAAGAGTTAGTTCGGACAGGAGGTTCTCCGAGGCAAAGTGCATCTGAGCAACCGTTGTTTTGCTTTGGCAGTGTGGAAGGACTTACATCTGCATCGGCGAAAGCGATGTTGCACAGCGATTAAGCCAGTCCAATTGATGCGAATAATGCAGCTTTGTCGAGGAGAACCTCCTGTCAGAGGAAAACCACATGCTCTGCCCCAGCGTATTTTGTCTTAGACGTAGTTGGCGCACCTAACTGCACCCTAATCTGATCCAGCGAGGAGATCCCTGGTATGAAGATATTCGGGCCGGTTCCATCACGAAGGCTGGGAAGCAGCCTGGGAATCAATAATGTCCCAGCCAAGACCTGTTCCTATAACTGCGTCTACTGTCAACTGGGCCGCACTCCCGGAAAGGAAACCGAGCGTGCTCCTTTCTATGAGCCGCAAGAAATCTCCCGAGAAGCGAAAGCCAAGGTAGAAAAAATCTCACAAGGGGGAGACAAAATCGATTATTTGACTTTTGTGGCAGACGGAGAACCCACCCTCGACCTCAACCTCGGTCGAGAGATAGAGATCCTCCGACCTCTGGGATTCGACATAGCTGTAATTACCAACGGTTCCCTGATCTACCGCGAGGATGTCCGGGAGGAGCTTGCCAAGGCCGACTGGATATCCCTGAAAGTAGACTCTATCAAAGAGGAGGTATGGCGCAGAGTCAACCGGCCGCAGCCTAGCCTGAAATTGGCTGCCATCCTGGAAGGGATGTTGGAGTTTGCCCTGTCTTTCAGGGGAGAACTAACAACAGAGACCATGCTTGTTCGTGGTCTTAACGATAAAAGCGACCAATTCGAAGAACTTGCTATTTTCTTAAAACAACTGCAGCCGGTGAAAGCCTATCTGTCCGTCCCTACCAGGCCGCCGGCAGAAAAATGGGTCGAACCTCCCCATGAACCGGTGCTCAACCAAGCCTATCAGGTCTTTTCTCAACACCTCCACAGGGTTGAGTATCTCACAGGCTATGAGACTACTGATTTCTCCTTGAGCGGAGATCCCGCAGAGGATATTCTCAGCATAACTGCGGTACATCCCATGAGGCATGAGGCCTTGGAGAAAGTCTTGCAGCAAAGGGGGGCCGACTTTTCCATGGTGGATCGGCTATTAGCCCAAGGAAAACTGCTAAAGCTCGATTACCGTGGTAAGACTTTCTACATGAGAAAACTCCCTGGCAGATAAAGAATATCGTCCAATAATCCCATGCTTTCAAGGCAGGACCTTACTGATAATCCATAAGCTCTGCAGCTGTTGCAGGAGTCTCCCCAAAAATAACTGGACCATTCTTGTAACCTCTGTTCAGTAGCCAGTTTGCCTGTGTGAGTAAATGAAAATGCCCCTGCTGATGTCTCTTCTCTCGTTCCCTCCGGGGCTAGGCCCCTAAGGGCCGGAGGCCATGGGCTCCCCTAGTCCGCCGTAGGCGGAAAGTGACACAGACCTTCCGCAGTCACTCAGAAGAGACATCAGCAAAGGCCAAAAGGGGAAGCTGCGAATCATGTGCGTTGTGGAGTAGCTTCCCCGTGGCCTATGTCGCTAAAATATTTTTGGAGAAACACCAGGCAGCTTTTCTCCTTGCCAGATTTCCTGCAATTTTATAGCCTGAAAATAGCCCATCTATAGCGATCTTGCATCTTCGGCGTCTTACATCTGTAATTCCTCCGACCGGGCTACAATGAATGCACCTGAACGGTGCCAAGTAATGAGTGCACTCTAACGAATGTCCTTTAGCGCCCTTTTACAAGGATAAGAAAATGAAAGTCAAAGACAAGACCCGAGAGCAACTCACGGAGGAGTTGGACGAATTACGCCGACGGGTTGCTGAGCTGGAAGCCATACAGGCCAAACACCTGGCTGTGGAAAGGGTTTTGCAGGAGACGGAAGAAGAAAAAAGAGCCATTCTCGACAGCCTGGTTGAACATGTGGTTTACCATGATTTGGATTTGACGGTACTGTGGGCCAACCGGGCTGCATGCGACTCTGTGAGTATGACCCGTGAGGACTTGGTAGGCCGTCACTGCTATGAAATATGGGGCCGGGGAACCAAAATTTGCGAGGATTGTCCAGTGCAGTTGGCTCGTCAAACAGGTCAGCCACAAGCAATTGAGAAGACCACTCCGGATGGAAGATCCTGGTATATCCAAGGCTCTCCAGTTTTAGACAGCAATGGCCATCTTATGGGAATGGTAGAACTCACTTTGGACATCAGCCAACGCAAAAGAACTGAGGAGGAACTGCGAGCAAGTGAGTATCGCCACCGCCATTTGGTTGAAGCCATGAACGAAGGTCTGGGCTTCGCCGACCGAAACTATAATTTCACCTTCGTCAACCAGAAGTTCTGCGACATGCTTGGATACTCCCGTGACGAAATGCTAGGCCATCAACTCATCAATTTCGTCCATAATGAAAGTAAGGAAATCATGAAGGATCAGATGGCCAGACGGAAAAAAGGTGAAACAGAGAGGTTCGAGATCGCTTGGAGTGCTAAAGACGGTCGCAAAATTTATACAATTTTATCTCCCAAAGGCCTTTTCGATGGGGAGGGAAATTTTTCAGGTAGCCTTGCCGTACTCACAGATATTACCGCCCGCAGGCAGCTAGAGGAAGAACTCCACAAGGCTCAACTAAAAGCCAAGAGCAAGATGGAAAAGCTGCTGGCAGAACGCACCGCCGAACTAATGAAAGCCAACGAGCAACTGCAGCACGAAATAGCAGAGCGCAAGCGGGCCGAGGACGCCTTGCGAGAAAGTGAGATCAGATACAGATCGTTATTTGACCATATGGGGGACGGTGTCGCCATATATGAAGCGGTAAACGGTGGCGAGGATTTCATCTTTGTGGATTTCAACAAGGCGGGTGTAAGAGCAGATAAGATCAAAAAGGAGGCTGTTGTTGGTAAAAGCGTTACTGACGTATTTCCCAGAGTGAAAGATTTCGGTCTTTTTGAAGTATTTCAAAGGGTGTGGAAGACTGGTAGACCTGCATACCACCCAATTGAAAAATACAAAGACGAGAGGATTGAAGAATGGCGGGAAAACTTTGTCTACAAGTTGCCTACAGGAGAACTTGTTGCTGTTTTCAGCGATGAAACTGCTCGTAAACAGGCGGAGGATTCCCTGCGCAAGAGCGAGGCCACAGTTAGGGCCCTTTTGAATGCACCAAACGAACTGGTTATGTTATTGGATAGGAAAGGCTTCTTTCTCGAGGTCAATCAAGCCACAGCCCGTAGATTCAATAGGTCGGTGGATGAGATCATCGGCCTGACGCCTAGCGATTTGCTCGAGCCAGAGGTGGCAGAACGGAGAAAAGGAGCTGTTGATAAAGTAATTGAGACGGCTAAACCCTTTCAGTTCGAAGACGAGCGACTGGGCAGTTGGTGGGATACTATTGTCTACCCAGTCCTCGACTCTGCGGGAAATGTTGCACGGATTGCCGTTGTGGCCCGTGATATAACCGAGCGTAAGCAGACTGAAGAACGTATTCGCAGGCTTTCGCAAGAAGTAATCAAGGCCCAGGACGTGGAAAAGCAAAGGTTAGCTGCTGACTTGCACGACCACCTGGCCCAGGACCTGGCCTGCCTGAAAGTCGCCCTGGATACCCTTTACGCTGATCAAGGGGATACAGAGGATGAGAGGAGACAAAAAGTTACAGAATTATCCAGATTGCTAGAGCACACCCTTATGGCCGTCCGAGACAAGGCTTACGGTTTACACCCTCCAAGCCTAAAGGAATTTGGATTGGCTTACACTGTCCAGCAGTATTGCGAAGAGTTTGCCCGAAAAAACAGCCTCGAGGTTGACTTCTTCTCCGTTGGCATGGACGACCTAGAGCTGGATTTCGATACGGAAATAGCTTTCTATCGCCTGGTACAGGAGGGGCTTACCAATATTAGAAAGCACGCCAATGCCAGTCAGGTAAATGTGAGACTGTCAGCCTCATTTTCGCACATTATGCTCCACATAGAAGACAACGGCAAAGGCTTTGAGGTAAACAACCGCTTGGCTACAGCTTTGAATGAAAGACGCATGGGCATATGGAGTATGGAACAAAGGGTGGCATTTCTCAACGGGAAGATGAAGATTGAATCGGATCCTATGTATGGTACCAAAATCCTCATAAAGGTCCCCCACAGGGAAGAGACCAATGGCTGAAAAGAAAACCATCCTCATTGTAGACGATCATCCCTTTTTCAGGGAGGGACTCAAGTCGCTTTTGGCCAAGCAATCCTCCTACGAGGTGGCTGGAGAGGCAGGTAGCGGTGAAGAGGGGCTCAGAAAGGCCAAGGAAATCAGGCCCGACCTGGTGATCATGGACATTGGGCTGCCGGATGTCAGCGGGATTGACATAACCCGCCACATAAGAGAAACCCTGGCTGAGACCAGCGTTGTGATTCTCAGCATGCACCTGAAAATTGACTACATTACCCAGGCCTTCCGGGCTGGAGCAACGGGTTATATTACCAAGGAATCTGCCACTGAAAGGCTTCTGGAATGTCTCGAGTCAGTATCCAAGGGAGGATATTTCATCGACCCCTCCCTTGCCCATGAGGTTGTGGAAAGCCTCATGAAGTCCGAGGAAGAGGAAGTAAAGTCTGCCGATGCAGGTTACGCTACCCTGACCCGGCGAGAGAAAGAGGTCATGTGTTTGCTGGCCGAGGGGCTTTCCACCACAGAGGTTGCCGAGAAACTCTTTATCAGCCGCAAGACCGTTGAAAACCACCGATCCAACATTTTGAGCAAGCTTGATCTTCACAGCACGGTGGAATTGGTCCGCTATGCTGCCAAGTATGGCCTAATCGACGTGACTACCTGGAAAGAATAAGCAATCATCTCGCCCTACCCTTCGGTCAAAGCCCCATCCGGGAAAAACTCCCATTAGTTGGGAATATGTCCTGCCAGCAAAATGAATTATCCACCTCTCGACAGATTTCAGCCGCTCAAAGGATAATGTTAATTAAGTTCAATACCACTGAAACGTACCACTAAGTTGGGCAAACACTGTTACCCTTTCTTTAGAAGTCTGCCATGCGGTTTCAAGTCGCGGGAGGTTTTGTCGTGTTGCGGGAGCCTTTTCAGAAGAAAAATAAAAAATCACCTTTACCCAGAAAGGATTTCCTTGACGCCGCAGCCCTGATCAGAAGCATTCAGCGTGCTGAGGGGAATCCTGATTGTTTTCGCCGGGGCCACGTAGATTGCGACCAAATGGACTGTGCCTGGCGTAAGTACTGCCTGGAAGAGGATCAAGCTCCTTTTTCCACCAGGCTCAGCAGTAAAAAAGACAAGGCAATTGAAACAGAATAGGGAGAAGCGTAATGGCCGGTAAAAAAAGATTCGGCCTGGGGTTTATGCAAAATAAAGACAGCCTTTTCTTTCGCCTGAGGGGAAAGCTTGACGGCAGCGGTGCATGTGAGATGGAAAATGCCCTGGATCGTCTGGGGGATGCATCGAAGGATGCCAGGCTCAATGTCGACCTAAGTGGAATTCGCGAGTTTGACTATTTCGGCATTGTCCGTTTTGCCAAGGTCATAAGAGGGCGAAGGTACCGTTTCAAAGAAATCTGTCTATCTGGTCTGGAAAGCGGGGCGGAGAGACTCTTCAAACGCTTCGGACTTGCAAATGGAAAAGTAACCCGGTCCCAGCTCTGAAAAAACCGCTTTTTCTGCTTAATGCTGAGCAGGAAGTTGTAACCTCAGGGGTAACAAACAAAGAGGGTTGGAAGGATGAGAAAGAAAATGATAGTGAAAGAACTGCAGAAAATGGCAAAAGATTTGGGCATCAAGACAAGTGGTTTGAAAAAGGTTGAGATGATCAAGGCTATTCAGAGGGCGGAGGGCAATTTTGACTGCTTCGGCACCGCCAGCAACTACTGTGATCAGATGAGCTGTCTTTTTCGCCAGGATTGCCTGAAGTAGGGTTATTGCCTACATGCGCCCAGAAGAAAGGAAAAATATGGCAAGAATCCTGGTAGTGGATGATGAAGAGTACATCCGCTTGTTTTACAGCGAGGAGCTCTCCGAAGATGGCCATAAGGTCTGGACAGTGGCCACGGGACACGAACTTCTCAAAAGAATCCATCATATTCAACCTGAGGTGGTGATTCTGGATATCAAGCTGGTGGATTACGACGGCCTAGAGCTACTGCAGGAGATCCGTAATCAGCACCATAATATGCCGGTCATTCTCTGCACTGCCTACGATACATACAAAGAAGACCCAAAATCCATGGCCGCAGACTACTACGTGGTCAAGTCCTTTGACCTGTCGCAACTGAGACGGGCCATAGAAAAAGCCTTAGTAGCGGATAGTTCCATGAGGCTGTCAGTATGACAATTGCGGTTGCCTAGAGGAGATATCCTCTTATTATGACGATATACACTTCATCCGGTGAAGGTCTTTTGATTTGAAGGCTAACCCATATGATCCACAACAAAAGGCAAAGATCAACAGCGCAACCGCCAAAAGCTTGGTTCGAAACTATCCTCGATAGTCTCAACGACGGTGTATTCTGCATTGACGAGAACTGGAGGATCAGCTTCTTCAACGAGGCTGCGGTCGAGATCACCGGGGTTCCCCGGGAGGAAGCTGTCGGCCGGCCCTGCCACGAAGTATTCCGCAGTAACATCTGCAAAAAGGCTTGCGCCCTGCGATACACTATGGAAACCGGAAAACCCATCGCCAGCATGTCTATTCAAATCACCAACAACAAGGGAATGAAGGTGCCCGTTAGCATCTCCACCGCGGTTTTGCGAGACAAACAAGGTAAGTTCGTTGGTGGGGTTGAAGCCATTCGGGATCTGAGCTTGGTAGAGCAGCTGCGCAAGGAATTGGATGCAAGGCATACTTTTGAAGACATTCTCAGCAAGAGCCCCAAGATGCAGCATATATTCGAGTTGATCCCCACTATAGCCGAAAGCGAAAGCACGGTGCTCATAACAGGAGAGAGCGGCACAGGAAAGGGGTTGATAGCCCAAGCCCTTCACAACCAAAGCCCCCGGGCGGGGAACCCTTTTATTACAGTCAACTGCGGTGCCATACCCGATACTCTGCTGGAATCCGAGCTCTTTGGCTACAAAGCCGGGGCTTTCACCGATGCCCGCCGGAACAAGCCCGGTCGTTTTTTCCTGGCCCAAGGTGGAACAATTTTTTTGGATGAAATCGGCGACGTCTCTCCTCCCATCCAAGCCAAGCTTCTTAGGGTCCTCCAGGACAAGATCTTCGAACCCTTGGGTGGCGTTCAAAGCATAAAAGCAGACGTGAGAATCATCACAGCAACCAACATGAATCTCAGGGAATTGGTGGAGGAAGGGAGGTTCAGAACGGACCTCTACTATCGGATAAATGTTTTCTGCCTGGAATTGCCCCCACTGCGAGAACGAATGGAAGATATACCCCTTTTGGTAAACCATTTCATTGCCAAGTTCTCAGCTCTCAAAGGAAAGGAGATCTCAGGAGTCTCCCCTGAAGGGTTGGCAATTCTCATGAAGCATGAGTATCCAGGAAACGTCAGAGAACTGGAAAACATTATCGAACACGCCTTTGTCCTTTGCCCCGGAGGAATGATCCAGCCTGATGACTTGCCTGATGAGCTGCAGCCGAGGACAAGATTAGCCCGAAGGGAGACCATAGACCTGCTCAGCGAGTATGAGAAAGACTTGATCCTCAGCGCCCTGCAAAAAAACCGCTGGAACCGCCTAAAAACGGCCAGAGACCTGGGAATTCACAAGACTACCCTGTTTCGGAAGATCCGCAAGCTCGGCATCGACTTGCCTGAGACAGACGGCCGCTCCAAACAGTAGCTGTGCTGCTACCATCAAAAGATTCACAGTAGCCATAGTGCTACCTTGAGCCTAAATCACCCCTTGAGCTACCAGCCGCAATTCTGCTTCCCGTAAGGGATTCCATCGCAGTATCTCTGCCAAACTCCCTCAAAATAGCTGGCACGTCTGTTGCGAACTATAGTGATTGGCTGAGAAAGGAGAAAGTGGTCGAACCAAGCACTACCACACAAGTGGGTGAGACCATGACCAGCGTTTACAGAAATTTCGGCAAGATCAAAGATCGTTCCTCAGTGGGAACGGATCTAGCCTTTTACAAGTTTGTCATCCAGAGTCTGCCTGTTGCAGTGGTCACTGTGAATGCCGAATTACAGATTACCAATTTCAACCCCTGGGCAGAAAAATTAACCGGGTATTCAGCCAAGGAAGCTGTTGGCCGCTATTGTGGCGACATTCTGCAAGGGGGAATGTGCCATGTTGAGTGTCCATTAAGAACAGTCATCGAGCGTCATGATCCTACAGTGCACATCGAGACCACTATTCAGAACAAGATGGGCGAGACCATCCCAGTAAGAATGAGCACCGCAGCCTTGCTGGACGAAAATGACAGACTCATAGGCGGTTTGGAGGCCTTTGAGGACATCACTCAGATAAAAGATTTAGAACGTGAAAAGGCAAATCTCATGTCCATGTTTGCCCATGATATGAAGTCACCCCTCATTGCCATCCAAGGATTTGCCCTCAGACTTTTGGCTCATACAACCGACATGGCGGAAGAAAAGCGAGAAAAATACCTTGAGATCATAAAAAGAGAGGCTGGAAAATTGGATAGTTTGATCAATGACTTTCTTGAATTCTCCCGTCTGCAAACAGGTAAGCTGAATTTGAATCTAAGCGCCACCGCTATAGATAAAGAACTGCTGGAACTTTTTGAAGCATACCATCCTAGGGCTTCACAATCAGGAATTGAGCTAAAGCTTCAAAACATTGAGAACCTCCCCCTGATCGAGGCAGATGCCGCTCGTTTGCGCAGAGTCCTTACCAATCTGTTGGATAATGCCTTTAAGTTCTCTGTCGGGGAGGGGAAAGTTACCATCCTCACTGAGCAAACAGACGATGACGTTAGTATCAAGGTCATGGATGAAGGAAGAGGCATAGATCCCGAAGACCTACATGCTGTTTTTGAACCTTTTCATCGGGGAAGATACGCAGAGGAGATAGGAGGGATTGGTCTGGGCCTGGCAGTGGTGAAGGCCATTGTTGAGGCCCACGGGGGACGGGTACTCCTGGAAAGTGAACTTGGTAAGGGCTCAGTTTTCACAGTGATTTTGCCAAAAACCGTAACTAAGGATAGAGAGGACGAAGCAAAATTATGACTTCTCTCTACCAGCTGGGCTCCCATAAGGAAACTGCCTCTGAGGCTTCTGTAGAAGAATATTACCTTTCAAATCAAAGAAGCGGTCTAAAGATATGACAATCCGGGACCAGGCAAGACGCAAAGACTATCCGGAGACAGAGCCTGGTGAGGTCAACATTGCCGTGGTGGGAGGAGGCCCCAGCTGCAAGTCTCTGATCATGTTTCTCGAAACTCACACCTTACGCCACATTCAGGTCAATATTGTCGGTGTGGCAGACCCAAATGATAATGGACCGGGTCTAGTCTACGCCCGTGAAAAAGGGATCTACACTACCAAAGATTTTCGAGATTTCTTTGATTTGGAGGATCTCCACTTACTCATTGAGATTACCGGCAACAACGACGTTTTGGACGAGATAATAAAGAACAAGCCAAGACATCTCAAAGTAATGGGGCACCTCAGCGCCAGATTGTTCTGGGAAGTCATAGAACTACAGGAAGAAAAGGTCCTATGTGAGAGAAGATTGGCCCATTCCGACCGGCTAAGCACCATAGGGCGGATGTTCTCCTATCTGGCCCATGAAATTCGCAATCCCCTGGTTTCCATCGGTGGTTTTGCTACTGCCATACTGAACGCACCCGAACTCCACCCTCAGTTGAAGCCTAAAGCGCGAATCATCATTGACGAAGTGAAGCGCCTTGAAAGAGTGCTCAAAAACATGAGGGACTACATACGGCCTCTACATCCCAACAAGACCATGGGCAATTTTAACAAACTCATTACCCGGGCTTTTATAGCCTTGGAGCCAGAACTCAAAGCCAGCAGGGTGGAGATCCGCATAAACCTCGATCCTGATATGCCGGACTCGCACTTCGACGAAGATCTCATGCTCGAGGCTCTGTTGAACTTCGCCCGAAGGCTTATAAAGTTCATGGGAGCAAAAGATAAGTTTACCATTCGAACTGAGGTTTGTTGGGACACTATTGGCATCTACTTCGAAGAAAGCACTGCGCGAATTCCCCCTGCTGTCCTGCAAAATTTATTTAACCCTTTCTCAGATCGACACAGTAGCGATCCGGGACTGGACTTGGTTATGAGCAGGAAAATCATCGAAGATCATGGAGGTCACATCAGCCTTGCGAGTGATACTGACTCGCACACAAAGGTGACCATAGAGCTTCCTCTCGATTTTATCCGATAGAAAGCAATGGTCACCGGCAGGTTTTACCCGGTTGTTTCATGGATCAACCGGGAAAGGTAGGAGGGAAACATGCAAGTAACAGATAAACGGATACATCAGGTAAAAATAGAGCTTTCCGTAAAAGAGTGTAGAAATCTCCGCAAGGCCATCGATCACTACTTGACCATCTATCAACAGATAGATGATCCCGAGAAGCTCTACCCGGCAGGTGACATTGATCTGGACACACTAAAGGCTATGTCTAGCCACCTGGAACTGATTGAGACTTCAAGCGTGGTTGAAGAAATTGGATGACAGACCATGGGAACATTCCCCTGACTGCAGTTTCATCCCTAAACGACCCAAGGAAAGACTTTCTCACAAATTTTGATTTCGCAGGAGGACAGGGCCAATGAGTAAAGAAAAAAAAGTGTTATTCGGAGTGGATAGCTCTGAGTTCGCCCGAGAGGCTGTGGCCGCGGCAGCCAATCTTTTGAAAGACAACAGGAACCTCGAGATGACTGTCTTTCACGGCATTCCTGAACCTGACCCCGGCCGCGTTTTTGAGCTATCTCTGAGCCCGGAAGAGGTTGAAAGGCACCTGCAACTCTGGAGCCGAGAAAGACAAAAAGTCATAAGACTGGCCAAGGAGGCGGCAATAGATGCAGGATTTGATTCTGAGAGAATACACACCTCCTACGAGGAAAGGTGCAAAGACCCTGTGATTTCAATGATTAATCTGGCCAATAAAGAAGGCTTTGCAGTAATCGCCCTGGCCCGGTGGGGCGCCAGAACCCTGGCGCAAAAAGTCATGGGACATGTTTCCTACAAGCTTATTAATATGGCCTATCACTTACCCCTCTGGATGATTGACCCCCGTATTGCTTCTCACAATGTACTGGTTACTGTGGTGGGCGCAGGAATCAGCCGCCGGGTAGTAGAGCACACCATTCGCTATTTTTCCCACCTCAAAGAGAGCAAATTTACCCTATTTCACGTTATTCCTCCTTTAGCCCCGGAGCTTCACACCTCATCTTATTGGGACATCATAAGGGACCTGAGTGGGGAAGAGCAGCAGGAGAACATGGCTCAGCGAATGAAAGCCTATTTAGAAAAAGCAAAAAGTATTGCAAAGGAAGGTAAAGAAAGACTTATCTCTGCAGGGATTCCGCAGGAAAACGTGGCTGTGAAGTTCCAGAGCCAACAACAAGGAATCGCCAGGGATATCCTCAAGGAATTGGATGAGGGTGATCATGGGATTTTGGTCCTTGGCCGAAAAGGCGTCAAAGACATCAGTCAGTTCGGACTGGGGAGCAAGGCCAACAAATTGCTTCACTATGCGCGGGTACTAATGATGTGTTTAGTCAATTAATCAAAGCCATGCATCCGCGAAGGGAACCTTAAATGGGGTTTGCAAACCTGAGAGGAGCAACTGTCATGGTAGATAGGAATGAATTGAAAAAGTGCTGCAAGGATATTGTTCATACCTACATTGATGCCAACTTTGATAGTGGTTCAAAAGTCTTCAGATCAGCAGTGAACAACTGCTTGCAGGCAGTGGGAATCACCAAACAACTCGGCAAGCCGCAAGAAACCGAGGTGCTGCAGAAAGCCGTCTATGCCGAACTGCAAGAGGAATTCCGCTACTGGGTAAAAGACAAGGGGAGCAGCCAGGAACTCATAAACTGGCTCGAGGGCTTTATTATTGGGATAAACTCGGCCCTCCCGGGTCTTGGCGAGACCGGCAGTTCAGAGTAAGTCCGCCAAATGAATCCACCCCCCTGGAAGGAAGAATTAATCCCTCTGAAGCTTCTCGGTCTTCTCAGTCCCCTTCACAACTGCCACCAATTACTTGATCTTTGCGGAGCCCGGTTATGAAGTCAATAAAAGTCAAGGACTTAATGGTGCCTCTCTCTGAATATTCTACCGTTTCTGAAGAGGCTACTCTATATGAAGCGGTTATGACTTTGGAAAAGGCACACAGAAAATTTGATCGGAAAAGATACAAATACCGGGTAATTCTCGTACACGACAATAACAAAAAAATCGTAGGCCTCTTAAGTGACCTGGAAGTGCTCAGCGGGCTTGAACCCATCTACAAGGAGATTGGTGACGTGAGATCAATAGCACTTTCTGGCTTTAGCTCTGAGTTCTTGAAAACAATGGCGGCTAATTATCGACTGTGGCAACAACCTCTCGGTGACATCTGTGGTAAGGCTTCACAAACTAAAGTTAAAAATATAGATTACACACCTGTAGAGGGAAATTATATTACGGAAAATGCTACACTTAATGAGGCAATTCACCAACTTATTGTAGGCTATCATCAAAACTTACTTGTTGTAAACGGAGAAGAAAAAAATATTGTTGGTGTTTTGCGGCTGTATGACGTTTTCAAACAAGTATATAAAATGCTCAAGACTTGCCAAATAAAAGTCCGCCAAACCTAGCCTAACTACCCCAAGCAACCTGAACAAAAAAAGGACTTAGACAAAATAGCTAAGCCCCTATATCACCTGGAGGGCGACCCGGGGATCGCATGCGCCTACTTTGCGTCAACCATGTGGATTTGCAGCATATTGGACACGGTTGGATCCGGTTTCAGAAACCGGCCTCCTCGAGCATCTCCCTGAGTCTTTTGGTTTTCGCATATTTCGAATCAGGGGGTGGGGGCTCGTAACGCCGGTTTGGGGCCCCATACCCCTGAATCTACTAGGGGATTCCTATGGAGAATTTCAATTAAGATGTAAAAGGGGTTTTTGAGGGAACAGGATTGAGGCTGTGGGGAAGGAGCAGAAACTAAGTACTATAATTATGAAAGTTTGATTAGCATATCTAAAGTTTTCATGACTACAAGCAACTAAACATATATAGCAGGGAGTGCAACCTTCAAGCTAAGTTGATAATGAACAAGATCTAGTATTTGATCAAGCTCCTCTTTGGAGGATGGCAATAGAAATTAATCATGAGAGGTGAAGAGCTGTCCGCGGGAGAAGTATTCTCTAATTCATCTGCCAATTTCAATATACCGTCGAGATCAAAGTCATCACCCATCCGGGCGATCTTTTCGCCCAGAGGCATATGGGCATCCATTTGCGATTTGAGCTCTTCGGCTTCGGCAATCCGAAAACCGCATGCCCAGCTAGCCAACCCCGCGCTGGTTGCCGACGAATGACAAGTGAGCAATGACTCATATAACGATTCTAACTGAAAACCAAAAAGACAAGCCACACAATCGCTGTGGGAACTATAGCCGCCTTTAACAGACCGGCTGGAGAAACCCCGTTTTCAAAATACTTCTTGAGAATAGACTGTCCGGCCGGGTTCGGCGCATTGGCGATCACGGTCAGCCCACCCCCGGCAACTGCACCCGCTACCACCGCATACTTCAGGCTGTCAGTAAATCCTGGTACCAGGGTGCTCAGGAATGTAATCGCAGCATTATCATTAAAAGCGGTCAGTATGGTCGCTCCCAACATAAGGGGAATTTCCTTCAAGTTCCCAAGAACCGGTTCAATCCACCACCCTTGAACCCCCCCGTGAATAACGAGACCTGCCAGAAAGAAACCAACTAAAAGCGCTGGTTTTAGCGTAATTCGATTTTGATAGGGAGAAGTAACGACGGCAAAGCCAAGGAAGAGCAAAAACCCGAGAACGAACAATTCCGGATGATGGGCGTTTAGAATCGTCCACCCCAAAAAAAGCAAGTGGACGAAGGTTACCCATGCCGGCACCGGATCATCTCGTTCATCCCAATCCGGATCCTCAAAAGGTGGACGTTGATCTTCGGGCAATAAACCCGGAAATAATCTGCGATATGCAGAGAGCTTAATCTCTTCAAATCGTTGCTCAAAAGCCTCCCTGACCAAAGTTCGATCAAAACCTTCCTTGATGATGCTAGGCAAATGCCGCTCCTTGAGGCGATCTCCCAACCGCTCCTTTATTTTAATGACAGCCGCTTCGGTTTTCTGCGTGAAGGTCTTGGTAAATCCCGATTCCTCGTCCAAGCCGGCTGCGATTCGATCGAATTCGGCTTCGACCTCTCTGCGATCCAGATATCGTCTTTGGATTGCGTCCTTCAAATTACGAAGTTCGAATTTTTGCTGAAATTGGGAAAGTTCTTTCTTGAAGATAAGGAAGTATAGTCCGTTGGAAATGAGTATTCCGATGACCGCCTTCCAGCCGAAGTTGGCGCACATATATGCCATACTCCAGTTCCAGGGACTGGCCACCATCAAAACCGGTGGGGCGGCAAAATGGGTCAGGGTTCCCCCAATGGAGACGTTGACAAACAATAAGCCAATGGTGCCATACTTGAACCTGTCGCTGGGCTGCAGCTCATACAGTTTGTTGGCAAGCAATAGCGCTGAGATAGTCATGGCGGCCGGCTCGGTAATGAAAGAACCCAGAATGGGGCCAAAAGTCAGAATAGTAAACCACCATGCAGTCAAGGTTCCGCCCAGCAGGTTGGCAATTCTCCACATGATGGATTCGGCAAGTTTCAGAATAGGCCGGGTCGCCGCCAGAGTCATAACTACCACTACAAACTCGGCCTCGGTAAAATTCACCCGCTCATCGGCATAAAAAACCACGGTAGACCAATCGTAAAAGACAAAGATTGCAATAAACAGAGCAACAGCCCAAATGCCAAAGACGGCTTCGACCTCTCCGAGGAAGTGGAACAATCTGGCACCATGATGAACCGAATGCTTATCCACAACCCCGTTTGCGATTTTCTGCTCGTGTTGGTGCTCCCATTTATGGGAAATAGCCAAGAATCTGCTGGTCAGAAAGGTATGAATGATTGCGAAAAAGAATATAAGTGTTGCAATTACATTGAAGGGCTCCTGGCGGGCACGAATCTTCAAGATCTCCAGGATGCTTTCGGCGCCCTGGTCGCCGTAACTCTGGAGGTCTCGGGGGAAGGTTCCGACCTTGGCATCGACCGCTCCAGCACCCTGGGCATCTCCCACACTCACCACTGCAAGCATCATGCATAACAAGAAAAGTATCATGATCACTACGGAACGTTGGTTCACGTGAACCTCCTCTGTTACCTGAATTATAGATCCTTTGTATTGATTGCCACGCGATTGCGAGATAAAGGCCGCAAATTTTGGAATCCTAACAGACTACTTTATCAACTTCAACAAACGGTCTGGCGGAATCTGAGGACAGTTGAGCCATCCCTCACCTGATCTTGGGGTAGTTGTGTGAAACGTAATATTTAAGATCTCTTGCCAAGATGTGAACTCCTACAAAAGTTTAGATATGGTCAGGAAATCATTAATTTTTGGTGGGGTCGTAAACTAGAGATAAATAGCAGGTAACGAAAGTTCTCAGGGAGTTTGGTTGCACACGACAACTAGCCAAGTGTAATCCGGAATTTGGAGTCTTAAATTCTCAATTTTAGAAGTCAGGGCTGTATCTTGTGGAGAGTAAATTTATAGCTTCCTCCGCACTGGTAGAGGCCGTCGCTCCATCTCCATACCGAACCGCCTTTACCTGTCTGGTCGTTGTCAAAGTCAATGTCAACAAGTTCTGTGACATACCCTCCGTGCAGATTGTCGGTGGAGTGCACATGAACATGATTCGGGGCACCCTGCTTCGCCTCGCCAACGTATCTTGTCTGAGATGCTTGGCCAATAATGGTAATTTTATCACCTTTCTGGGTGAGGGCGATGGTGTAGTCACCGACTTTACCTTTTCCTGCTCCCGCGCAGTGAGTGATAGAATCAGTAACGGTGACATTCCAGATGCCGTTTAGATCCAGTGCAAATCCAGGTACACTTAATAGAGATACGGTACATACAACTATGAGAAAGGACAACCTCTTCTTCACAAATTTCCTCCTTCATTCTCTATCGAAGAGCCTCTTCTGAGGATCTTATGTCCAAATGTCCCGCACAGCTCCATGGGCTCGTGAGTGTCCTAGCCGCGCTCATCAACCGTTTTTTCCGCTGGGATTGCCCCAGCTTTCCAGAAGAATAACACCACAGACGCCACTGCAACCCCAATACCGATGCTGGTTGCTGCTACCATGGGTAAACCAAAGCCGATTTGAGAGTTCGCCAGAAATGTAGTTACAATAACGGTCATGAAGGTGGCCGGTATGGTGGCAATCCAATGAGCCTTCTTCTCCTTTGCTAGATAGGCGGCAGCCGCCCACAGAACGACCGTGGCCAGGGTCTGATTTGCCCAGCCGAAGTATCGCCAGATCAGACCGAACTCTGACTTGGAAATCAAGAAACCAACTACAAACAACGGCACAGCGATAAAGAGGCGTTTGAGCTGTTGTTTTTGTGACATTCGGAGAACATCAGCGATAATCAACCTGGCACTGCGAAATGCCGTGTCACCCGAAGAAATGGGTAGCGCCACCACCCCTATTACGGCCAGTAAGCCGCCAAATGTGCCAAGTAATGACGTTGAAATCCTGTTGACAACCAAGGCCGGACCACCTTCTCCGAGTATGGCGTCCAAGGTCCAGGGATTTCCGAAAAAGGAAATGGCAAGCGTTGCCCAAATCAGTGCCACTATGCCCTCAGCAATCATGGCCCCAAAGAACACACTGCGGCCATATCTCTCGTTGGGTAAACACCTGGCCATCATGGGAGATTGAGTAGCGTGAAATCCACTGATGGCGCCACAGGCAATAGTGATGAACATCAGGGGCCAGAGCGGAAGCTCCTGAGGGTTGATGTTTTCAAATGTTCTCTGCGGATAAAATTGGTAGCCTTTGACGATGAGCATGGTGAGCGTGCCTACTGCCATAAAAATAAGAACTGCTCCGAAAAGCGGGTAGATCCTGCCGATTATTTTGTCTACTGGAAGGATAGTGGCAATGAAGTAGTAGCCGAATATAGCTGCCACTAAGATCGGGGTCTCGATGCCGGTCATTTCGGTCAGCAGCTTTGCCGGGCCGAGAACGAAGACCACCCCCACCAATAAAAGAAGGAGGACTGAAAAACCGCGCATAAACTGCTTGAATCCGTTTCCCAGGTTGTAGCCCACCACATCCGGCACGCTCTCGCCGTTATAGCGCATTGACAACATACCGGAGAAATAATCGTGGACCGCACCGCCAAAAATGCACCCGACCACAATCCAGATCAGGGCCACCGGACCGTACAGTGCTCCCAGAATAGGTCCAAAAATGGGCCCCAAGCCTGCAATGTTCAGTAGCTGGATCAAAAAGATTTTCCATGGCGGCATCTTTACATAGTCAACACCGTCTTCCATGGTTTCAACTGGGGTTTTCCTGGAGGGATCCGAACCGAACAAACGATCGACAAATCTGCCGTAGATAAAATAGCCCAGGAGTAAGAACATTACACAACTGAAGAAGTAGAGCATTCTGTATCTCCTCGCGCTTAAAGTTGCCGTTATTATTTATTGACGAAGTGGCAATGCAACTTAAACCTGTGGCATAACGGATTTGACGATCGAGGGGCATATCCGGGGTTCTATCATTATCGTCTACCGGTGAACTGTCGTAGGCAAAACCGATCGACCAAAGCCAGTCCTGCCGCCAGCTCCAAATGGAATTACTTGATAGAAAGCATCAAGCAAGAAATCCCACTTTTCCGATTCAATCAAATATTTGATTTGAGGCACGTAATCGCAGCAAAATATCATCTGTTAGCCACATCTCCAGCCAAATCAAGGCTTCAATCTGGTGTTTTACAGAAACTTCCAGGGTCTTAAACCTGCTCTAACCTTTTTAATGATCTCAGCGGTATCGACCATTCTCTGGACCTCATCCATCTCCTAAATAATGAGAGGGCAGGTATGAGCTAGATTTCCTCCAATCTACAATCTCTCACTCCCTGCTCAAATCAATAATCTCGATGCGATTGTTTGCCTCCTGGTGCTTGGGCGATGGTCCGGTAGACAAAACCACCAGGTTTCCATCCACCCCGTGTGATTTCAGCCATTCTCTGGCGAAATCGTTCCAGACCTCGGGTGGATCAGGCTCAAGGACCGGGTAAATGCCATAAGAGAATAAAAGCTGTCGGCAGATTCTCTCTTCAGAGCTTACCGCCGTTATCCAAACCGGCAGCCTGAAACGGGTAATGCTTCTGGCTGTTCCACCGGTCAAACTGGGCACCAGGACCAGTGCAGGTGCAACACGTTCCACAATGGTTTCAACGCTCATGGTGAGGAGATCCCTGGTACTGATGTCGCGTTTATGATCGTACTCTTTCAGGATACTTCGCGCCCGAAGACCAGGGCGATAATGCTCAATTTCCGCTGCGATCTTGGCCAGCATGGCAACAGCGTCCACCGGATACTTGCCCATTGCCGACTCTTCCGACAGCATGACACAGTCAGTACCATCCAGGATAGCGTTGGCAACATCGGTAGACTCCGCTCGGGTGGGCCGGCGGTTCCTTACCATGGACTCCAACATCTGGGTGGCGGTGATCACCGGCTTGCCCAGCAGATTTGCTCGCCGAATTAATTCTTTCTGGGCAATGGCGATCCGCTCAATGGGCATTTCCACCCCCAGGTCTCCCCGGGCCACCATGATCCCGTCTGCGGCCTCAAAAATAGCGTCCAACTGTTCTCTCGCCCTGGTGCGCTCCAGCTTGGCGATAATAAAAGGCCTGTGCCCCAACTCCTCAGCAGCGTTGCGAACGGCCTCAATGTCAGCCGCAGATTCGACAAAAGATTGACTTACCGCGTCCACACCCTGCTCTATGGCAAACTTGAGACACTCGTGATCACGATCTGTGAAAGCGCTGATGCCAAGATCAATATCGGGTATATTTAATCCTTTGCGGGAACGCAATTCACCTCTCACCAGGACCTTGCACTGGACGTCGTTACCCGTTACCATCACAACTTCAAGCTGAATAATACCGTCGTTGAGAAAGAGAATGTCCCCTTTTTGCACCACTTGGGGTAACCGCCGGAAACTCATGGAGACTCGCTTATGGTCTCCCAAGATCTTTTCCGTTGTTAGAGTAAAAGAATCTCCTGGGATCAACTCAATAGGCTCTTCAGCTAGCTGGCCAATGCGCATTTTGGGTCCGGGGAGGTCGGCCATAATCGCCACCCGCTTCCCCACTGCCCGGGCTGCGGCCCTGACGTTTTCGATTACCTTTTTGTGACCATCAAAGTCCCCATGGGAAAAGTTAAGCCGCGCCACGTTCATGCCGACCCGGATCATCTGTTCGATCACCTCCGGAGATTCGGAGGCAGGGCCTATGGTGCACACTAGTTTGGTCTTGTTTGCTGGGAGTTTCATGCTGTTCTCTCCTAGAATCCACCATCCTTATACCGCAAGCAAAGCTTGCTCCTGCAAAAACATTCAATGGCAAAGATTTCCGT
>JAJDNT010000309.1 GCA_022340515.1 Deltaproteobacteria bacterium
AAGACAATAAGAGAAAGGGGGTGTAATTATGGCTGAAGATTTTGCCTGCGTGGCGTGCGGTGAAGTGGCTGACAAGGATGACGTTTTGGCGGTTCGGGAATGTAAAATATGCCGTCGAATACACTGTGACAGCTGCATCAATGAAGAAGGATTGTGTGTCGAGTGTACCGACTGAGATAATTCAGGGGCAGGTCGTGGTAAGCCTGCCCCTTTTTTAATAATAGACAAGCCGGTCCGCTGATCCAACTCAATTTTTAATGGCCTTGCCGCTGGAGGTTTGCGAGCTGGCTGCCATTAATCCCCTATTATTTCAAAATTAAATTGAAACCCGATCTGATGACCAAGACCCCGCGACCCGGATTTCTCCTTTCCCTAAAATCTGTTGTTTGACTTCTCCCTCCGTGATATAAGAACTCTTCCTAAACCAACATAATTATCAACAAAATCCATGAAAGAAAATATAGCCCTGTGAAGACCGGTTTTTTCAAAGTCAAGACCCGTGAAGAGGTGTGGGGTGAATTCGAGCGATTTAACCCACTTGAGACCGAAGAGGTTTCCTTGGGCCAGGCACTGAACCGAGTGCTGGCAGAGCCTATCATCGCCAAGGAAGACTTGCCCTCCTTCACTAGGTCTATCGTTGACGGCTACGCAGTGCGCGCCCAAGATACCTTTGGAGCTTCTGAAAGCCTGCCGTCCTTCCTAGAGATCGTCGGGGAGGTAGGTATGGGAGAAACGGTCTCCTTCGAACTGGGTGGCGGCAAGGCAGTAAGGATACCTACTGGAGGAATGCTTCCTGCAGGAGCGGACAGTGTAGTCATGGTGGAATACACTGAAGAGCTTGATCAAAAGAGTGTTGCCATCAGCCGGAGCGTCGCTCCTTTAGAGAACCTTATTCGCCCAGGCGATGACTTTAAAGCCGGGCAGGAGGTAGTGCAGGCAGGAAAGCGAATCCGTCCACAGGAGATTGGCCTTCTGGCCGGTTTGGGGCAAGAGAAAATAATAGCAAGAGCACGGCCCAGAGTGGCAATCATCAGCACGGGAGATGAGATTGTCCCCATTGACAAAGAGCCCCGGCCGGGCGAACTGCGCGACATCAATTCCCATAGTCTAGCGGCAATGGTAGAAAGCTGCGGAGGATTGCCCTTACAGTTAGGCCTGGCTCCCGATCGATTCTCAGCTCTTCAGGAAAAATGTCAACAGGCCCTTGATCTTGCGGATATCTGTCTGATCTCGGGCGGCTCATCGGTTGGAAGTCGCGATCTAACTCTGGATGTCCTGGCCTCATTTGAGGATAGTAAGGTTCTCGTGCATGGGGTTGCCATCAGCCCTGGCAAACCGACCCTGTTGGTGAAAACAGGTGAAAAAGGTTTTTGGGGCCTCCCCGGACATGTAGCCTCGGCCATGGTGGTGTTTCAAGTATTGGTCCGTCCTTTTATCTCATACCTTAGGGGGGAGCAGCTGACCTTGGGAGAGGGTAGGCCAATTCGAGCGGGATTAAAGCGAAACGTGGCCTCGCGGCAGGGCAGGGAGGATTTCATTAGGGTGAAGATAGAAGAAAAGGATGATGAGCTCATAGCCGAGCCGATTTTTGGAGAATCCGCCCTGATTTCCACCCTGGTGCGCGCAGATGGACTGGTGCGCATAGATCGGCATACCGAAGGACTTTACGCCGGAGAAATGGTTCAAGTCATACCGATTTAAGATTGCGGATTTTGGAGGGCATAGAGTAAGAAGCCAGGAGCCAGAATCCAGAATCCAGAATTAAGTTGAGTAAGGACACTGCTTTCAATTTGATTAGTCTTGGGATGAGTGGTTTTTACCCTATGCTCCATGCTCCATGCCCTATGCTGGATGGTTTGAGCCACTGAGCATGTGCGCTCTGTGATTGGCTAGCAATAACTCTAGACACTAAAGGCATTTCTTATGTCCCGTCGTATATATCTGAAAATGAAGAGCTTGAAAGAGGCGCGAGCTATTTTCTTAGCCCATTGGAATTTGGCTGAGATGCTCTCCCCTGAGAAAGTGGCTACGGTCGAGTCGGCCGGTAGGGTGACTGCCTCTCCCGTATTTTCGCGATTTTCGTCTCCAACTTTTCATTCTGCTGCCATGGACGGAATCTCGGTTAAAGCGGAGCATACCTTTGGCGCCAGGCCGGAGAGCCCTATGGAGCTCAGAATAGGTACTGATGCCAAGTGGATAAATACAGGCCAGCCCATGCCTGCCAACGGGGATGCCGTCATTATGGTGGAAAATATACACCAGATTGATGAGGAGATTGTGGAGATCCAGGCTGCGGCCTATCCTTGGCAAAATGTCCGCAAGGTGGGCGAAGATATAGTGGCCACAGAACTCCTTTTACCGCAGAATCACCCGATTGGTGCCTACGACATAGGTGCTCTTTTGGCAGCTGGAGTTCTCGAGTTGCAGGTTTATCGGCGGCCGCAGGTGCTGATTATTCCCACCGGCGACGAGCTGGTGGAGGCCGAAGCTCTAAAGGACAAGGAGAATGTGCCTGCGGGAGAGATTGTGGAATTCAACTCCTGGGTACTAGTGAACCTTGTTCGACAATGGGGTGGGGAATGTGATCGGCACCCAATCATACCGGATGATCCCGCCCTTCTACGGGAGGAATTGTTGGATGCTGTTGGAGGGAAGTACGATTTGATTATCATCAATGCCGGGTCCTCTTCTGGCTCTGAGGATCACACCGCCAACCTCATCGCTGAGTTGGGAGAGGTTCTGGTACACGGTGTGGCAATCATGCCGGGGAAGCCCACTGTGCTCGGCGACATCAGGGGTAAACCGGTGGTCGGCAATCCAGGCTATCCGGTTTCCGCTGTCATTAGTATGGAACAATTCGTGCGGCCAATTCTCTACCGGATGCAAGGGTTGGACGAGCCCGAGGCCGAGACGGTGCAAGCCTACCCAGCTCAGAAGATCCCTTCCAAACTGGGAGTCGAAGAATTCCTCCGAGTTAATATCGGCAGGGTGGGGGACCGGCTCATAGCCACACCGCTAGCAAGGGGGGCGGGTTCAATAACCTCATTAACCCAGGCTACAGGTTTCTTGAGAATTCCGGACACGGTTGAAGGTGTGACCGGGTCAGAATCACATACGGTCACCCTGCTGACCAGCAGGAGGGGAATTGAGCGCACCTTGGTAGCAGTGGGCAGCCACGACATGACCCTGGATCTCATCGCCAATCTATTAAAGAAATGTGACCCGCAAATTAACCTGGCTTCCAGCAATGTTGGCAGTTTAGGCGGTCTGCTGGCCCTGAGAAAAGGTACTGCTCATTTGGCTGGCTCCCATCTGCTAGATACCGAAACGGGTGAATACAACATTTCCTATATAAACCGTTACCTGCCCGGGGTAGAGATTTATTTAATTAATCTTGTTCACCGCGAACAGGGGCTAATAGTTGGGTCCGGAAACCCCAAATCCATCAAGGGATTGAAAGATCTCACCCGGGATGAAGTAAGCTTTGTCAATCGGCAAGCAGGATCTGGGACGCGTATCCTTTTAGATTGGCGACTAGGACAGCTTGGCATTGATCCTGCTAAGATAAAAGGTTACGAACAGGAAGAATACACCCACATGGCGGTTGCGGTGGATATATTGAGTGGCACTGCCGATGTGGGCATGGGAATTCACGCAGCAGCGCAGGCTTTGGCTCTCGATTTCATTCCTGTCACCACTGAAAGGTACGATCTGGTGATTCCAGCTGAACATTATGACAACCCCCTGGTGCAGGAGCTTCTTGCGGTGATTGCCAGCCAGGAATACAAAGAACAGGTGATGGCTTTAGGTGGCTATGATGTGCGCGACACCGGGCGGATTATACTCTCCTGGGTCCCGGGAGAGGGGTAAAGGTTAGATCCACGTGACCAGAATTCTCAAAGATCAGATTAAGAGGCTGAACCAAATTGGTATTGCCCTCACCAGTGAAACCCACCTCCCGTCTCTATTGGAGCTCATAGTTCGAGAGGCGCGAAACTTTACCAGGGCTGATGCGGGGAGCCTATACAGCGTGGATCGAAATCAGCTTAGGTTCGAGGTAGCTCAAAATGACACCCTGGCAGCGCGCAAAAATGAAGTTTATGAGTCCTTTAGACCTTACCCAATGCCATTAGACAAAACCAGCATTGCAGGTTACGTAGCCATAACCGGCAAGACACTCAATATCGCTGATGTTTATGAGCTCACAGGTCGTGAGGAATACCGCTTTAATCCTGCCTTTGATGAGCGTAATCGTTATCGCACCCGTTCTATGCTTGTGGTCCCCATACGTAATCAGTCCGGCGAAATAATAGGCGTGCTCCAGCTTATTAACTCTTTGGACGAAAATGGTAATCTGGTTGTCTTCGAGCGCAGGCAAGAGGACCTGGTGGCATCACTCGGTTCCCAGGCAGCCGCTGCCATAGAAAATGCTCGCTTAATCAATGCCGTCCACGACATTTTTGCTGCCCTGGTGCGCTACTCTGCCTCTGCAATTGACGCCAGGAGCCCCCACACTGCCGGACACTCGCGCAGAGTGGCCACTTACTCAATGCGTTTAGCTCGAGCAGTGAATGAAGAGACAAATGGGGTTCTGGCAAATGTGTTATTCAGTGATAAAGAACTTGAAGAACTCAACTATGCTGCCTGGCTGCATGATATAGGCAAGATAGGGGTGAGGGAAGAGCTGCTGGAAAGGGTAGACCGACTCTCTTCTTCGGACATGGAACTTATTTCAACCCGTTTCGAGGCAATCAAATTAGCTGTAGCCAGAGACTTTGAGCGTCAGAAAAATGAGTTGCAATACTCCAAAGAAACTGATCATTTTGAACTTGAGCGCAGACTTCGGGAAGTTGACGAGGATATGGCTTTTATTAGAAGAATCAACAAGGCCAAGAACCTTACCTCTGAAGAAATCCGACGAGTCCGCGAGCTTCAAGGAAAGATCTTCCGCAATGCCCGGGGTGAGGTGAGAGCTTATCTTAGCGAGGAGGAGGCCCATCACTTGAGCCTGCCCACTGGTAACCTCTCCGGCATGGAATTCCAGGAGGTCCAGGGCCATGTGCTCCAGACATTGAATATCATCAACAAGATTCCTTTTACCAAAGATCTGGAGCGTATTCCGGTGATTGCTGCAGCCCATCATGAAAAACTGGATGGCTCTGGTTACCCCCTCGGCCTGACGGCGCCAGACATTATGATCCAAGCTCGCATTTTAGGCATAGCTGATGTCTATGATGCCCTCACCGCCACCGACCGCCCTTATCGTGGCGCAATGCCGGTGGAGGAGGCACTAGGACACCTGATCGAAGAAGCCGAAGCGGGAAAACTGGATCGTGATCTGGTAGACTTATTCGTTCGCAAAAAACTCTATGAAGGAGTAACATAAACCCCGCAAGCAGAATGCAGTAGCACAAATAACTGCGAGACTGGCGAGACGTGTGATAGAAAAGAATTAAAAATCTTTAATCCCCGACATCTCGTCCCGCACGACCTCTCGTCTCGCTTTTAAAGTAGGCAGAGCAAAAGGGAAGATATATAATTTAGTTACTTTTGATCACTTTAAATAATGGGTTTTCGTAATGTCGAGACTTAATGTTTTTGCAGCTTTGGAGCGTTTGGCTGAAGAGAGAATTCGCGATGCCATCCAGCGAGGTGAATTCGACAATCTTCCTGGCCGCGGAAAGCCGTTGGATTTGGAAGACGATCGACATATACCGGATGA
>JAJDNT010000314.1 GCA_022340515.1 Deltaproteobacteria bacterium
CTCTGAGGGTCTTAATGTTTACGATATCCTCAAACACCGGAACCTCTTGTTGATCAAAGATGCAGTGCCGAAGATAGAGGCTGCCTTACGCGGGAAAGACGCGCAAAGAGCATAGAGTACAGGGCATAGAGTAGATTTCGAATTTGGAATTTCGCAATTCGCAATATTCCAACTTCATGCCCCATGCAAGCTTGGCCACAGGTGATTTATGGAAGAACCTCACAAAATTATCCGACGACCGCTGATTACTGAAAAAAGTACAATTCAGAAGGAAATGCACAACCAGCTAGCCTTCGAGGTAGACCGGCGAGCCAACAAGATAGAAATCAAAAAGGCTGTGGAGAGGATTTTCAAGGTTGAGGTGGAAGATGTGCGAACCCAGAACTACCAGGGCAAACGTAAGCGTCTCGGTCGTAGCCTTGGCCGCAGGCGACATTGGAAGAAAGCTATAGTGACCCTTAAACCTGGACAAAAGATCGAGTTCTTTGAAGGGGTATAGCGAAGAGGAAACTCATGGCAATAAAAACCGTAAAACCGACATCACCTGGGAGACGGTTCCAAACTTACTCCACTTTTGAGGAGATTACTCGTTCCACGCCCGAGAAAAGCCTGCTGCGAGCTCACAAAAAGTCTGGTGGCCGCAACAGCTATGGCCGCATTACCGCACGGAGACGTGGTGGTGGACACAAGCGCAGATACCGGCTCATCGATTTTAGACGAGACAAGGTAGACATTCCTGCCAAGGTCGTCACCATTGAATACGACCCAAATAGGTCTGCGAGGATAGCGCTTCTACACTATGTGGATGGGGAAAAGCGTTATATCCTCGCACCCTTAGGAATACAGGTTGGCGACCCAGTTATTACAAGTGAGTCGGCCGATATCAAACCCGGTAATGCCCTACCCCTGGAAAAGATACCCTTGGGAACCATTATCCACAATGTGGAGATGAAGGCAGGAAAGGGAGGCCAGCTGGCACGTAGCGCCGGCGCCGGGGTGCAGCTCATGGCCAAGGAGGGCCGTTATGGACTGCTGAAACTTCCATCCGGCGAGCTGCGGAGAGTATTGCTGGAGTGCAAGGCAACAATCGGCCAAGTAGGGAATATTGATCACGAAAATATAAGCTTGGGCAAGGCGGGACGCACTCGCTGGCTTGGACGAAGATCCAAAGTGCGGGGTGTGGCCATGAACCCTGTAGATCATCCACACGGAGGCGGGGAAGGTAAGAGCTCTGGAGGCCGACACCCGGTTACCCCATGGGGTGTGCCCACCAAAGGGTATCGTACTCGTAAGTCCAAGCCAGGTGATAATTTAATTGTTAAAAGGCGCCCCAGATAGCGGGCTAGGTGTGAGGAGGCTAATGTGCCGCGATCTTTAAAGAAAGGCCCTTTTGTGGACGATAGTTTGATGAGAAAGGTTATCCGGTCTCAGGAGAGCCGGGATCACAGAATGATTAAGACCTGGTCGCGTCGCTCTACGATTATTCCTGAATTTGTGGGCATGACCATAGCGGTGCACAATGGCAAGAAGTTCATCCCGGTGTTTATCACCGAGAACATGGTGGGCCATAAGCTGGGTGAATTTTCTCCCACCAGGACTTTTTATGGGCACGCGGGCGACAAAAAGAGTCGCTTGCGGAGCAAGAGGTAACAATTTCGAACATCATTTTGACTGCGGCTAAGTTTCAGGAGCTCCGAGAGACATCATGGAAGTCAAAGCAGTAACTAAATATGTAAGAATCTCGCCTACTAAGGCACGATTGGTCACCGAACTCGTTAAGGGAAAGCCAGTTGAGGAAGCCCTGAATATTCTCAAATTTGTTCCCAAAAAGGGGGCACGTTTGGTGAGCAAAACCTTGAGGTCAGCTGTGGCCAACGCTGAGCAGAATCCTAGTATTGATGTGGACACGCTTTACATCAAACGGATTTTTGTAGATGAAGGTCCCAGTATGAAACGTTGGCGGGCCCGAGCAATGGGACGGGCAACCAGGATTCTCAAGCGCTCTAGTCACATAACCATAATATTAGATGAAGCGTAATATTTTTGAAGGCTTATTAGTTTGTTGGACACTTTAGACATTTAGACAATTTAGACATTTTAGCTCACTTTAGACACTTTAGGCATTTTATTCTGGAGGTGAAGATTGGGTCAAAAGGTACATCCGGTTGGTCTCAGGCTAGGCATCATCAGATCGTGGGATTCAAAATGGTTTGCTAAGAAACAATACGCAAATCTCGTTCATGAAGATGCCAAAATTCGGAAGTTTCTCAAAGATAAGCTGTATCATGCGGGTATTTCCCAAATTGAAATTGCCCGTGCAGCTGATCGAGCAAGGATTCGAATTCACACAGCCAGGCCCGGCATTGTCATTGGCAAGAAAGGCGCCGAAATCGAGGCTTTGAAGCGAGAGTTAGAGCAGATGGTGAGGCGCGAAATTCTTATCGATATACAGGAGGTGCGCAAGCCGGAAATGGATGCCACCCTGGTTGCCGAAAATATTGCCTTGCAGCTTACCCGGAGGGTCGCTTTTCGCCGGGCCATGAAAAAGGCTGTGAGTTCAGCATTGAAGTTCGGTGCCAAAGGTGTCCGGGTGGCCTGCGCAGGCCGTTTGGGCGGTGCCGAGATGGCCAGACGGGAGTGGTACCGGGAAGGGAGAGTGCCGTTGCATACCCTTCGGGCCGACATTGATTACGGTACCGCAGTTGCCCAGACCACCTATGGGGTAATTGGCGTGAAAGTTTGGATTTTCAAGGGTGAGGTGCTCACCTAAACAACTCTATGGAGACGGCTTCGTATGTTAGCACCCAAGAAGGTCAAGTATAGAAAAAGACAAAAAGGACGAATGAGGGGCAAGGCTTATCGCGGCAGTGAGCTCATATTTGGTGACTATGGCCTGCAAGCCACTGAATGTTCCTGGATGACCGCCAGACAGATTGAGGCGGCTCGTATCGCCATGACCAGGCACATCAAAAGAGGCGGCAAAATCTGGATTCGAGTTTTTCCAGATAAGCCCATCACCAAGAAGCCTACTGAGACCAGAATGGGTAAAGGTAAAGGGTCTCCTGAGGGATGGGTGGCTGTGGTGCGCCCGGGTAAGATTCTATACGAGATGGAAGGGGTGCCGGAGCCAGTGGCTAAGGAGGCCTTTAGGTTGGCTGGTCACAAGCTGGGCTTTGGGACCAAATTCGTTAGCCGGGAGGAAAGCTAATGAAGGCAAGCGAATTCCGTGACCTGAGCATTGAAGAGTTGTCAGTAAAAGAAAAAGAGCTGGCTGAGTCACTTTTTAACCTAAAATTCCAGCACGCCACCGGTCAGTTGGACAATACAGCTCAACTTAAGAAAACCCGTAAAGACATAGCCCGGGTAAAAACTATTTTGATTGAGAAGCGTGGAGTAGAAGAGGACTAGAGCATGAAGGAGAGAGGTTTACGGAAAACCCAGACCGGCATTGTCATTAGCGACAAAATGGACAAGACGGTGGTGGTGCAGGTTGATAGGCTAGTTAAACACCCAGTCTACCAGAAGTACGTGCGGAGACGGGCAAAATTTAAGGCTCATGATGAAAACAACACATGTCAAAAGGGCGACCGGGTGGTGATCCGTGAGACCAAGCCTCTCAGCAAGACCAAGCGTTGGCAAGTGAGCCAGATCCTTGAAAAGGCGGTCACCTAATTGGAGAAGCGATTAGGACAAATTCCCGGCGGATTGATCCCGCAGTGGAGTAAGCGATGATACAGACAGAAACCAAACTTTTGGCCGCTGACAATTCAGGGGCTAAAAAGCTCTATTGTATTAAGGTGTTGGGCGGATCCAGAAAGCGTTATGCGAGAGTGGGAGATATTATAGTGGTCTCTGTCAAGGAAGCCATCCCCAATGCTAAAGTGAGGCCTGGTGATGTGATGCGAGCGGTGGTGGTGAGGACCACAAAAGAGATTCGTCGGAAAGACGGTTCCTATATCCGTTTTGATGACAATTCTGCTGTACTGGTCAACCAGCAACGTGAACCTATTGGCACCCGGATTTTCGGCCCGGTGGCCCGTGAACTAAGGGCGAAGGGATTTATGAAAATCGTCTCTCTGGCGCCGGAGGTGCTCTAGGGAGTGGGGTTCTGCGAGAGGTAGGTTTGATGGCAAAAGGAACTAATTACCACATAAAGAAGAATGACACGGTCATGGTGATTGCCGGCAAAGAAAAAGGTAAGACAGGCAAGGTCCTGAAGATATTGCCCAAAAAGGATAGGGCAGTGGTGGAGAAGGTGAACTTCATCAAACGCCACATGAGGCCAGGAGCCCACAGTCGCCAGGGGGGTATAGTAGAGAAGGAAAACCCCATCAGTATATCTAACCTAATGGTTGTGTGTGGTAAGTGCACTGATCCTACTCGGGTAGGACGGCGGGTGCTTGAGGACGGCAGCAGGGTGCGCTACTGCAAGAAATGCGACGAGATCATAGAGTAAACGGTAAAGGGTAAACGGTGAACAGTTACAGAGGCAGTGTATAGTCGGTTTACCGTTCACCATTTACCGTTTACCAAAGGTCATATCCTTTGTGCTCCTGGCTGAAAAAAAGAGGTTTTGTTAAATGTCCAGATTGATAGAAACTTATCAGAAAGATCTGAAACCCGCTCTCACCAAAGAGTTTAATTATACCAGTTCAATGGAAGTCCCGCGGCTGGATAAGATAATTCTGAACATGGGTCTCGGGGAGGCCATTCAGAACATTAAGGTTCTGGACGCGGCAATGGAAGAGTTGGCTCTTATTGCCGGGCAGCGCCCGATAGTAACCAGAGCACGAAAGTCCATTGCCTCATTCAAGTTGCGGGAAGGCATGCCCATTGGCTGCATGGTAACCCTCCGACGGGGACGGATGTACGACTTTTTCGACAAATTGGTCAACGTGGCCTTACCCCGAGTACGGGACTTTCGCGGTTTATCAGATAAGTCCTTCGATGGTCGAGGAAACTATACTTTGGGGATAAAAGAGCACATAATTTTCCCGGAGATCGACTACGATAAGATTGATAAGATCAAAGGGCTCAACATAACCATAGTCACAACAGCCAGAACCGATGAAGAGGGTAAGGCGCTGTTGAAGATGATGGGTATGCCATTCAAGAACTGAGTCCATGGAAACATAAGTTTCAAGACAAACTCACTTGCTCAGCATGTAGTGCTGGGTGAAATTATTTCTGATGTGAGAGTTGCTGAGAGGTTTTTGTTTTATTGCGAATCAAAGCACCGAGAGGACAGAGGAGGTAATCTTGGCGAAAAAGTCGCTTATTGCCAAAGCAAAAGGAAAACCCAAGTATAAGGTACGGGCATACAATCGCTGCCCTCTTTGTGGGCGCCCAAGGGCCTTTCTGCGCAAGTTCGGCATCTGTCGCATCTGCTTCCGCAGTATGGCTCTGCGGGGTGAACTCCCTGGTGTCATAAAGTCAAGCTGGTAGCAAAGGAGCATCTCCATGGTAATGACGGATCCTATTGCAGATTTTCTAACCCGGGTTCGAAATGCATGTATGGCAAACTACGAAAGGGTGGATATCCCTTCCTCCAAGATGAAGCTGAACATCGCTAAACTGCTAAAAGAAGAGGGCTATATCAAGAACTACAAGCTCGTCAAGGACAAGAGACAGGGTACCTTGCGCTTGTATCTGAGATACGATGACAAGAGTGTACCAATTATCGCTGGCTTGGAGCGGGTTAGCAAGCCGAGTTGCAGGGTCTATGTTCGACACGACAAGATTCCCTACGTACTCAATGGATATGGCACGGCAATCCTCTCCACTTCCAAAGGTATCCTGACTGACCGGGAGGCTCGCAAACAAAGACTCGGTGGTGAGCTTCTCTGTATGGTGTGGTAGAGGTTGCTAGGGAACCTAGATCCGTTGAGGAGGATCTTTAATGTCTCGTATTGGTAAACAACCCATTCAGCTGCCAACAGGCGTAAAGGTGAATCTCCGTGGTTTGGAGATTGAAGTCACCGGAAACAAGGGCACGCTGAAACGTGAACTTCCGTCTGGGGTGATGGTGGAAGTTACAGATGGCAATATTGTGGTGAGTCCGGAAGCTACGAGCGGTAAAAAGGCCAGAGCACTGCATGGCTTGGCTCGCACCCTGATCAATAACATGGTGGTTGGGGTAACCAATGGTTATACCAAGGTGCTGGAGATCAGTGGTGTTGGTTATCGTGCCGATGCTAGGGGCAACACTCTACATCTGAGTCTGGGCTATTCACACCCTATTGAGTATAAATTGCCTAAGGGTATAGAGGCTGAAGTGGACAAACAGAATCGCATTACCCTTACCGGCATCGATAAAGAACTTTTAGGCAAGACTGCTGCCGATATCCGTGACTTTCGTCGCTGCGAACCTTACAAAGGCAAAGGAATCAAATACGCCGACGAAGTCATACGGCGTAAAGTGGGCAAAGCGGGAGTAAAGTAAGCTAGCGTTCAGCGATCAGCAGTCAGCTATCAGTTGCGTCGCTGACCGCTCAGAGCTAAAAGCTCATTGCTACATAGGTGAAGAAAAATGGGAGCGAAATTGAACCCCAGGCAGGAAGCACGTCTCAAAAGAAGAAAACGAATAAGGAAAAAGATATCTGGAAGCCCGGAGCGACCGAGGCTCAGCGTCTTTCGCTCTAGTAAACATATATATGCCCAGGTGATCGACGACTTAAACGGGGTGACTTTGGTTGCTGCCTCCACCTTGAATCCTGAGATTCGAGGACAAGAAAAGGTCAAGGGTAAGATGGAGGACGCCAAACGAGTAGGCAAGATGCTTGCCGATAAGGCCAAACTACAAAACATAACACGGGTGGTATTCGATCGCAACGGCTTCTTGTATCATGGCCGGGTACGGGCTCTTGCCACGGCGGCCAGAGAGGCGGGACTGAAGTTTTGAGTTAGCTTTCAGCCGTCAGCTTTCGGCTCTCAGCGGGTTAGAGAAGAGCTAACGACTAGTAACAAAGACTCACTCAGATGAATGAAAGCGGTTAGTGGTAATTTTGTTTAATTCTGAAAGCTGACCGCTGATAGCTGCAAAAGGAGAAATTCCCTTGTACGAAATGGACGCAAAGGAGCTGCAGTTAATTGACAAGGTCGTTCATATTAGCCGGGTGGCCAAGGTGGTCAAAGGTGGACGGCGTTTTAGCTTCAGTGCCATCGTAGTAGTAGGTGACGGGCAGGGTTCAGTAGGGGCTGCCCTGGGTAAGGCGAACGAAGTACCAGAGGCTATCCGCAAAGGTGTGGAGATGGCCAAAAAGAACATGTTCAAGGTACCTCTGATCAATAACACAATCCCCTATGAGATTCTGGGTAAGTACGGTGCAGCCAGTGTGCTGCTGAAACCAGCCTCTGAAGGAACCGGTGTTATCGCGGGAGGGGCTGTCAGGGCAATTATGGAGGCAGCCGGGGTGCACAATATTCTTACCAAGTGCCTGGGTTCAAACAATCCTCACAACGTGGTGAAAGCGACGATTGAGGGATTAAGCCTCCTCCGCAGCCCAGAGGAGATTGCCAAGAGGCGTGGCAAAAATCTCGAAGAGATGAAGGCATAAAGCGGAAGGTCGAAGAGGCAGAAGGATGGCAAAGGAAATCAAAGTTAAACTTGTTCGCAGCTGGGTAGGCAGACCGGAAAAGCATCGGAAGATTCTCAAGAGCCTTGGCCTCACCCGCATGCATAAGACTGTTACCCTCTATGACACGCCCCAGATCATAGGGGCAATTCGCAAAGTTAAACACATGGTTGAAGTATCTGAAGCATAGGCATTGGGAAAGCTTAGATCAAACAAGATAAAGATAGCGGGATAAAAATGAGATTGGATGAACTAAAACCGCCTCGGGGAGCGAAGAAGAAAGGCAGGCGAGTTGGGCGTGGGCCTGGTTCGGGACGCGGCACCACAGCGGGTCGAGGCAGTAAAGGCCAGAAATCTCGCTCAGGAGGGGGCGTGCCCCCCGGGTTCGAGGGTGGCCAGATGCCTCTGCAGCGTCGTCTTCCTAAGAGGGGTTTTCACAATCCCTTCAAAAAGACTTTTGCTGAGATCAACGTCAGAGACCTTGAGCCATTTGCTCCCGACACTGTGGTGGATGAAGAGATTCTTCGACAGAGCGGTCTGGTTGCAGGTAGATTTGATGGCGTGAAGTTGCTTGGCAAAGGAGAGATCGACAAGCCGCTAACGGTTAAGGTAGATCGCTGCAGTGCCGGGGCGCGTCAGAAAATTGAGGCTGCAGGGGGCAAGGTGGAGGCAGTATGAGACCCATTTCTCAACGCTCCAATACTCCAACATTCCAAGTGCGTAGAGAAACGGAGCACTAATGTTAGGTGGATTTCAGGCCATAGGGAAGATCCCCGAGTTGAAACGCCGCATCTTGGCGACTTTTGCTCTGTTGGCGGTGTATCGTGTTGGTGTGCATGTGCCCACACCTGGAATTAATAGTGAGGCACTGCAGGCATTTTTTAGCCAAGCGCAGGGCACTCTCTTGGGCCTTTTTGACATGTTTGCCGGTGGGGCTCTTAGCAACCTCTCGGTTTTTGCCCTGGGAATTATGCCTTACATCAGTGCCTCCATCATCTTACAACTGCTGACCGTTGTCATTCCCTATCTGGATCGGCTCAACAAGGAAGGGGAAGCAGGGCGGAAGAAAATTACCCAGTACACCCGTTATGGTACTGTGCTCCTCAGCCTCATCCAGGGTTTCGGCATCGCCTTTGGCTTGGAAGGCATGAGCGGACCTGGAGGAGAGATGGTGGTGTTGAATCCGGGATGGGGCTTCCGCTTAATGACAGTGATCACCCTTACCGCAGGCACAGCTTTTATCATGTGGTTGGGTGAGCAGATCACTGAGCGGGGCATTGGCAATGGTATCTCGCTGATCATTTTTGCGGGGATTGTAGCCCGAATGCCGGCTGCGATAATCAACACCATGAGAATGTGGAAAGCCGATACCCTCTCCACCTTCATGATATTGATAATTTCGGTAATGATGATTGCCGTGGTGGCGGTAATCATCTTTGTTGAAAGGGGACAGAGGAAAATTCCAGTGCAG
>JAJDNT010000043.1 GCA_022340515.1 Deltaproteobacteria bacterium
TCACCCAGAAGTAAGGTAAAACGCTGCATGAGGCTCATTTCCAGAGCCAGGAAAGCAAAACCAATGAGGAGGAAGTAAAGCAAGGCAAGACTGACGGGTCTGGTCTCCTTTCGGCTCCAGATAAAAAGTGGCAGAAGGAGCAGGCCTATGGCAGCAGTCACGATCTGCACCAAAGAAATAACCAGTACCACGTAGCCCAGTTCGAGACGCTGCAACCAGTAATGGCCGTAACTCTCAACAAACCTAGGCAGGGAGCGCCAACGAAAAAAGTCAAAGAAATAAGGACGATCGTCAGTGGCGGGCCGCACATTATAAGCCCAATTTTCGATAAATTCTTCTCTGTCAGCGGAGAATATCTTGTTAGCTGCGAGCTGAAAAAAGGATACTGTACCGCCTGCAAGGCCCATAAGCTGATTAAAGGGTTTTCTGGTTCTGGGGTCAAACCCGGGGAGGGTGTCAATGTCCAGCCAGAGATGGTCGCTTATTTCGAGCAAAGCCTGTGCAAGCTCAGGCTGAAAAGGCTGGCCCGTCGCTAGGGTGCAGACTGCCAGATGGTTGCGCAGTTGGGCGAGGTAGTTCGCCGGCTTAGGGATTCCAGCTTTTTCCATGGCCTCCACCAAAGTGACGAGAATCTTTATATTGTCCCTGGGGGGAGACTGCAGACCTCTGGTAATGGTCAGGAGGCCCACGGGGGTCAAGTGTTCCAGGCAGCGGCTCATGCCCTCAAGGGTTAACAGATAATTCTCGTGGAGGGAAAGCAGGCCACTTATCCCGGCGGCCATAGACTCAGCACTAACAAGCTGGATGAGGTCAAAATGTTCCTTGGAGTACTCGAGAAAATGCCGAGGTGAAGCCAGATGAATTTTCAGGTCACTGCCTCTGAAGCTCTGGCCGCCAAGTTCTGCGAGAGGCCCTCTAAAAAGATCGAGTAACTGAGGGTTTTCCATGACTACGGTAATTTGGCTCGCACCATAGCGCCTGGCTAGCCAAATATTCACACCGCTGGTCTCACCCAAGAGCAATACCTTGGGTTTTGGCAGCAAGCGGTAGGCCACCGACATGGGAGTGTGATCCAGGATGGCGGCTTCAGCCTCATCTGCAATGCGAAAAATTGGACCGGCAGTATCACCGTCCATTAACAACAGAGACTGAGGCGGCGGAGGGGTCACAGCTGTCAGCCCGGCAAAGAGGGTGTAGTGGAGACGGGGGGAATCGAACACGTCCAATCTCGCTCTGGCTCCATGTTGAGTAACCAAGTGCTGTGCGTCTCCCTGTTTTTCCCACCGTTGGAGCTCTGCCAGCATCTTATGCTGATCTATTCGCATAGGTATTGCTAAGGTAGAGAGATCCAAAGACAAGAGCAGACCAACAAAAAGAGAAATACCTATTTGTCGCCACCGACCTTTGTTTTTTACCCCGGATCTCCAGAAAAAGACCGAGGCCCAGATTGTAAGACCAGCCGCCTGGATAATTCTTGCCGGTGGCAACCACATCATTAACCCTAGGGCGATGACAGGTCCCACACCACTGCCGAGTAGGTTGGCCCCGTAGACCAAGTGAATTGAGGAAGAAAAACGAATTAGGGCAAGTCCAATGAGAACACCGGCCAGAAGGAAGGGCAGAAAGATCAGGACCTGGTAACAGAGGAGATAGAAAAGTTGCTTTCCGCTGAACAATATATACTGCATGTTGAGGGGAAGCATTTCGGCTAGGCGGAAACCGAAGGTAACAGTCATGGCCAAGCTTAGGGTGAGGCCTCGGCACCAGGGAAAAAAACGAGGCAGCAGGCGAGAGGACAGCAAGGCCAACCAGGTACCGCTGGCTCCAAAACCGAGAAGAGCCAAACTCACCACAAGGTAAGCAAAGTGATGCCAGCGGGAGATAGAGAGGGTTCTCATCAGGGCCATTTGCAAGGCCAAAACCGAAGCGGAAATGAGCGCCACCGCAAAAAGCTCCCGCAGGGTGGGCTTAAGCGTGGAGTTCTCTGAGGTCGGTGAGTCTGGTCTGTTCGTAATTCTATCTCCTTTCTAGGTCGTTTTTTGCACTACGCAGCTAGCAGCAGAAAGCGGGCAGCAACTGGACTGGTGGGAGGCAATAGGGATTAGGAAGTCTAACTGATTTGTAATATCCTGCTAGCTGCCAGCTGTATGCTGCCAGCTGTTGTATCCGCTCATGATCTTGAGGCTCTCCGTGGTTTGAGGCAAAGGTTTCATGGTAAGCATAATCATTGCTCTCTCTGAATGGCGCCAGTCATTGGCACGAATCGGACCGGGAGTAGTTCTTTAGTGCGAACCTTGCCGTCCTGATCCTTGGTCACTACCATGAGCCTTTGGATCTGATAGGCACCTCCAACTGGTATGACCATGCGGCCACCCTGGCTGAGTTGGGCAATCAAGGGGGGAGGAATGTGCCCGGCGGCACAGGTAACAATGATACCATCGAATGGAGCCTCTTCGGGCCAGCCGAAATAGCCGTCACCTATTCTTACCTTTACCGTGTAGTAGCCTAGTTTTTGCAACCTTTCTCTGGCCTCGTTGCCCAAAGGGGCAATGATTTCCATGGTAAATACCTGTGGGGTAAGCTCAGAGAGAACCGCCGCCTGATAACCACTACCTGTGCCTATTTCCAGCACCTTGGCATTTGGTTTCATTTGCAAAGCCTCGGTCATGAGGGCGACGATGTAGGGTTGAGAGATGGTCTGGCCATGGCCGATGGGAAGAGGGTGATCCTCATGGGCCAAAGGCTTTAACGACCAGGGAACAAAGAGGTGACGGGGCACCTGGCGCATGGCCTCCAAGGTTTTGCCGTCACGGATTGGGGGGCTGCGCCGAATCATCTGGGTCTGAACCATTTGGGTCCGCTCTTCCCCAAACTCTGAAAAGCGTGGTTTCGTCCAACTTTTCTCAGCAGGCCCCGAAGATTGGAGTTTTTCCTCGGCTTGACTGCACCTAGGGGACTGAGGAAAGAAGAGAAAAAAGGAAAAGCCCACTACCATTAGGAATAAGGTGGCAAGACGAATGAAAAAATTAGGCTTCATAGCATTTAAGCAGTGGTTGCTAGCGGTAAATATTCACTTTCTCTATGCAAGATAACAAAGGGGCTTTAGTTGGGTCAAGGATATGTACTTGGAGTGATGGAGTGATGAAAAATCAGAGACTTGAAAATTATCCCAATACTCCAACACTCCAGATAAATACACCTGAAATTTGACTGCTGTTCACCGAGTGGTTAGATTAAAGAGTAATACAGACTTAGGAGGTGAAGCTTATGGAAAGCGATTATACCCGTTCACCGTTAGCCCATGAGGAAGATTGTGACTGTTGTTGCGGCTGTGATAGCTTTGCTGAAAAAGAAGACTATCCCAAGGATGAAGAAGGAAATCCCATTTACCGACCACTTTGATCGAGCAGTAGTTGAGAAAGCAAAAGGCCCGCTCAGGCGGGCCTTTTTTTTACTTTTCAGCAAAAAAAGCAGCGGACCCGAGTAACCTTCGGCTATTACACCTAAAACATGTAAGCAGCCTACAAGCTTCTCGGGTCCACAACTATAGACTACAGTAGAATGTCACATTGAGTCAAGAACAAAGTCCGGTGATCATTGATAAGGGTCTGGTTTAATAATCTCCTACCCCATGGGCTAAAAGAAATCCCGTGCCAATTTCCACATTTCGGGAGAGCGCCACAAACGTGATTTGAACAGTTCCCGGTGGTGCACAAATTCTTTGGGCAATCGGTCGAAGAATTTGTCAAAAAGCTCCTCGTGAGACCTAGCCTCTTTGACGGCTTCGTCACGGTCCACCGCCATAATTCTGTAAAAAGTTTCGGGGTCGAAGTCCAACCCTTGCCAAAGGATGTCTTGATGACGGGGCATATAACCCATGGGGCTTTCCACACCGTATCCCCTGCCGCGAACCCGATCGACTATCCATTTGAGCACTCTCATGTTTTCGCCGAACCCGGGCCAGAGAAAATTACCATTATTATCCTTTCTGAACCAGTTCACCCGAAATATCCTCGGTGGATCAGCCAGGATACGGCCCACATTTAACCAGTGATTCCAGTAGGCGGCCATGTTGTAGCCACAAAAAGGCAACATGGCCATGGGATCTCTTCGCATGGGTGGCAGACCTTCCTCAGCTGCCGCTGTAGCTTCAGAACCCATAGTCGCCGCGAGATAAACGCCGTGAGACCAATTAAAAGCCTGGAAAACAAGAGGAACATTTCTGCTCATTCGGCCGCCGAAGATGAAGGCTTTAATGGGAACACCTTCGGGATTGTCCCACTCGGGATCAAAAGTGGGACACTGGGTAATAGGGGCAGTAAAGCGGGCATTGGGATGAGCGGCCGGCCTGCTCGAATCAGGCGTCCAATCCATTCCTGTCCAGTCAATCAAATGAGCTGGAGGTTGGTCGGACATCCCCTCCCACCACACGTCGCCATCGTCTGTGAGGGCTACGTTGGTAAATATGCAGTTTTCGGTCAGGGTCAACATGGCGTTGGGGTTGGAGTCCATGGAAGTACCCGGTGCAACCCCAAAAAATCCTGCCTCAGGGTTAATGGCTCTTAGACTTCCATCCGTAGCAGGTTTAAGCCAGGCAATGTCATCACCCACGGTGGAGATCTTCCAACCCTCGAACCCTTTGGGCGGCACCAGCATGGCAAAGTTGGTTTTTCCGCAAGCACTGGGAAAAGCTCCAGCCACGTAAGTCTTTTCGCCGGCAGGGTTTTCGACCCCCAGAATCAGCATATGCTCTGCCATCCAATCTTCGTCCCGGGCCATGACCGATGCAATTCTTAGAGCAAAACATTTCTTGCCCAGAAGGGCATTTCCTCCATAGCCACTTCCGAAGGAATAAATGGCCCGCTCTTCAGGGAAGTGACTGATGTAGGTATTGTCTGGATTGCATGGCCAAGGGACGTCTTTTTGGCCTGGCTCCAAAGGGGCGCCCACCGAATGCAGACAGCGGACAAACCTGCCTCGGTCTCCGAGGACCTCCAAGACAGCCTTTCCCATTCGCGTCATAATCCGCATATTTACCACCACGTAAGGGGAGTCGGTTATCTCCACTCCGATATGGGCAATTGGTGAGCCTAGGGGGCCCATGCTGAAGGGAAGGACGTACATGGTTCGACCGTGCATGGAGCCGTCAAACAGTTGCTTCAATTTTTCTTTCATCTCAGTTGGATGCACCCAGTTGTTGGTGGGGCCTGCGTCGGCTTTATTGATGGGGCAGACGAAGGTGCGGCTTTCAACCCGAGCAACGTCTCTGGGATCCGAACGGGTGAGAAAGCTATTAGGACGTTTTTTTTCGTTGAGACGGATGAAGGTCCCGCTCTCAACCATTTGGTTGCAAATCTCGTCGTATTCCTTTTGGGAACCGTCACAGATATAAACCCGATCAGGTTTGCAAAGAATAGCTATTGTTTTAATCCAGTTAACAAGGTTTTCATTGTTGGTTTTTGCCCCGTCAATTTGTATATCGTTCATGCTATTCCTCCGATCCCAAAATTCCCTGAGAATGACCAGATTAGTAATGATAATTCACTTTGGCCTTAAAGGCCATGGCCATTTGCAAATGAGTTTTTTCTCTGGAAAAATATCATTATTTGTGGGAGGCTCTTTGAGGGCATAGGGCATAGGGCATAGGGCATAGGGCATAGGGCATAGGGCATAGGGCATAGGGCATAGGGCATAGGGCATAGGGCATAGGGCATAGGGCATAGGGCAAAATAAAACTGTCCTTTCTCTTCTGGCGCCTACCTCTTACAACAAATGACAGCGAAGCGCAGTGACCTAATGACGCCGAAGGCAAGTGACCCATATCGTCTTGCGCCGTATGCCTCTAGGAATTCTGGCTAACGGTTGCAACTTAAGTCAACACTTATTGGAGGATGGACAGGTGGATCTTTATAGAGCCATAAGAGAGAGGAGAAGTATCCGCAAATTCAAAAAGACTGCAGTGGCTAGAGATGTCCTTGAGAAGATCTTTGAGGTTGCACTGTGGGCGCCTTCGGGGATGAACAGGCAAAACTGGAAGTTTTTTGTTTTGGCGGGAGAAAGGAAAGAGGAGCTTGTGTCTATTGCTGCCGTCAGTTTCGAATACCTGGAGCCGGAGCTTCAAATCCGTTTTGTTGACAAACCCAAAATCGTGGAGGCCACCCGCAGGTTTTTCAAGAGGTTAGGTGGGGCGCCGGTGGTGGTCTGCGCCTACTTTGAACCGGCCAATATGGGGGATGTGAACAGTTTCCAGAATGTGGCTGCTGCCATCCAAAATTTGTTGCTGGTGGCCTATGCAGAGGGATTAGGAAGTTGCTGGATGACGGGTCCGGTAACAGTTGCTGAGGAAATAAGCCGTTTCCTGGGAGTGGATGATATGACCCTGGTGGCGGTAATACCCATGGGGTATCCTGACGAAACCCCCAGGATCCCACCCCGCCGACCGGATCGGGTTGTCTACCAGGGCTTCGAGTAGGTGGGATTGCCTTTTTTTGCCATCCTACTCTAGCTGCTGTGCCTCCAAGAAAAGGCCCTTGGAAAGAGCAGTAAAGAATTGTTGGTAAGGTTCAGGATCTTCTACGGTTTGCAGATTATATTGTGCATTACAACGTACGATCATCTGCAAGTCTCCCCTAGGCCTAACAGAGACAGTGACACGCAAGACGTACCTTTTGAGTTTTGTAGCGGTCACAGTTCCAAGAGTCTCCTCAGCATCGTCAATGACGAATCCAAGGTCCTGCAAGGTTGCTATGATGGTGCGCAGGAGAAGCTTACGATCATTGGTGTCGAAAACCCGGCTCTGTATGCTCCGAAGCTTAACCTGAGACTCCTCCGCCTGAAGAATATTTCTTTGTCTTGCCCCACAAGAACAAATAGTCAACAAAACAATAAGACTGGATATGACAGCAGTGTGCCTGATCATAGCCATACCCCTATATTTCATGTGCTGTCAGAAAAATAGACTTGGAAAGTTTAGCGAAAAACTCCTCATAGATTTGAGGATCGTTAATTTGCTCGCATTTAGACACCTGATTCTGATTGTTCCAGACCACATGCTGAAAAGTAACACGAACGGCAATCCTCTGGTCGTCGATCGGTTTTGTAGCCAGGGATGCTTCTATTTTTTGTCTCTTATCCCAGGGTACGGGAGCGCCAAGGCACACTCCCAATACAATCGAACCAACTACTTGACGAGGGTCTGTGACATCCCTCTCCCGTGAACTCACTATCACTCCGCATGCAATTTCACTCTCTTCGATGGTGTAGCCCGAATCTTGGAGTACTGCCGCAGAGGCGGTAAGTAACATCTTTTCATCATTTGTCTCAAATATACGCGTTTGTAACTGTCTGTCTCTGAGAGATTCGGGTGATAACGCCATGGCATCTTTTGGAATCTTGTGGGTGCAAGCTACCAGGGAGAAGATTAAAGAGGCCATAATGAGGCCAGTTGCAGTGGCCCTAGGTGACATGGTCTTTATTTCCCTTTGCTAAAACCTGCTTGAATGGTAGGCAAAGTCTCGTACCTTGTTGTTGTCATCGAACTTAATAACAACAGTAAGTGTTCGTTGTGTGGTGGATTCAGCTCCGGCAGATTTGCTGTAACTCCCGCCTGCTCCACCTCCCGCCAGAACATCACCTGACAAACCGCCAATCAGAAGGCCAACAATGGCTCCTCCCGAGCTTCTCGAGTAAGTGACGTCGGTAGAGATCTTATCGTAGATCCAGACCTCGCGACCTTCACCATCCGTGGTAACGATGTTCGGCGACCCCAATACTTCAGCGACTTCAGCCCCTGACATACCTTTGCGTACTTCCCTCTGCACCGTCCCCACTGTCAGCTGACGTTCGCGGGCACCGTGGGTGTCTTGGTAGTGTTGCTGTGCGGTCATGCACCCGCTTAGCAAGACACCTATCCAGACTACTGAAAGTATTCGCCCTAATCTTAAATTTTGCATTGCAGATCCTCGGCCTTAAGGGTGGAAAGCAAAATTGAACTAATAAAGCGATTCTTTTTTCCACTCCTTACGCAAGGCCCGTTCCAAATAAAGTACCGGCCGGTCATTGTTAAAAGCACACTGTTTATCAAAGGCTGGATGATCCTTGATTTCGGTCGATATGCAAAGCAATATTAAATGGTTATACGAGAGGACATAATGAGGCAGGTAAACCCTAAACTGACTGACCAGGCAGTCTCCAGTGAGGAGGAACGGTTGCAAAGGGTGCAACAAGCGTTTACACTTTTCCAATAGGAATCCATAAAACTAATACATATCAGTAAGCTATGGTTGAGCAATGAATGTTAACAAAGAATGAAAGGTTGCAGCCTTGTCTGCCCGTAAATGCATCAGGCTATGATTTTATTCAATACCACAAAACCTGATCCTCTGGTCCTGAGGCTTCAGTGTTTCCCGCTGCTGCTTGGCTGCAGGCGGGATTTCCGCTTCGCTCCAACAGGTTTCAGCTTTCGTGTTTCTCTTTTCTGACACCTGTCAGTTAGGCGGGAATGGCCACCAGACGATTTGCCTCTATTCTGTCGAGTCTGGCCAAAAGGATCTGATTTTCCAGGGGTGAGTCAGCTTGAACCACCACGGGCAGGTAATTATCAGAAAAGCCGCGGGGCAAGCCGGTTGCTTTATCCTGCCGATTCTCCACCAGCACGGGCCGCACTTTTCCTAGAAAGCGGTTCAGGAAACTCAATCGTTTTCTCTTGTCCAACTCTCTCAGCAAGCGGCAGCGCCGGCGAATCACAGGGGGAGATATTTTTTCCCCCATGGTAGCCGCAGGCGTGCCAGGGCGGGGTGAGAAGGGAAAGATGTGCAGGTAGGCTATTGGCAGAGAATCAATCAAGCGATAGGTGTTTTGGAAGCGTTCCTCCGTCTCGCCAGGGAAGCCCGCCATTACATCGACTCCCACAGCCAAGTCGGGAATGCGCTGAATGGCTTCTAGAACGATTTCACGGTAGAAATGGGGATGATAGTGGCGATTCATCTGCTCGAGTATAGTGGGATCACCACTCTGGAGGGGAATGTGCAAGTGGGGGCAGAGTCCAGGTTCAGAAGCTATCAGCGTCAGCAAATCTGGCAGGATCTCGCCGGGTTCCAGAGAACTGAGCCGCAGGCGAGGTGGTGGGCAGTGTCGAAGAACAGACCGGAGGAGTTCAGTTAGTTCCAGCTGCGGCTTTGAGTCGTAGCCCCATTGCCCCAAATGAATGCCGGTAAGGACAATCTCCTGGTAACCGTAAGCTAGGAATCTTTCTACCTGTTCGACAATGGAAGGCAAGGGTATACTACGGCTGCGACCCCGAGCATGGGGAACTACACAATAGGAGCAGAAACCGTCGCAACCGTCCTGGACCTTAAGAAAGGCGCGAGTTCTGTTGGCAAAGGCTGAGAAGACCAAAGGGATGGGGTCAGGTGCATTGCGAACATCTGTGAGGTGGATCAAAGGAGTCGTATCTTCCTCTCCTCCAGAGATATAGTCCAAAAGAACCAGCTTTTCGCTAGTGCCAATTACGTGAGTGACTCCCGGGATAGTGGCAATTTCCTCCGCGGCAACCTGAGAATAACAACCCAGTACCGCAATTTTTGCTGCACCGTTCTGACGGGCGGCCCGTCGGATAAGCTGACGAGATTGCATGGCGGCCCGGCTGGTTACAGCACAAGTGTTGATGCAGTAGAGGTCGGCCTTTTCCGTGAAAGGTCGGATTTGGTAGTTACTTTTGGAAAATATCTCTTCCAGGTAGGCCGATTCGCACTGATTGACCTTGCAGCCCAAAGTTGCCAAGGCTACTGTGCTCATGCAATCACCCGCTCAATGATACCACCCCCCAGGACCTCATCATCCCTGTAAAAGACAGCGGACTGCCCGGGCGTAATGGCTTCCTGGGGCTCAAAAAATTTGACCAGCGTGTCCTCCTCACCTGCTTTTACCATGGCCGGCGCTTCTTTGTGGCGAGAGCGCACTCGCACCAATGCCTCAAAGTTAGGGGAGGGCGGAGACATGGCAATCCAGTTTACACTTTTTACTAGTAGTTCTTTACGCCGGAGATCGCTCTTGCTGCCGACCCTCACAGTGTTTGAATCAGGCTCCAATTCAACTACATAATAAGGGGCTGAAGAGGGAATGCCAATACCCCGGCGCTGGCCGATGGTGTAACGGTGGATTCCTTCATGTTTCCCTAGTTGACGGTTGTCAAGATCTAGTACGGGTCCAGGGCCTGGCAGATCTGAGCCTAAGTGCTCTTCCAGGAAGTCCCTGTAGTCATTGGCGGAAATGAAGCAGATCTCCTGGCTTTCCGGGCGGTAATATCCACCCATGCCAGCCTCTGCAGCGAGTTTTTTTACTTCTCTTTTGAGATAATCCCCCAAGGGAAAAAATGTTCGGGCCAATTGGGCTTGATTGAGTCGGTAGAGAAAGTAAGATTGGTCTTTTGCCCGGTCTCGCCCGCGAAAAAGACGCAAACTTCCATTAGAGTTATCAGAAAGAATTCTAGCGTAATGGCCGGTGGCAAGAGTCTTCGCCCCCAGTTCAGCAGCTTTTTCTTGTAGAAGGGAAAACTTGATCCTTGGATTGCAGACCACGCAAGGGTTAGGGGTTTTACCCCTTTTGTATGCCTCAACAAATGGTTTTATCACTCGCTCTTGGAAGGCACGTCGGAGATCCACTAGGTGGAGAGGCACAGCAAGTCGGCCTGTAAGTTCTCTGATTTGCTTTCCGGGCTCCGGTGGATCTTCCGGGCGCAGTATCATGTGCAAGGCCAACACAGGGTGACCATGCTCCTTGAGCAGAAAGGCGGTCACCATGCTGTCTACGCCACCGCTGACTGCCACGGCCACGGTTTCTTTTGAACTGGGTTTGTGAGGTTGCAGCTTCCTCATAAAGCCTCGGCCCGATCGATGCTCACGATCATGGCCCTTACTGGACAAATGTTTACACATAGTTCGCAACCGCTGCACTTCTCCGGGTCGAAGAGCACATGCATGCTGGGCCGTTCAATGTGGAGAGCTCCCGTGGGACAAACAGCAGTACAGGCGCCACACTCGAAACACTTGTCCATGTCTCTCTGAATATCCTGCGCCACAGTATCAACAATGACTCCCCTCCGCTCGAGGTAGCGAATACCACGGTTGTAATCTTTGCGGCTCTGCCCTTGAAGCTCCATGACGACCATACCTTCACGCCGCGGGTAAACAGTGGCCTTAAGGATATTGAAGGTCAGGTCGTAGTCGCGCACTAAATTCGCAATGATGGGTTCATTCACTATCTCTTTGGGAAACCGCAGAACAAGCATTTTAGAGTACATGATAATCCTTCCTAAGAGGTTCCCAGCCGGGAGTATGACTTCCGGATGGATCTTTACAAAATAAGAAAGGTCGGGCCTTGATCAGCAGTGTTGGGTATAAAATATCTAGTCCCCCTTGTCAAATTTTTATCTTGCCCAAGGAGCAACCAGGCGGAGGGAAGGACAGGGCTACTCCCAGCTAGCCCACCTCCGATAATTCCGTTGCTGACTGTCAGTGGTTCCTAATTTGTTCTTCCTCGTGAGAAGTGCGGTTCTGGTTCTTATAGTATGATCATTAGGGTAAAGATGCTTTAGTTGTGCCCCTTGCCCAGATCTAGTATAGTTCAAACTTTGTCAATCTTATTACTAGGGCAACATTGGAGTAACCCATGACTAATTCGACACCATTTCAAAGACGTTTGCGCAAGGTGCAACATTTGCTGGCCCATAAGCCCTTTGATACCTTAATGGTCTCGGAGCCGTGTAATCGGTCCTATCTCAGCGGTTTTTGGGCAGAGGATATGCAGCTTACCGAGTCCTCGGGTTTTCTTTTTATTAGCGAAAAGGCTCAGGTGCTGGCCACTGATTTTCGCTATCAGGAGCAGGCTGAAAAAGAAGCCCCGGACTTTCACATAGTGCTCTACAAGGAGAATCTTGCCAGTATTCTGCCAGAGATCTTTGCCAGTCTGTCCACCCGAAATCTCGGGTTTGAAAGTCATCATCTGACTTATGACCGGTTTGTTAAGATCAAAGAGTCCCTAGAGGAATGGAGCCCAAAAGGGGAAACGTTTCCTGCCGGTGAGATGGTGGAGGGATTGCGCACCATAAAGGAGGTGGAAGAAATTGCGGCTATCAGGGAGTCCCTGGCACTGACCGAGTCCGTCCTAGATACCATTGTGGCCGAAGCCACAGTAGGAAAGACAGAGAGACAACTGGCCTGGCGTATCGAACAACTCATGCGTGAGGCGGGCGCCGAAGCGGTCTCCTTCCCACCCATTGTTGCCTCCGGACCCTTGGCGGCCATGCCACACGCCGTGGTCAGTGACAGGAAGCTCCAAGAGTCAGAGACTATAATTATTGATTTGGGAGCCAGGTTGGAACATTATTGCTCGGATATGACTAGGACACTTATACTAGGAGAGGCAGATGACAAAACCCGTAGGATTTATGCCACTGTCCGGGAAGCCCAATTGCGTGCCATTGCGGCAGTGCGGTCCGGAATCTTGTCTATTGAGGTAGATCGGGTGGCCCGCGATTACATTACCTCTGCGGGCTATGGTGATCACTTTGGCCATGGCCTTGGCCATGGGGTTGGACTCGCAGTGCACGAGAAGCCAGGATTCGGCAAAAGCAGCTCAATGATACTCGAGGAAAACATGGTGGTAACTATTGAACCAGGTATCTATCTTCCTGGTTGGGGTGGGGTAAGGTTGGAAAACATGGTGCTAGTGACCGCGGATGGTTGTGAGGTGCTTAATCAAAACGAATTTTTCTATTCATTTTAAAAAAAGTAAGCAGTAAGCGGTGAACAGTAAGCGGATATGAAATCAGGAAGACTGTGATCCTCTGCTTACCGCTCACGGCTTACCGGTTACTGGAAATGGTTGGAGGGTGCAGCATGAAAGAACAAACATTTCGGATTGAGACCGACTCAATGGGTAAAGTGCGGGTTCCGGCATCTGCCTATTACGGTGCCCAGACCCAACGGGCGGTGCAAAACTTCCCCATCAGCGGCTTGAGATTTCCCCGGCAATTAATTCGGGCCCTGGGTTTGATCAAGGCAGCAGCGGCTCAGGTCAATCTGGAGTTGGGCTTTATCTCCCGGGAGGTGGCCAAGGCGATCAACCAGGCGGCAAGGGAGGTGGCAGAGGGGAAGCTTGATGATCAATTCCCTGTTGATATCTTTCAGACAGGGTCAGGAACCTCATCCAATATGAATGCAAACGAGGTCATTGCCAACCGTGCCATTGAACTCCTGGGCGGGGAGATAGGCAGCAAGTCGCCGGTTCACCCCAATGACCACGTAAATCGGGGACAGTCCAGTAATGACGTCATCCCCACGGCTATTCATCTGGCTGTGGCGGAAAACATCAGTGGTGGGCTAATGGAAGCTCTCAAAGCATGCGAGCATGAACTGCTGGCTAAGAGCAAAAAGTTTGACCCCATCGTCAAAATAGGACGCACCCATCTTCAGGATGCAACACCGGTGCGTCTGGGACAGGAGTTCGGCGGTTACGCCCGGCAAATGTCTCTGGCTCGCGAGCGTATTGAACTGGCCTTGGCAGGCCTTATGGAGTTGGCTCTTGGGGGAACAGCCACAGGGACCGGGCTTAATGCGCCATCCGGCTTTGCCTCCAAAGTAATTGCACTATTAGCGGAGGAAACTAATCTTCCTCTGGTTGAGGCCAGAGACCATTTTGCTGCCCAGGGGGGTCAAGATGGACTGGTTGCAGCAAGTGGTTCTCTGAGAGGTCTTGCTGTTACCCTGACCAAAATTGGCAACGACATACGCTTGCTGGCTTCTGGACCGAGGTGTGGCTTGGGAGAACTTGAACTGCCCTCGGTACAGCCGGGCTCTTCCATTATGCCCGGCAAGGTCAATCCGGTCATTATTGAATCTCTTCTCCAAGTGGCGGTGCAAGTCATTGCCAATGATTGGGCTGTGGCTATGGGTGGACAGGCTGGTATCTTGGAACTCAACGTTATGCTACCGGTTATGGCCTACAATCTGTTGCAATCTGTGGAGTTGCTTAAGACCTCCATTACTAACTTTACGGAAAGGTGTCTGAAAGGGCTTGGGGCGAATGAAAAACGTTGCCAGGAGTTGGTGGAACAAAGCTTGGCACTTTGTACGCCCTTGGCGGTCGAGGTCGGCTATGACAAAGCAGCACATCTTGCCCATATGGCCTATAAGGGTGGAAAGACAGTTAGAGAAGTAGCACTGGAGTTGAATATTCTGCCGAAAGAAAAGCTCGAAGAGATACTAAATGCCGCAGAGATGACGCGACCCGGTATTCCCGGCCACGGTGAGAAAAAGCACTAGGTACTGAGCAACTGAGAAGTCAGAGGTCAGATGTCAGAGGTCGGAAGTTCAAGATACTGAATATCGAACAGCAGAACAAGAAACCGCAGAATGATGAAGTTGTCACTTCGATATTCGAAATTCTTTGTTCGATATTCTGCGGTTCAAATAGGCGTTGGCCTAGATTAAATCAATCTTGATTTCCGTTCTCCTGGATTCTGACTCCTTGCTTTTACTTTGGCAATTCGCAATCCGAAATTGCGCTCTGCTCCATGCCCTTTGCCCTAATGGACCGCGAAGCCAAAATGAGGTGAAGTTCGATGGGGGTGGATCACTGGTGCCAGGTGGTTTGCCTGAGGTAAGTAGTGGTTTTAAACGTGGCTCTATATCTGGTATACTAAAAAAATTAGAAGATTGCATGAGAGGTTCATGGCCAAGATCATTGATTTTGAAGACAGCCGCAAGGATGACGACAATCTCATCTGTCGTAAACCCATGGAGTTTAGGCGTGGAGATTGGCGCCAAGGACACATCTTGCAATGTCTAAAAAGCGAGGCGGAGAAATACCAAAATCACCGCCGCCAGGCCATCAGTAATGGCCATCGTCACATCAAATTCGTTCCTGAACACTTCAGCTTGGTGGGTGGCTGTGATTACACGGCCATGGGGCTTTTTCGCTGGCGTGAGAATGAAGAGTTGGCAAGGGAATTTTACCGACTGGCGGGTCTCATGGAATGTGTGGTTAACAGTACTTCTCCTTTATTGCGCACCGATCTACTGCGGAGTCTCTACAAGACTATATTGGAACTAAGGAAGAGCCTCAATTTCTCCTGGAAAGGGGATTCAAGTCAGTTTCTTTTGCCATTGCATCCGCACTTTTACCGTCGCACCCACTTTTTTGATCAGATACTCCTAGCGAGTACTCTAAAGGCGTTGTATAAAACAGTAGACCGTGAAACTGGGATGCAGTTTGATTTGTTAGCGGCTGAATACGTCTTTTATCTGCCGAAGAGAATGGTCGACGAACCGGCTTAGCCAACCCCATATCAAGATAGCTTGGCCTTTCTAGAGAGTTTGGGCTCTGTTCTCAACAACAGCTCCTGACAAGTAAGAAAAACCGATTGACAATAATCCATTTTTAGGTAGAATTAACAGTAAGTTATCCGGTTTTACACCTTTGAAAACCAGAAGATTTGCTTCGTCCATAAAGTGGTAGAGGGAATTTTGAGGAGCTAGAGCATGCCTACATGGCCATATCGATACCATCTGAGCCTAAAAGACCGATTACGGCGCTCGGTCTACGAAGTACTCCGAGATCAAATGGACGTGTACCTCATGCATAATGCTCTGGTGGACTCATACTGGAAGTTCTGCGAGGCCCAAGAACCTTATCCTTTCGTGCCCAAAAGGGAACTGAAGCCCCGGGCCAGGGTGGTGGAAAAAGAGTACGTAAACCACAACCACTTTCTGGTGCTTTTCTGTGAAGGGACCATCCCTAGTCGCTATAAGAAATATATTCGCTTTTTTGATTCTAATAAGGTTACCAAGGAAGGAATCTTGGAGTTTCCACAGGTGCGGTTGCACAAGAAATACACCAAAAACCTGAGATATTTTGAGAATCCTAGTTTTGAGAGTTTTGTGCTGGACCTCTTGCCGGTGGACTATGCCCTGCTCATTCAGAGGGATCCCACTATCAAAACCCGAAACCGCTATGCCATGACCCATTTCCGCGTGAAGATCGACTGGCCAATTGACAATGCCACTGAAGAGATGGGGCAGCAACTTCGTTACATCGGCAAGGATCTCTACGACATGGGTGAGAAGCACGCTGAGACCCTGAATAACAAGCTGTTCGAAAATTACGGATTCCATCATGCTGTGGGTGGACGCCGTACTGCTGCGGTGGTCGCGGCCCAGTTTCTCAAGAAGATGGAGTTTATCTCGACGGTTTACGTTGCCAGTTCCGAGTCACGCACTCTCACGCGCCTTAGTGAGCGTGGTGTGAGCAGATATGTGCTGATGAAGCTGCCCATTGAGGAGATTTCCCGGCTGGTAGCGGAAAGTCACATGCATTTTGATAATTTTGTGGAACGCTTTCTCATAGACCTTCAGGATGACTATGGGGTGGCCGTCTTACAGGTAGTATATAGTAACACCATCCATTCCAAGGCGCCTGAGGACGGCAAGTTGCGCGAACTTAGGCCAGATTTTCAGTGGCTAACTGTGAGTGATCAGCTAATCGTTCCGCTGCGGGGCATCACTGACATATATCCTATCCCTTACAGCACCATTTACACCCCCGAGATAGGTGATATAGACCAATCCGTGTGACCTCCAGCTAAATCAGCTTTCGCTGCCATTTCATCTCCTTGGTGCAG
>JAJDNT010000046.1 GCA_022340515.1 Deltaproteobacteria bacterium
TAATTATTAGTATCTGGTCCATGTTAAAAGTCGAGGTGAGTGCTTTGCCAATTTCAACGCAGGTCATTAGCTGTTGAATATAAATGGAACTCTCTTCAGGTGAATTGGTCAGGGTGGGTAACAGGTCTACTTCTTTAAATAGGTCATCCATGGGAGATCCACTGCCTTTGTTATTGCTTGTACACTGAATTAACTGAAGCAACCTTCATGCCAACCCCAAGAGTAGAAATGGGTTATGCTAAACTCTGGTTGCAGCAGAAGAGAAAATACCTACAGGTGGAATTGTTTTTGGAGTAATGGACTAGTGGAGTATTGAACAGATCTGTATACATGTGCTACTTAAGGTGGACACTTTAGTGGAAAGGAAGTGCTAAATGACCAATGGTGAACTCGACAAAATCCTGCAGGCTATAGAGAAGGACTATAAGACCGAGATTGTTCCCATAACAGTATCCGGGCAGTCCTTACGCTGTCTTAAGATAGTCGATTTAGACGAGATAATCCTCGAGCGCCTTGAAACAACTGACCTAAATGAGGCAGAGCTCCCCTACTGGGGAAAAATCTGGGAGGCGAGCATTCTCCTGGCGGCTTACTTGATAGCCCAGCCTGTGGTCCCAGGGAGAAAGATCCTTGAGATTGGCACCGGCCTTGGAGTTAGTGGTCTCTTTGCGGCCTCCTGCGGCCATGATGTCACTTTGTCTGATCATAAAGAGGAGATTATCAGATTCATTAGGGCCAATACTCTATTGAACAATTTGGACAATGTACCCGTTATTAGCGTTGATTGGACCCAACCAGCCTCAAACCAACTCTACGATTGGATTGTGGGCTCGGAGGTGGTCTACCACCGGTCAACCTATGATTCCATGGTGCAGTTTCTTCAACAGTCTTTGAAGCCTAGCGGTACTATTTTTCTCGCCAAGAGTACAAGTCTACCGGCCAACGTTTTTTTCTCAAAACTAACTCAGTATTTCAAGTTTAAGCAGCTGGACAAAGTAATGCGTTCTGGGGACCAAGAATTCGCCATCAGTCTATATGCAATTAAGAGAAAAGATGAGATTTAGCACACAGCTCACAGCCCCAGGGACAAAACTCACCAATAACGTATAACTAATTACGGATAGGGGCGCTGCCAGCTGGGCAGTGGGGTGACCAATGAAATTAACCTTCTTGGGAACGGGTTCTGCCTGGTCACTACCCGAGATAGGGTGTGACTGTTTGATATGTCGGCAGATGCATAAAAACAAAGAGACCCGTCTCCGCACCTCCTTATACCTGGAGGCCCAAGAGAAGCTATTGATCGATTGCGGGCCGGACATAGTGCGGCAATGGTGGACTATCGGCTTGAGGTTAATCCATGGAGTGCTCATTACTCACGAGCATGGAGATCATTATCTGGGACTCGATGAGTTGGTTGCTCTACGGCGTTCCACTGCTCCCGGTAACTGGAATCCCATTCCCACTTACGCCACGGAAAGTGGTTGGGAGACCATCGAACTTCGGTTCGGCTATCTTCTGGATAAAACCCTGGAGAAAAGATTGGTTGTGCCCGGCGAACCGGTGCCTGGACTGCAGACCAGGGTTATTCCTTTCAAAACCTACCACGGGCCGATGGCAAAAGGGGCGGTGGGCTACCGTTTTGAGGAGGGCGTAAAAAGGCTGGTTTACACTTCTGATCTGCTCCATCTCGAGGGGCAAGAAGACATATTAGACCAACCGGATGTATTAGTCATTCAGTCTCACTGGCTCAATGAGCCTGAGTTTAACCGGCCATCTCTGCTTAGTTTGCAGCGGGCACTGCCGATGATTCGCACCTGGAAACCCAAGGAGAAGGTTTTTCTTGTTCACATATCAGATGCTGATCAAGTACCCGGGGATCCGGCCAACGACTACCTCAAAAAGATACCTCCTAAAGATCCTTTAAAGGATCCGGAAACCGGTATGCCATATCCCATCCCAACCAGTCAGGCGGAATGGCAACAGGTAGCTGAGAGAGCGTTTAGAGACAGCGGTATAGATATTCCAGTGCAGGTTGCTTACGATGGACTTACGGTTGAGATTTAGTTCCCATAGCGCCAAGCGTATCACGCATGGCGTTGCGAGACTGGAGGTCTAGCGAGACGGGCGAGACTAGGAAAGACGGCAGAAGTCAGAAGTCGGAGATCAGAGGTCGGAGGTCAGATGACAGAAAAAAGCTGGCAGCTGGCAGGTAGTTAATTAGAAAACTAGAAAATAAGAAAATTAGTATAATAGTTCAAATACTTAACTGCTCACGGCTTACTGCTTACCGCTTACCATTTGCCGTTTACCGTTCACCATTTACGGCATAACGATTTCTACCACTTTAACGACTTGAACGGTTTCAACGATTTGAACGATTTGAACGAACTAACCAATCAATTAATTGACAGTTATGCGTGAACAATCTTTAGAAATACTCTCAGATGGTTTAAAACTTCGAGCTGTACTCCACGCCCCGGCGGTTGCTTCCTGGCCTCTGGTTATATTGTGCCACGGCTTTTTGAGCCACAAAGACAGCTTAAAATACAGACGGCTAGCCCAGGTATTTGCTCAAGAATCAATGGCCACGGTTAGGTTCGATTTCAGGGGCTGCGGTGAAAGTGAGGGGTTATTGTCTGAAAGCTCGATTTCCAGACGGTGGCGAGATTTGCAGAGGGTGCTTGAAAAGAGCCTAAGCCTAGAAGGTTTTGACGGACGTCTGGGTTTATTGGGAAGCAGCCTAGGGGGCTACCTAGCTCTGCTGGAGGCAAGTCATAATTCTAAAATTCGCTGTACCGTGGTCTGGTCCACCCCTTCCCACCTCACTGAATTGGCTAAAAGACTTCCTCAAGTTTCTCAGGTGGAATTTTCCCAGGAATGCCTGGAAGACCTACTCACAGTTGAGCTCCTTCCTCGCATAAAAAATGTCGAGAAAGTTCTCATCGTGCATGGTGAGAAGGACCAACAGGTTCCGCCCGATCACGCTTCCAGATTGTATGAAGTGCTAAATGAGCCCAAGGCTCTCCATATCTTAGAGGGAGCTGATCACCGGTTCAGTGCGTCAGAGTGGAGAGAAGAAGCCATTAGCCTCACCATAGGTTGGTTCAAGAGGTTTCTTTAGGACAGGAGGCAGCTGGCAGGTAGTTAATTAGGGAATTAGAAAACTAGAAAATTAGTACAATAGGTCAAGCACTTAAGCGCACACGGTTTACCGTTCACCGTTTACCTTTTACGACTTATACGATTTCTACGACTTTTACGAATTAACTAATCAACCAATTATTTGCCGGCTTTAGGTTATCTTGCCAGTCAGTTTGTAACGTGCATCCAATACCAGGCTGAAAAGTGCTGGAATTAGGAAAAGGGTGAATATAGTGGAAAGGGCAAGACCACCCACAACCACGCTGCCCAGTCCCCGGTAGAGCTCAGAACCAGCGCCGCGGAAAAGCACCAAGGGCAGCATGCCAAAGACGCTGGTAGTAGTGCTCATGAATATGGGCCTAATGCGGTTTCTTACCGCTTCGCGGATAGCCTCCCGCCTTTCTAATCCTTCCTGCCTCATATGGTTAAGACTCTGGTGCACTATTAAGATGGCGTTGTTCACCACTGTGCCAATTAAGATGATAAAACCCAGCATGGTGAGCACATCCAGGGACTGATATTCAATGAAGGTGCTCACCAACCACAACCCAGCGAAACCACCAGCGGCCGCCAAAGGCACACTGAACATGATGACGAAAGGATAGAGAAAGCTGGCGAACAGCGCCGACATAAGCAGGTAAGTTATTGCCAGAGCCAGAACGAAGTTCCACTGCAAAGCTCGCCGCGTGACCACAAGATCGTCGGCCGTGCCGGCTAAATTGATGCTATAGAGGCTGCCAATTTCCCCGCTATGCCTCAGAGGTTCGATTATTTGGTTTTCTATGGTCAGCATGGCCGATTCTAAAGGTGTTTCCTTTGGAGGCCGCACTTGAATGGTGATAGCTCGCTGGCGCTCTATGTGGTTGATCTGAGTGGGACCGGCCACCCAACGAACATCTGCCACCGAACCCAGTGTGATCAATTGGCCCTCGGAAGTTCGCAATAACAAATCCTCAAAGTCCTGGGTCCTCTGGGTGGAGGAGGTACGGCCCATTAGAGTGAGGTCTATTTCTTTGCCCTGGTGTTGGTAGTCGCTCACCTTCCGACCGTCCAGCAGGGTGTCCACCGCTTCGCCAATGTCCCTGGCCGCAAGCCCCAGGCTGGCTGCTCGCACTCGATCAGGAGTAATCTGGATTTCTGGATTTCCCAAATCGAGACTGGGAATGGGGCGAACCTGGGAACCTGGAAGCAATTGCATGGACTGACCGAAGATACGAGCGCCAAGCTGCACCAAGCGCACCAGATCTGGGCCGGTTATGTCAATGTCGATGGTCCGGCCCGAGCTGATGCCTCGGCCGAACAGGCTGCTCTGATAAGAGGTGGCGTAGAATCCAGGTATCTTCGCAAGCTCTTGTTTGAAAATTGGAACCAGGTCTCTGGCTTTGAGAGGATCCTCGGTGGAGGCGCCGGCAAACATCAGGCGACCAAGAGCCACATAGAAAAGATTGCGAATCTGAGGTTCACTAAATTCAATCGTTCCCTCCTTCGTCTCCACTCCCTTCCAGTAAGGTTCAAGGTTGTCAACGATTTCTTTTCCAATGTGGTCCAATTCTTCTAGATTGTAGCCGGGCGGGGGAAGCAGAAAGTTGAAGACAAAATTACGGTTGCCTTCAGGCAAATATTCAGAGGGTGGCGATAGCCAAATGGCCATAGCCAGAGAGAAGCCGGTTAAAGTAAGCACTACAGCCAATCTTGCCCCTGTAGATCCTGTAACTTTGTAGTTGAAATTGGCCACTCCCTCGGTAAATCTGCGAGCAAAGAGATCCATGCCTGAGATCAACCTTCTTAGTGGAGAGATCTGGCCACGTCCTCCTGTACCATCCACTCCACCGCCCGCGTTGGCCGTTGCACTTTCCAACTCTTGATACTTTGCAGCCAATTTTGCTTTCCGTCTTTCGCGGAAAAATCCAAGGATTTTAGCTGCAAAGGCGGGAATGACCGTGATGGAAACAATCAGGCTCAGGGCCACGGCACAGCTGATGGCAATGGCGATGTCTTTAAACAGCTGGCCGGCTTCTTCCTGCACATAGACTACAGGGATAAAGACCGCCATGGTGGTTAGGGTGCTAGCCAGGACAGCGCCCCAAACCTCAGTGGTGCCTCTGGAGGCTGCAACCGCTCGGGATTCTCCCAGTCCTCTGTGCCGGTCAATATTTTCCAGGACTACAATGGCTGCGTCCACCACCATGCCCACGGCAAAGGCTAGTCCAGCGAGGCTAATGACGTTAATGTTGCGACCGAAAAAGGTCATCATCAAAAAAGTGCCCACCACACTTATGGGAATGGCGGTGGCTATGATCAAAGTGCTGTTGAAAGAACGAAGAAAGAGGAGGAGCACTAAAATTGCCAGACTACCCCCGACAAAAAGGTTCTGCCGCACCAGGTCTATAGCGCTCTCGATATATTCGGTCTCGTCATAAACCTGGCGCAATCGTAAGTCCCGCTCTTTTAGAAGGCCTGCATTCATTTCGGCAATGGCCTGTCGAACCCCCTTCATTACCTGGATGACATTGGCCCCGGTCTGACGTTTACAGTTCACCGCAATAGTTGGCCGGTCCGTTTCGTGAACAGTGGCTGAAGGCTTGGCGTAACCAAGACGAACTTCTGCAAGGTCACGAACATAAATGGGGGCACCATTGATGTATTTGATCACCACATTGGCCACATCTTGCGGTGACTGATACTGACCAACAGTTCTGGCAATGAACTTGCGTTTGCCCTCATCGAAATCTCCGGCACTGATATTCTCGTTTTCACGATTAAGCGCGGCGGAGACCTCGGCTATGGTGGTCCGGTGAGCAGCCAATGCATCAGGATCGAAAATTACCTGCATCTCAGGTTCGACCCCGCCATAGATTTCTGATTCGGCGACTCCCGGAATTCTCTCGAAGCGGGGTTTGATAAAATCTTTAATGAATTGGTACTCAGTGGCAATCCCGGTATTGTCACCGCTAAGGCGTTCAAGAACAATCCAGGCGATTGCATTCTGCTCGCTGCCAGAGGAGACTAGTACCGGCTCTTCCGCTTCGTCGGGGTATTCGGGAACCTGGTTGAGGTTGTTGGATACTTTTAGCAGAGCGGCATCAGGATCGGTGCCCACTTGGAATTGTAGCGTCACTGTGCCTCGACCATAAAAGCTCTCGCTTTTCATTTCCACGAGACCTTCTACGCTTTTGAGAACATCTTCCTGTTCGTCGATGATCTCCCGCTCAATCTCCTGAGGACTGGCTCCAGGCCAGAGGGTATTTACCGTGATTTCGGCTTTGTCCACATTCGGAGTAAGTTGTACAGGAATGCGCAAGAGAGCAATAAAGCCGAACATCACCAAGAGGATAACCCCTACGATAACGGTGATGGGATTCTTTATGGAGGCGTCTACTAGTTTCATCTGGTTTTAGTCCCAGGTTCCAGGTTCAAAGTTGCAAGTTATGATCCTCATTAGGTTTTGATAGATAAACTTGAAACTTTGAACTTGGGACTTTGAACTCATTTGATTATTTGAACTGGTTGTCCGGGACGAAGTCTTTCGTTGCCTCTGGTAACCACCTGCATACCTGATTTTATTGCACCTTTAATTTCTATCATACTGTCGGAAGCATTGCCCAGCTGCACTGGTAGAGGATTTGCCACTCCCTTCTGCACCACATAAACTAGGTGGCCTTGCCCAACATTTACCACAGCATCTTTTGGTACCGCCAAGACCGAGCTGGGTTCACCTATGGCAAGACTTACCCTGCAAAGCATACCGCCCTTGATGTGATTGTCCCTGTTGTCTACCGTGACCTTGACCGGGAAGGTCCTGCTAGCGGAATCGCCCACAGGGATTATGGCTGCTATCTTGCCTGTGAATGTCTCCCGGTTCAGGGCATCCACTGCAACTTGGGTAATGCCTCCCAAAACGAGCTTCGGCACGTAGCGTTCTGGTACTTCCACCAAAATCTCCATGGTGCTGAGATCGGCTAGGGTGACTATGGGGCCACCCTTTTCTACCCACTGACCAACTTCAGTATGCTCTTTCACTACAAAACCAGAGAAAGGTGCGAGTATAACTTTTTTGGCGATTGAATCCTGCTTATGTTGAATCTCCGCCTCTAATCGGTCGACCTGCGCCTCCAAGGACTGTACCTCTGCCAGATCGTCTGTGTACTGTTTGTCAGCAATGGTTTCCGTCGCCAGCAACTTTGATGACCTTTCCAGATCTGTACGAGCCCTGCGCAGCTGGGCTTCCGTGTCGGCCTTGTTTGCCTTAGCAGCCTTGAGTTCAATTTTGATGAGACTGTCTTCTAAGCGAGCAAGGACAGCTCCCTTTTTTACAAAATCTCCCTCGCTCACATCGAACTTTTCCACGAGACCCTCAATGTCTGAGGCTACCACACTGGTCAACTTTGGTTGAGCCGTGCCGATGAGCTGAACCTGAGGCGCAATCTCTACTTGGGTTACTTCGGCGACTTTAACCAAAGCAGCTGGAGGCCCTTTTTCTTGAGCTCGAGTTGTGGAGACCTGTGCAACAAAAAGGTAGAAGAAGGCAGCAATTAAGAGGAAAGGGATCCGCAAAGTACTCTTCAGGGTCAAATTGGTCATACAGGGCTCCTAAAAGCTGGCTCGGAACGGTTGAAGATGGTAAAGCAAGACCTGTGGAATCGAATTCCTTTGAGGAAATTCAACAGGGCTAACTCGATATTCGTCCGGCCCGCCCGGGGTCGGGGGGACTTCAATATCCAAACAAATTAGTTTAGCATGCGCCATACATACATACAAGCAGCAGAAGCAGACTGCATGGGGTCAATTAGTTGCTTAGAAAATTACTCAATTCGTAAATGGTGAACGGTGAAGGGTAAATGGTAAGCTCTTCGACCCATTCCAGCAGCTCAGGGCAGGCAGGCTCAGGGCGCTTTGCGCAGTAAGCGGTGAGCGGTATCTCACATCTCCCATCCCACATCCCAAATCCGCAATCCGAAATTCTGTCCTCTGACCTCTGACTTCCGATCTCCGACCTCTGATATACAAGTTATGCCGTGACGTCACATAAATAGAGGGATGGTAGATTACGGTAAAGCTGGCGGTAATCCATACCGTAACCCACTACGAAAACGTCAGGAATGTCAAAACCGGTGAAGCTTATGGGAAGGGGAACTATACGACGGATAGAGCGATCCAGCAGGGTACAAACATTAATACTCGCAGGGTTTCTGGCTTCCAGGTGTCGAATGAGGTATCCCAGGGTGAGGCCAGTGTCTATGATGTCTTCTACTATAACTACGTGCTTGCCAGTGATGGACTCGTCTAAGTCTTTTAAAATCTTGACAGCTTCTGGGGAACCCCCAACGCCTTCGTAACTGGAGATTGCCATAAAATCGAGGGAGTGGGGGATTTTGATGTTTCTGACCAAATCAGCCATAAAAACGAAAGAACCCTTTAGTATTCCCAAGAGAACCAACTCCTTGTCTTGATAGGTGGCCGATATCATTTTGCCAAGTTCTTTAACGCGATCTTGGATCTGTTCAGCGCTCAAATAGACCTCACCTAGTGGATCCTTTTTCATGGGATTTCCTCATTGGTGTGCAAGTTTGTAGCCCGGATGCTTTAGTCTTTTTTGGGCCTGTCCGTTCCGATATTATTCGCAGAAATTCCGAATTTAACCAATAGAGCTTTGTAGTCTCTGCCGTAAAACAATTTGATAGGGATATTAGGATAATGTTTTTCAAAAAGACGGACCTTTCGATTCTTTTTAGTTACCAGGGACTGTTTCATTGTAGTTAGTTCAATGAAAATGCCGTAATCGGGAAGATAGAAATCGGGTGTAAAAGATTCTCGGACATAACCCTCTTCGTCCCAGGCAATGGGGAAAGTTGTGGGTTCGTATTCCCATCTGATTTTGTAAAAATCGAGAATGCGGGCAAACTCCTGCTCACTCTCGTTAGCGAAGGGAATTGTACGGCTTAACTGATAAGCCCGGGCATTATCATAGTCGTCTAGTTCTCCTCTGTCGGAGAGTATTGTCTCTATTTCATTTATCGCTCGCTTCATCTCAGGGAGCAGAGCGACGGGTATGGATGTCTTTGATTCTACCACTGCATTCTGATCACCATTTTTTAGGGTTTGCAGCTGGAGAAAAAGACCTTGTTTAGACTCAAGGAGGCTCACAGTAGCTTCCTTGTTTGCACCTATAGCGAACTTTTTCTCGAAAATTGAAACTTCAGCAGACACAGTTATCTCCTAGTGGCAGGACCGCAGCGGGGCTATATAGATTGAAAAACTTGCTATCTAAGTTCATTGTCTTTAATTAAACTTCAAGGCTATTGTCAAGCAAAAGTTCAACATGTCACGTAAAAGCCAGCTTGTTTGATTATAGCCTGGTAAAGACTTGCTTGCCTGTCTTGATCGGGCTTTTAGTGCATGTTATAGTTCGAACTATATTTTTTAAATTGGTTTTTCTCATCATTTATAAAACTTTCCCGTTCTAAAACATGGAGGAGCCACTAGGGCTAATCCCTTAACACTGCGGGTTATTGTGTTTTTTCTTATGAAAAATCTTAGTACGATAGTGATTGAGGACGGAGTAGCCCATGTCCAAAGAAGGTGAGCTGGTACTGGTGCATGTGGAAGACACTCCGGCCTTTTTCGCCCGAATTGAGTGCATAAGTCCAGATGTTAAAGTAGACTGGTACCAGGTAACCCTTCTGGTTCTCCAGGTACCTCTAGTTGAGGTTACTTGGATATTGAAAGAGGACTACATTAACGGAGTTTCCTTCACCATGGGTGGCAAAAGGGTGGTACTGGAGCCTGTTGAGGCACCTCCCAGAGAGCCTCCGGCCGACGAGGATCGGAAGTCTCGAAGAGATACCAAGAAAAAGCCAAGCCCTGAAAAAGACACAGCCAAAGTCATATCCTTGTTTGAAAGAAAGTAATTGATTCCCCCCCCTCGCACCCACTAATCCACTAAAGCACGAATCTTGCTCCCGCAATTAGTCAATTGCTCAATTAGTTAATTAGAGAATTAGGGTAATAG
>JAJDNT010000275.1 GCA_022340515.1 Deltaproteobacteria bacterium
CTTTTGGCCACTCTTTCAGCCCTTTCACCTCACCTTCGAGATCGTGGGTTAGGATCAAACTGGACAACTTGGGAATCTCAATCGCATATTTTGTCTCTTCTTCCTGTTGATCGGGCCAACCAAAGAGCTTCAAACCGGCGCCGCGCTCAGTTTCCCAGATGCCCTCCATGGCAGAAACCTTAGCAGGCTGATGCTCGAGGGTGTTGAGCCCATGTAAGTCTCCAAGAACCAACTGCAAGGGAGCGACGAAAATGGCCATAATCATTGCCATACCGAACATCACCCGGGCATGGTTTACATGAAGCTTGCGGTAAAGATAATAAGCGCCAATTCCTCCAACAACGAAGGCCGTAGTCAGATAGGCGGCAGTGACCATATGCATGAAGCGATAGGGAAAAGAAGGATTGAATATGACTTGCAGCCAGCTGGTGGGATAGAGCAGACCATGTTCGCCGAGACGAAAACCCTGTGGCGTCTGCATCCAGCTATTGGCCGACAGAATCCAGAAGGCCGATATGAGGGTGCCAGATGCCACTATTATGGTTGAGGCAAAATGCATCTTGCGGCTAACACGGTTCCACCCAAAGAGCATAATGCCGAGGAAGGAAGCCTCGAGAAAGAAAGCGGTTAGTACCTCAAAGCCCAGTAAGGGTCCAAAAATATTGCCCACCTTATCTGAGAATACGGACCAGTTGGTGCCGAATTGGAAGGACATGACCACCCCTGACACCACTCCCATGCCAAAGGTCACGGCAAATATTTTTACCCACATGCGGTAAACTTCTTGATAGATATTGTTGCCCGTTTTCAGCCAGCGCCACTCCACCACGGCCAGCCAACTGGCCAGACCGATGGTAAAAGCTGGGAAGATGATGTGAAATGCAATGGTGAAGGTAAACTGTATTCGTGCCAGTAAAACAGGGTCGAGATTCTCTAGCATTGTTTGATCCTCTCAGAGTTGGATACTTCTTTGGCGAAATTTAACCTAATGGTATCCGCTACAAGAGTAAAAGTTAAGAGAGTATTGATAAATGCCAAATGGTAAAGGCACGGTCTAGGGGCGGTTTTATCAGCTGGCAGCTAGCGCTGAGTGCTAAGCGGTTGGAGGTTGGAGGAGCGCTTCGCTTGAGGCTGGAGGCCTTTTGTTGCGCCTCAGGCGGATCCGTGGTCCGTTGCTAGTGAAGCATAGAGCAGAGCGAAAAGTCAGATTTTATATTTGCCCTATGCTCTATGCTCCATGCCCTATGCCTTAGGCAAAGAGAGCCTTGGCCTCTCGCATCAAACGTCCGATTTGCAGATTTCGGGGACACGACCTTTCTGCCTCGCTGAAATCCATCTTGGTCAAAAGCTCTCTTGTCTGAGTCGGCAAGCTCTGGAAGGTGGCACGGGCAAGCCCAAGATCCTGGTAGGAGTGAAAGTACATGAGGCAGCGCATGACATCGCTGATCTCCACTCTTTGGGCAAGTACTTCTGAACAGAGCCGCTCGCATCCGGCACAATAGTCGCCGCAGGTTTCCTCGGCGTATTGGGCCAGCAAGGCACGATCTGACTTTGACAGCCGGGTCTGTTCCACTGCTGCCGCCGCGTTGGTAGCCATGATGGTGAGGTTGGGCATTTGTGAGCAGATGCTGGCAATTCGCTTATCTTGCCACACGGCCATGAGCTTTGCCTGATTGTCTGAAAATCCTTTCTCCATAAAACGACCCGCCATTGCAATCTCAGACTCACTGTCGCTTTTCACCGGGCCGCCGCCCTGGGTCTTCATGGCCGTCAGACCGATACCGGCTCGGTAACAGGCCTCAACCGCCTCTCTCATGCGGGGCTCGTGCATGAGGCGATAATTGTAGGAAAACATAATGCCGTCTATCCATGGAAGCTTAGCTGCCCCCTCGAGGCACTCTTCCATGTTGGCATGGGTGCTGAAGCCGAACAACTTTATCTTGCCGGCCTTCTTCATGGCTTCCGCCCAGGATTTCAAACTCACTTCCATCTCATCTATGCTTTTTATTCCATGGACAAAAAACAAATCTACATAATCAGTGTGCAGCCTCTTTAGGCTCTCATCCAGCCGGGAGGTAAAATCTCCGCCTCTTCTCGGGGAGAGTTTGGTTACCAAAAAAACTTGCTTGCGCGTATCTGGATTGCGGGCAAACCAGCGACCGATGCCCTCTTCGCTCCGGCCCCGACCGTAGCCCTCCGCAGTGTCCCAATAGTTGATCCCCCAATCAAGGGCCTTTGCCAGCATCAAACGGTTGTTGAGAATGTCGAACATTCCACCCAGTGAGAGGGTGGAGACCATTATGCCCGAGCGGCCGAAGGGTCTGCGAGGCATGGGCTCCTTGGGAATGGTGATCTGAGCCCATGATTCGCGGGGCCGCCATAAGGAAGAGCCCCCCACTGTTGCTCCTAATCCAATGGCAGCAGCTCTTTTGAAGAAGTCGCGGCGATTGGGCTTTCCACTTTTGTCCTCAGGGGATGACATGGTTCATACCTCCTTGACCCGAATAATTTAACCCGGATGTGGGCTACTTGGTCTGGCCAGCCGAACCCAGGGGGCGACCGTTGCTGAGGTCGAAAACCGGCTGGAATTTGTATCGGCTCATAATCAAGCCCTCTGGGGCCTGTAAACAAGTATCGCCCTTCTCGATCAAAAAACGAAGCTCAGCTTTAACCTTAAAACCTTTGCTAAATGCGGTCTCGAGCTCACTTCGGGTTTTTCCGTAATAGTCTTCAGCCTTTCGCCCATGATATGCCCGCCTGGCATCGAACCACGCCTGTCCGTTTTCATGAGGCAGTACAACAAAAACCCAATATTCAGTGGTTTCAGGGGAAACAACCTCCAGAAACAATGTATATTCCGGGTTTTCTCCCGCTGCGGAAGCCTGCTCAATTCGCTTCAGTTCCTCGTCCTCCACCAACCAGGTTGTTTTGCCCCCCACAGCCTGAACGAAATCCTGCACCGGTCCAAAAAGGTAAGCTGGATTCTTTTCCCGGGCGATGAAGTACCCCTGTAGAAACCAAGCGGGAGGAGCATAGGTCAGGAGTCCGTTTTCCTGTCTAAAATTTTTGCCAGCCTCCCCAGTAACAGCCGAAGGAGAGAAAATCAGAGTGGCCAGCATGAGCATGGATGCAGCCAGGCACAATCTTTTAAGCATAGTCGCATCTCTTTCTTGGTCAAAAGGTTGCTGGTGAAATCCTGCTGGTCCATAAGGGCCAGAGGAACATAGCAAATTGACTGGTTAAGAGTCAAACGGAGATTCGACCCCTGTTCACGATTCCTATGAATGGTCTAGGCAAAATATTTCTTTCTGTACTCTACATTTTTTTTGTTACATCTGATAGTATCTGGGAACACGTGACACACTTTCTGCAGGGGTAAAATAAAAATACAAAAGGATCATAGATGAAAAATTCCAGCCATTCATTCCATATACCAGTGATGGGAACGGGATTCACCATTGATACCCCGCTGCGGGTTGCAAAGTACGGTATCTCTTCGGTGATACCCGTGGTGGACGACGTTCTGGTTGAACAGGTGAGGAAGTACTACTGTGAAAAACATGGTGAACCCTATGAGGAGATCTCCAACCGCGAGCAAGATGCCCGCGCCCTGCGCATCACCGCCTATCTAAATCTGGTGGACCGGCTGGTGCGGCAGGAGGTTGCGGCACTGCAAGCCTCCCCCTTCGCTGAGGGAAGCGACATCACCCGATACTATGAAATGCTCCCCGAAAGGGAGCTCAAGCAATCCTATCGCGACATGCTCAGCACCAACGATGAGGCAGCGAAGGCTCGGATGCAGGAAGCTCTTCGCCGAAGCGCCGTCCCAGGCAGTGTCGACGTGAACATTATGACCAAGCTCGACCGCGACGTTTACTGGGATGGCGAAAAGCTCCCCCCCGAATTCTCGGACGCCATGGCGGCCCTCCGTGGCTTTGCCAATAGCACTCTGAAATCGTCCGTCATTTTTTCGGCTGGAATAAATCAAAGACTCTATACTTACGCGGCAAATTTCGACGCCTTTTTCCCCGACGACATGGGTGAACTCAAGAAAAAGATCATCTTGAAAGTAAGCGATTACCGTTCTGCCTCGGTGCAGGGCCGATTCCTCGCCAAGCGTGGGCTCTGGATCTCTGAGTATCGTATCGAGTCTGGCCTCAATTGCGGCGGGCATGCCTTCCCTACCGAAGGCTATTTGCTGGGACCGGTCCTAGAAGAGTTCAAGGAGAAAAGGCAAGAACTCATCGAAACGCTCCACGCAGCCTACAGCAAGGCTCTAGAGCCCCGCGGCTGGTCGGCAAACAATGAGCCCCACGAAGTGAGCATAACCGTGCAAGGCGGCATCGGCACGGCTTTTGAGAATGAGTTTTTGTTGAAATATTACAAGGTAAATAGAACGGGCTGGGGAACACCCTTCTTGCTCGTACCTGAAGTAACCAATGTGGACGACGCCCACTTGGAAAAACTGCTGGCCGCCGCGGATGAGGATGTTTATCTGAGCGACAGCTCACCACTGGGGGTGCCCTACTGGAACCTCCGCACTTCTGCAAGTGAAGACCACCGGCGGCGAAATATCAGTGAGGGCAAGCCTGGCAGCATCTGTCTGAAAGGAGCCGCGAGGTTGAACACCGAATTCACCGAGATTCCCATCTGTCCGGCATCGCGTGCCTACGTCAAGCGCAAGCTCCAGCACTTGCCGAAGGAAGGGCTTTCAGCGGAACAGCTTGCCGTGGTCAAAGAAAGCGTTCTCAGCAAGTCCTGCATCTGCCATGACCTCGGCGGTAGTACCAGCCTGAAATACGATATCGACATGAAGGCCACACCATCTATCTGCTGCGGACCCAGCATTATGGACTTCACCAAGATTTCCTCTTTGGAGGAGATGGTGGCACACATTTATGGGCGGTTATCTCTCATTACCAATAACCAGCGGCCTCACATGTTTATCAGGGAGCTTATGCTTTACATAGACAACCTCCGGAAAGAGACCAAGATGTTTTCCCTGAAACTTTCCAGCCAAAAACCAGCGTATTTCAGAAAGTTCAAGGAAAACCTTACCGCCGGGATCGAATACTATTATAGTCTGGCCGGGAAGTTCATTGAGGAGCAGAGAATCAAGTTCCTAGAAGATCTCAGAGCTTTGCAGGACGAGATCGAGAACATTGCTCTCCCCGAGGTCGGTTAACCTAGGTTATCATTTTCTCTTTCCCCACTCCTGGTGTTAAGACCAAATCGAGAGTAAACCCGGGTAAGCCTCTGTCTTCTTCAGGAGTCGGCGGAGTGGCTGCTCAGAACTCATACACTCTGGCGCCAGTCAGGTCCTAGGCCGCCGTCCACCTCTTTACGGTAAGGCATCCAGGCCAGGCCGAACAGCCTAAGGCTCATATCGCTGGTCTTGGGCTTCACCTTGATTTCCTTGAGCTCTTCCGAGGCCGGGTCGTAAGTCCCCTCTAGGTTTTGAATATCCCCCTGGAGTTGCAGTTCAAGTTGGCTCAGCTGTTCCCTGATAGCCTCAGCTGTTTCCCGGGCTCGGGCCACATCCATTTTCTCTTTTCCCAACCTGCCCGCCGACTTCATCGCCGTTCCCATACGTGAGGCTGAGGTTGCACTTACGGTCTTACGCCCCAGGAAGGCACCGAGAATTGCCGTACCAAAAGAGATGGCCGTGGCCAAAGTCCTGGATTTGGCTTGCTCCTCCTCGCGGGCTATGGCCTGCTCGGCCCTCCTCAGTCGCTCGTTCAAGCTAGTGAACTTTGAACTGTATTTCCGCCGGAGCTTCTCGATTTCCAGATCCCGCTTTTCACGGGCCGCCTGCGAGAGCCGGGCCCGGAACTCACCCTCGGTTTCGTTTACCTCACTTGTCCGGGAAAACCGTTCGGACCGATAGATGGTGAGCGCTCGGTTTACCCGAACCCAGCGGAGGAAGTCTCTATTCCAATTGCGGTAGGAATTTACCTCATTGGCCGCCGCCGGCAAATCAGCAAACTCTGCCCCGGATACAGGGTCGGTTTGCAGGTCGTCCAGTGCCAATTCCACTGCATTGTCCCATTCGAGGGCAATGGGCCCATCTGCTAACTGGACGGCAAATGCCATGATCTTGGTTTCATCTACATTATACTTGGCACTACTGTAGTGAACCTCTACCTGGCCAATCACTGAGGGATAATAGACCAGACCATGACCGCTTCCTGATGGTGCCAAGTAAAACACCTCTATCTCCGCAGGCAGCATCGGTGGTTGTGATGCCACCGCTGCTGCCTTGCGGGGCAAGGAAGCAGCGGCAGCCGTGGGTTGTTCTGAAGGAAAAGGGGGAACAGGCACCGTTTCTCTCTCTTTGCCAGGGGCCACAAGCAGTTTGATCTGCTCACGGGTCATGGGTCCCCGCAAATAAGAAAGGGCCCAGCGGCTTTGAAAAATAGCCGGTTCGTTTTCATGAACATTATGGAGGAAGAATATCCGTTTACCAAGTTTCGCCAGGATCTCGCCAACCTGCCCCCGATTGAAACCACTGCCCGCAGCAACTCCCTCGAGGCCACCCAGTACTCGTTCCTTGTCCTGATCGGTCTGCAGGCGACCAATGAACCAGGTGCCTGTGTTGGCAAGCCCCTTGTAGTCAAGATCCACCGGGTTCTGGGTGGAGAGCACCACACCCAGTCCAAAAGCCCGGGCCTGTTTCAACAGGGTCAGCAGCGGTGGTTTGGAAGGCGGATTCTTTACCGGCGGCAAGTAACCAAAAATCTCATCGATGTATAAAATAGCCCGGAGGCTGGAAGTGCCGGGTTGCATCCGCATCCATCCCAGTATTTCATTGAGGAGTATGGAAAGGAAGAACATCCGCTCACCATCTGAGAGATGATTAATAGTAAATAGCGAAAGCCTCGGCTTGCCCTGTTCAGTGAAGAGCATGCGATTGATATCCAGAGGTTCGCCGGAAAGCCAGCTTTCAAAGCCAGGTGCGGCCAGCAGGCTGTTCAAGCGCATGGCAAGGCTGAATCGCTCTTTGGCGGGAAAGAAAAGGTCCAAGTCCATGACCCCCAATCTCTCGAAGGGTGGAGACTGAATAGCATGGATCAGCCCGGCCAGGTCGAGCCCTATGCCTTTTGACCAAGTTGACTCCAAGATGTTGGCAATCAAAATGTGCTCAGGACTGGTGAGAGGGTCAGCTTCAGTGCCAATCAGAGCCAGCAGTCCCGTAGTGGTTGTCTGAATGCGTTCTCTCAGCAGATCGCTATCCTTGAGAATCGCATCTGGCGGTGGGGCGAAAGTCCGTAAAATGCTCACCGGCAGACCGGCATTGCTCCCTGGCGTGTAGACGGCGAAATCGGCGGAGGCTTGGAGACGGGAAATACGTTCGGGTTCCTGACCCCAGTCCGCCAGCCCCTTTCTCCAGGTCTCTGCTTGCTCAGCCGCAAATTTATCTGGCGTTAACCCTTTGAGCATGGCGTCCTGCTCATTTACCCAGGGGCGGAAATCCTCGGCCCGTAGCTGGGGGAAATTCAACAGCAGATTGGGCAGATCTCCTTTAGGGTCCACGGCAATGACAGGAATTTTGTCAATCAGGGCCTCTTCAATCAGGGCTATGGCGAGGCCGGTTTTGCCGCTGCCGGTCATGCCGATGATGACCCCGTGGGTGGTGAGGTCCTTGGAATCGTAAAGGACCAAGCTATCTTGGAGCTTATCTGCATTAAGATCATAGTTCTTGCCGAGATAAAAAGCCCCAAGCTTCTCATAGTCTTTCATTGCTGAACCTCCGACAAAGGCCAAAATGAAAAGGATTTAGCCAGACTGTTTCCCCTTACTTTAATGCTGGGATGGATAGAACTCAACGAAATTTTGGTGGTCCCTGAGCCCCAGGCAAACACAGGGATAATGGTTTATTGCTTTCCCGTGGCACGGCGATTGCTTTAGTTTGCCATAATATAGAAACACTTTACCGATTGCCAAAGTGGCAGCGCCCCTTTATCTGAAAGGGAATCGACTGCAACTCCTGGCAAGGGTAGGATCAATATGCTTTGTCCTAAGTGCGGCTTCCAACAGGCCGATGGCAACAGCGAATGCTACCGCTGCGGCATTATTTTTTCTAAATATTACGAGGCACCGGAAGCTGTTGCCGGTCCAAGCTCTCGGGCAGGTAGCTCAGTGCGGCTGGAGAGGGAGCAAAGCAGCCCTGACCTCTGGAGTTCACTGAACTATCTTTTTTTTCGTGTGGATGAAGAAGTCAATCTCTTTTATTTTGCCGGGAGGGTAGCAGTCTATGGTCTCCTGCTCTTCTACTTCTTGAGGTATATTTTCACCTCCATGGAGATGGCCTATGATGTCATGCCCTTCATGCACCTGATAAACCTCCCTTTCCATGAAGCGGGCCATATAATTTTCTCGCCCTTTGGACGATTCATCATGTTCCTCGGGGGCACTCTCGGCCAGTTGCTTATACCTCTTATCTGCGCTGTCGCCTTGTTGCTCAGCTACGGGCAAAACTTCGGTGCTGCGGCCTGTCTCTGGTGGGTCGGCCAGAATTTCATCGACGTTGCACCCTATATCAATGACGCCCGGGCCCTCAATCTTATTCTCCTGGGGGGCGTCACCGGAAAGGAGACGGATGGGCACGATTGGGAAAACATCCTGCGAACCCTTGGCTGTTTGAAGTACGATCACTTCCTGGCCAAGCTGGCATACACCACCGGACTTCTTCTGATGATTCTAGCCCTGGCCTGGGGGGGCTACCTTCTTTATCGACAGTTCAAAAACCTCGACTGGTGAGGAGGGAGGTCCGGAAATCCAAAAGGAACCGGGAAAGAAGGATTAGGCAATGTACATTAGCAGAAGAATAAACCGCATACTTGTGGTAATTGCTGTAATGGTAATGGTTCCCAGCTACCCAATCGGAGAGAATGTGTACAAAGAGATGTTCCGCACTGCCGTCTATGGCAAGTCCTTAGAATTGTACTTTTATCCACCGGACTGGCAGTGCAAACTAGCAGGTGCAGCTACTGCCTTACTTGCCTTTGCCATCGTCTTTTTTAGCCTGCGCTGGTTGCTGAAGTTAGCCATGTCCATATCCAGCCGAACAAAGTCCAATCAGAACAACCCCAGCGAATATCCAAGTTGGCCGAATTAGTATCTCGGCGAGACGGGCAAGACGGGGATTAGAGGACAGAGGACAGATTGCAGATTTGGGATATGGGATGTGAGATATGAGATATGAGATAAAAAAAGTGAGAGTTCTGCTAGGCTAATTTACTCAACCAGTTATCCCACATCTCACATCTTTAGTTCTTTAGGCACTTTAGTACATTTTAGACATTTTAGGTACTTAGAGCTCTATGCCCTCTGCTCTATGCGATGTCAACCAGTTCTCCCCTTAGCACAGTCACTGCCTTTCCACTCAGGTACACCCGGTTTCCCGCAACTCTTACCCGGACAATACCACCACGGGGTGAGGCCTGATAAGCAACAAATTGATTTTTACCGGATTTCTTGCTCCAGAAAGGACCAAGACAGCAGTGGGCCGAACCGGTCACTGGATCTTCATCCACTCCCACAGCCGGGGCAAAGAATCGAGAGACAAAATCATACTCAGCAGAGTCAGCAGAACTTGTAACCATGATGCCACGAATTTGTACGGTCCTGAGCAAGGAAAAATCGGGTTGCAGATTTCTAACCAGCTCTTCTGACTCTACCTCCAGAAGAAAGTCAAATTTGCTCTTGCCGATGTATTTGGGCATAAGTCCCAGAGCCTCACTGAGCTCTGGCGGTGCAGTTGCGGGCTCTTCAGGGGTAGCTGGAAAGTTAAGTTCCACCTCATCTCCCTTGCTCTCGGCAGTCAATAATCCACTGCGGGTGTGAAACCTTGCCTGCTGGTGACGGGCCAACATGCCCGCCTCCCACAAAATATGACCGCTCGCCAGGGTGGCATGACCGCACAAATCAACCTCAACCCTCGGGGTAAACCAGCGGAGACTGAAACCGTCTTCCTGCTCACAGATAAAGGCTGTTTCGGACAAGTTCATCTCCCGCGCCACGTTCTGCATCCAAATATCATCCCTTGGTTTGGGGAGAATGCAGACTGCAGCCGGGTTGCCGCTAAATGGCTTATCGGTAAAAGCATCGACCTGAAAAATCTTTAACGCCACCGTTATTCTCCTTACTCACAGATTGCCATAGACTCAGAACTTTTGTTGCGGATACCAGTAATAATTCCAGATCAAAGTCCTTCTCTTGCCTAGGGTCTCTCAAAATCCAGGTTTTCGGCTTCGCCAAATTCTATTTTTTCTGAAGTGCCAGTGACCCTCACCTTGGGATCCACGACCTCGAAGGTAAAGTTATCTACCTGAACCTCTCCCGGACCAATTATCCAGGCACCAAAATCTATTAAGCTTGTGTCATGAGGAACTTCCAGAACAATCGTGTACTTTTGCCAATCAGTGTTGCCTTTGGCCAACCTATCGTACATATAGTCAGAGTTTATCCAACCACTGTAGGTGGATACCCTCATAAACAATCCTGCTGCCTCCCTGACCTTCAGTGTTCTCATATGGACAGTCAGCCTGACCTTTTCTCCAAACCAGTCCGGTCGAGGCTTTATGGCTTGCCAGAGGGTGCCGGTAGTGTTTGTTTCTGAACTCTTTGATCTTATATAGGCTGAGTATTTCCCTGCGAAAGAATTGACTGTGCTAACTCCGGCATCATAGTCTTTTTGATTATGATGCACCCAGGGTCTCAGAGAGAGTTCTCCAAATGAATCTGCGCAAGGCAGAGCGACAACCATAAGCAGGCTAATGAGGATCCGCATGATTTCCTCCCTTTTGAGTGCATGACCATTGAGAAATACGCACCTTTCAAGGGGAAGGTGTAACAGGGGTGAGGTTGGAGAGGGACCAGGCTCGAAGAAAGTCTCTCACCTCTTCGCAACTGGCCAGAAAGCCGGTGGCGGCAGTAGGCGTCTCGGTTTCACCAACCTTGATGCCGATCCCCCTACCACTGATCTCTAGAAAACCGTCTTCGTCCGTTAGATCGTCTCCGATATAGACCGAGAAAGTACCCAATGGTTGCAGGTCTAGAAGCTCTGCCAGAACATCCCCTTTGTTCCGCCCGGTGCAACGTACCTCAACTCCGCCGTTGAATTCCATACACTCAAGGTCATATTGCAGGGTGAGGACTGACCACTTTTCAAACACAATTTTTTCAACTTCAGCCGCCCTACCTGCTGCCATCGGGCGGGTGTGCAGAGCAATGCTCCCTAATTTTTTTTCCAAATTGTCCTCAAAGCCCTCTTGGATGGCAAGGTGCAGGGCAGCTTCCAATCCCGCTATCTGCTTGCCAGTTGGCTCCATGGCCGTCAGGCTTCCGTCAGTATTCCTCTTCTCTCGCCCGTGGCTGCCAATCATAACAACAGCCAAATCTCCCAGGAGCTCTAATAGTTCCCTGAGCGGGCGACCCGAAATGATCGCCAAAGCGGTATCGCTTCTTTGGCTTAGCTCTTTGAGTAAATCTGGAATCCCGGGAAGGGGGAAGGCTTGCATGGGATCTGGGTGAAATGGTGCCAAAGTACCGTCGTAGTCCAGGGCGAGGAATTTGCTTTTGGATAATTTAAATCTGTGCCAGAAATCTGGCACTTGAACAACTTCCGGCGGTTCAGCCAAGGTAGGGTCACACAAGCTCGATCCTTTCTTCGGTTCCTCGAAGTATCGCCAGCATCAGAGTAAGGTATTCCCGCACATGGCGAGTGATGAGAAAGTTCTCCAAGATAAACTGGCGTGCCTTGCGACCCATTTCCTCCAACTTGTCCCTGTGGGTAAGTAGATATCTGATCCGTAGTGCAGCCCCTTCGGGGGTGTTGACCAAAAAACCGGTGTGATGGTTGTGCACCTGGAGTCTTATGCCACCCACCTCCCCACCAATCACCGGTTTGCCTTTCCACATGGCTTCGGTGACTGTGAGACCGAAGCCTTCCCTGGTGGACTTTTGCACAACAATGTCGGAGATTCGCTGCAGCCCGTTGATGGTTCGGTGAGCATCAGAAGGTAATAGCATGACGTGGATGTCCGAATCGCCCGCTGCCGCTGCCCTAACCTCGGCAAGAACCTCCTCCCCCTCGGGATCATCTGTGGCCCCGCCGCCTGCGAGGACCAACTGAAGTGGGACAAATGTCTTTGCCAGTCGAAATGCTTGGACCACCCCTACGGGGTCCTTGAAGCGATCAAAGCGGGAGACCTGGACAACAATTGGCCGGTCAGGATCGAGCTTGGAGCGCTTCAAAACCCCTTTGAGTTCCTTTTGGGAAAGCTCTATATTTTTGTCACTGAGGGGATCGATGCTAGGGGCAATTAAGTAAAGAGGGTGATGCAAGGGCTGGGCAAACTCTGCCAGGGACCAAATACTGGCATCATAGGGCTCAACAAAATTGCGCAGGTATTTCCACACCGGCCGGTATGGACGGCTCACGTCTATATGGCAGCGCCAGACCCACTTCCCTCTCCTGCCGGAGCACAAACTCAGCAGGGGTGCAGGTTGCGGGTCGTGGATAAAGACGAAATCAGCCTCTTCCAGTTGGCCGCGCAGTCTCTCTGCATTCTCCTCATTGGTCTCTTCATAACGTTTTAACAAATGTTGGGGAATTTCAGAGCGGTTTCCCTGCAAAGTATTGTGCATGTACTTTGTGCACTGATAGAACTCCCCCTCACCGGCAATAACTTCCCAGCTGGGTTCAAGGCCCAGTTCCTTTTTCAGGGGGATCATGCGATGCAGAATCTCGGCCACACCACCGCCCTCCCGGGTAGAGTTCACATGCACTACCTTTGCACCTCTGAGAGGCTCGGCAAGCTGGCGCAGATTGTTGATCACGTCCTCACCGACTATCTCTTGGTATTGGTCCAGCAGGAGATCTGTCATCTACTCCATATACTCCTCGAATATCTGACTGAGTTGGGACCTCAGCTCTGTAAGAGATTTGAAATAGGGATCCAAGGCAGCTATTTGCTCTAGCAGTCTTTTGTAGCTGTTGCCGAAACCTTTGAGCCACTGGCTGAAATCATCGTCCCTGTTGGCTGTCCGCCGGCGGGCGTCCACAAAGTGATAGAAAATGCTACCCACGGTGAGTAGGGGAATGTACTCTTTAAGTGCCTCTGGTTCGCTGATCCGAATTCTGGTGTCAAAGACGATGATCTGTGAGCGGATAAAGTGGAACTGTTGATGCGCCGAGGCCCACGGTACCAACTCATTCTCATCAAGCCTCTCTTCAATAATCTCTATCAGTTCTCGCCTCAGCTCTTCCATGTCAACAAATTCGGTAGGATCGATGAGGGCAAGCCTCTCGGCAAGAAATCTATCGTGGAGGCCATGGTAGGCCCAAACGGCAAAGTCGTTTTGATACTCGGGATCATCAAAGCTGGGGCGCAGCAGTCCCCCCCAGAAATGGTGGTAGATACAACCTGAACGGGTTGTCTCCAACCGATCCCGCAACTCTCTGAGATTGTGAGCCCGTTCACCGGTAGCGATGGAAATGAGAGCACAGTCTTTCACCGCAAATGGATCAATCATGAATCTCCACCCTGTAAAAAAAGTTATTAATAACCTTAACGAATTCAATCCGTTTCGTCAAATTGCTCAGGTTAAAAAGTCCATTGTTTTGGAGATATGCCAAATTTTTGCTGAATTGGTTGCACATCCCAGGCCAAAATAATTTTTACCCGGGAAAGATATCTAGGTTAATTCCCCCTGGGTGTCAATCCTTGTGGTAATCTAAAAGATTCCCCAGAAATAAGTGACCCATTCTTGTAACTTCTGTTCAGTAGTCAGTTTGCGTGTGTGAGTCAACGAAAATGGACTTGCTGATGTCTCTTCTAATTGACTGCGGAAGGTCTGTGTCACTTTCCGCCTACGGCGGACTGGGGGAGCCGCTGGAACGACAGAAGAGACATCAGCAAAGGCCAAAAGGGGAAGCTGCGAAACAACGAACATCTGAGCAACCGATCTTCACTCTCTCAGCCTCGAGAGGGCAGGCATGAAGATATGGTGCACACTAAACAGGAAGCCTGCCAATAGATGGCGCGAATCATGTGCGTTGTGGAGTAGCTTCCCCGTGGCCTAGGTCTCTAAAATATTTTTGGAGAAACTTTTGTTGTAATAATCGAGGTCTCTGGAAGAAACCAAGAAATCGAAGTTGACATTCACGGACTCGACAAGATAAGCATTAAGCGGCCACTGTCCAGCCAGGAAAAACGGCCATCCCCGTGGTCTAACCTAGGCGGATGCTTGAAAGATCAGGGTTAAACCCAGTAGGAGTAATACCTTATGAGTTATCTAGTCATTGTATCAAACAGGGGACCCTTCAGTTTTTCAGCAGAGTTCCTAAAAGAGGCAAAGACTTGTCTAAAAAAGGGAACTGAGCCTGAGGCACCGAGCTTTGGCGAGGGAGGCCTGGTTCAGGCCATGGCAGGCCTCCTCAAACCCGGAAGGTGGGACACCACCTGGATAGGGGCCTCCATGGGGGATTACGATATTGATGTGGCCAGAGGACACTACACCCGGCTGTTCCAAAGGATGAAAAAGGCCAAATACGCCCCTGATTATTTTCCTCATATCGAGATTAAACGCGACGGCAGAATGCACTTCAATTACAAAGATTATGACTTTTACATGAGATTCGTTTTTTTCGACACCAGGCATATGCACAGTTACTACAGCAAATTTGCCAATGGATTTCTTTGGCCTCTCATGCACCTGACGCGACCACCACTCTTTTACAAAAAAACACCGGTGTTTCCCAGGCCTCACTTCGTCAAAAATGATTTCGTTCAATACACCAGCAGTGGGGTTACCTTCGCCAATACCATCATTGACGAGACTCGTAAGAGCATGGCATCAGGGAAAGATGGTGACAACATTGTCATCTGGAATCAGGATTACCACCTCATGCGCATTGCCGAAGTGTACAAGGCACTTTTGCTGGAAGAGGGTATATCTGCAGATAAGAGAAAGAGGATCCACGTGGGTCAATTCATCCACACACCTTTCTTCAACATTCATGAAATCCAGGGTCTCATTCGGGAGGACAAGAGACACAGAGTTAAAGATCAGATATATGATCCCTTTGGAGAAACCATTGAGTCGGTATTGCAAAAGTTGACTTGGGGCATGCTTTCAAATGATTTCATCGCTTTTCATACCAAAGAGTATTGTGACCACTACTTAGAGGCCCTGCAAGAGTGGTTCCCGGTGGAAATAAAGATCAAGGATCGCTTCTACGAGGTCGTTCATCAGGATTCGGTGACCACCATCGGCGCCTTTCCCATTGGCCTGGATGTGGACCACATACTTTCTGAAGTTGCCGAGGGTGAGAGGTTGAATTATGAGGTGGGCGGAAAGAGCCTGTACAAACAAATCAACAATGATAGAAAAGCAGGAAGATACATCTTTGGCGGTCTCGAGAGATGCGACTACACCAAAGGACTTATTGCCAGGGTGAGTATCTTTGAGCACGCCCTCAATAAACTGAGGGCTTTGCAAAAGGACGCCCGCTTTTACCAGGTGACGGCACCAAGCAGATCTGATAGTCCAGACTATCAAAAACTGACTGCCTTTCTGGAAGAAATGGTGACCAATACTAACCAGAAAATCAAAAATGGTACCATTATCCATATGGACCAAGGCATTACAGCACCACAAAACTATAAGTTCATGAAAGAAATCGATATCATGCTGGTGACCCCCTTAGAGGACGGCATGAACCTGGTAGCCTTCGAATACATCCTCTCGCAAAAGTACAGACAGCCGGAGAAGCGAGGTATCCTCGTTTTGAGCACCAGCGGCGCATCAAGGGTGCTCAAGCAGAAGGGGTTTGGCGAGGAAGACGGGATTGTTTACGTCGATCCCATGCGTGCCAAAGCTGCGGGAGAAGGGGTGGTGCAAGCCTTGATCCAAAAAAGACGCCTTTCCGAAAGAGTCATCAGCTATGTGGAAACTGAACGACGGGTGGATGACTGGGCGGATAGAAACATGGAGGCCATCTTGAACTGTAGAAAGACTCCCTAAGAAACTTGCACACGGGCAGATTTTTTGAGGTGAATTCGAGAGAAAAATCTGTTATGACTCATACAACAAAAGCTCTGACTTGCGTAATAACTTGACTTATAAGCGCATACATCTAAAAGTAAAATAATTAACATTATTAATCAACATTTGACATGCCGCAAATTTATCACGACATACCCACATAAAAAACACCATTTTCCTGATTTATTGCTCCAAGTTCATTGACATCAGGTCAATTGTTATAGTAATTTTCAACGATGCTCGTAATCGAGCCTGAGAGTTCATTTCGAGCAAACTGTTGATAACTGAAAGAAATAGCTTCAATTAGCTTTATTCTTCCGCACCGCCGCATACCAGGACGAAAGGAGTGGCAAGGACTTTGGGAAGGGAACAGATGAACAGTGACGGCCAACTCTACGACAGCGTTAAGAAAGCAATCGCCAAGCTTTACGTGCTGAGGGACTCCTGTACAGGCATAATTGAGGCTGAGAAGTCCAGTGAAAACCTCGTCTGGTTTCAAGGTGCGCAAGCCATGCTAAGAGAAGCTGTAGAGGTGCTGCAAAAAGCTCTTCTTGCCCAAGAGGAGGGGATTTCCAGGACAGAGCAAGGGAGGAAAGACTGGGCCGCTGTAGAGCGGCTAATCAGGAAGCTAGACAATTCTACTGTAGCCGAATCCCAGTATCCTGAGATCGAGGCTTCGGATCAAAATCGAGTTATGGCTAATCTCTAACTTGACCCCGTAACTATAATCAGCCCCATCATGTAAAGATCCAAATCTTGATCAGGTGAAGAATTTTAAGGCCAAGCTGCTAAAGTTCCATCTAAAAGATGAGACTGTTGAGAAGAAAGCTATGACTCTGAAACCTCCGCCTGTTGATGCAATTTCCTGATCTCCTCAATAACCTCCTCTTTTGTAATTATTCCTTTTCTCTCTAGCACGTTTATCAGGGCATCCAGGG
>JAJDNT010000068.1 GCA_022340515.1 Deltaproteobacteria bacterium
CGGGCTACCCGAGGATACCGAGAACTAAAGGCACTAATCAACTACGTTAAAAACAACGACATCGATCCTTTCACTGTGCGGGGATCCACTGAAGGGGCAATTGGCATACCGCAATTCTTGCCGTCCAATGTTGAATATTACGGTCGGGACGGCGATGGCGACGGCCGCATAGACCTATTCAACCACCACGACGCCATAGCTAGTGTTGCCTCTTTCCTGCGAGCTCATCGCTGGGGGAGAGCCCAGGGTGATAGGGCTAAGAAAGAAGTGCTACTCAACTATAACCGCAGCAACTATTATGCCGACACCGTCTACACTCTCGCCCAAAGACTAAACGGCAAAAAACCCCTCTGAAGATCTTAGATATTAGATTGTAGCTTGCAGATTTGCCAAGGCATAGAGCATAGGGTTGAAATTTCGCAATTGTCCTTCGAACTCCTGCCCTTCGGACGGGTTCCCAGTTTCGAATTTCGAATTTCGAAATTAAAAATCTTAAATCTAAATCCTCTCGACTCTCCCAGAAGTATCTGCTATCTTTGCCGCGATTGAAATTGACCTGAATATGGCATGCTTCCCTTGCTATGACTGCGGACTGAATGTCTTTCCGTAAACTTTCGGGCTGGATGCTGCCGCAAGCGGTCTACTCATGTGCTGTAGAGGTGGTTGATGATTGTCGGCTTGGATGTTGGTGGAACACACACCGACGTGGTTGTACTCCAGGGGAAAGAGATCGTCCGCAAGGTCAAAGTCCTTACTGACGAGGAAGATCTTCTCAAAACTGTATGCTTCGGAGTATTTCAAGCCATACAGGGACTGGAGGTTAAATCCATCGAGCGAGTAGTGGTTAGCACTACCTTGGCCACGAACGCCATCGTGCAGGAGAAGATAGAGCCAGTAGGAGTCCTGGTTGCCAGTGGTCCAGGGATTAACCCCTGGGCTTATGTCATTGGTGACCATTACTATCCGGTACGTGGTGCCATTGATCACAGAGGTATAGAACTGGCGTCAATTAATGACTCGGAAATATTAGAGATTGGCAAGGAACTAAGTTACAAAAATATACACAACTTGGCATTGGTGAGTAAATTTAGCGTCCGTAACCCCAGCCTCGAATTCAAAATGCGCGATTTGTTGGCGGACAACTTCCAAAGTGTTACTCTGGGTCACAAACTATCCGGGCATCTTAACTTCGGTCGACGTATTGCCACCGCCTACCTGAATGCGGCGGTTACCCAAATTAGTCGCAAATTTTACAATGCGGCCAAAGGCTGCATAGAGAAAGAAGGAATCCAGGTGCCATTGGAGATACTCAAGGCAGACGGTGGTACCATGGCCCAGGAGGTCACAGAGCAATACGCGGTTGAGACCATTCTCTCCGGACCGGCGGCTAGTGTTATGGGGACGCTCACTTTTGCAGATCGGACAAAGGAAGAGGTGGTCTTGGACATCGGTGGCACCACTACCGACATAGCTATATTGGTGGATGGGGTGCCTTTACTAAAGCCTTTGGGAATAAGGATGGGGGGCTTTAACACCTTGGTGCGGGGCCTTCGGACTTTTTCCCTAGGTGTTGGGGGCGACAGCTGGGTACGGCTGGAAGGCGGAGAACTTAAAGTTGGACCAGAGAGGAAGGGCCGAGCTCTAGCCTATGGCGGGCCGGAGCCAACCCCGACTGACGCTTTGGTCGCCCTGGGATTGGGTCAAGGCGGGCAAAAGCAGCGAGCTATCGAGGGAATTCGCAGACTAGCGGAACGAATGGGTGAGAGCTTAGAAGAGGCCGCGGAAAAAGTGGTTTCTAAAACTTGTGCTCTAATTCTGGAGACGGTGAACGCCCTGGTTGAAAGGGTAAACCAACAGCCAGTTTATACCATTCACGAACTGCTAAAAGGACGACAAATTAATCCTTCAGGTTTGATAGTTATTGGGGGTCCAGCAAAAGAGCTTGCTCCAAGGTTAGAGAGCATGAGTGGTTGGCAAGCTAGAGTTCCTCCTAATTACGATGTGGCTAATGCTATTGGCGCCGCCATAGCCAGAACCACCTGTGAGGTAACAGTACTGGCTAACACCAATCGCCGCCACGTTATCGCTCCGGAGGAAGGCTATGTGGACACAATTGACTGGCGAGCCACTAAGAAGGAAGTAATAAGAATTGCTTTTGACCTTTTACGGAAGAAAGCCTTGCGGTTGGGTGCTCACGAAGAAAATTTGGAAATGGAGTTGCTGGAGGATAACGAATTCAGGATGGTACAAGGATTCTACCCCGTGGGAAGGAATATCCGGGTGAGGGCTCAAGTAAAGCCGGGTCTCATCTATCCCTACAGTGAGGCAGGTGCATGAAAGCGAAAAGAAAAACAGGTCTGGTGCTTTTCCCGGCCTTTGACTGGGCTATCAGCGAGACCCATCCAGAAAGGGAAGAACGTCTGCTTTACACTCAAGACCAAATATTCGAAGAAGGCATTTTAGACATCGAGGGGTTGTTGGAATTCAATCCTTCGCTGGCAAGCACCAAGGAGGTGGGGCGTGTCCACTTTTGTGTGCCGAAAGCGGAATCTGTGGTTACTGAAAGCCACTACATTTCTGCCGGCGGTTGCATCACCGTTGCTGAGGCGGTGCTCGAGGGCAAGGTAGACTGTGGTTTCGCTTTGGTAAGGCCGCCAGGACACCATGCCATGCGGGTGGTCCACGGCGCTCGAGGGTTTTGCAACATTAACAACGAAGCCATAATGATAGAGCAAATGCGCCAAGTCCACGGAGTAGATCGTGTGGCTATTGTGGACACGGATTGCCATCATGGAGACGGTACTCAAAACATCTACTGGCATGACCCGGACACACTTTTCATTAGTATGCACCAAGATGGTAACACCCTCTATCCAGGTTCCGGCTTTCCCCGGGAGATGGGTGGGCCCAATGCTCTTGGAACCACGGTAAACATACCACTGCCCCCCCGGACCTCTGAGGAAGGGTTTCTCTATGTGATGGATAGGGTGGTTTTACCCATATTGGAAGAATTCAAGCCCGAGATCATAATCAACTCGGCAGGCCAGGACAATCACTACAGCGACCCTATTACGGCAATGAACTTCTGCGCCCAAGGTTATGCAAAACTAACAGACAAGCTCAAGCCTCACATCGCTGTGCTTGAAGGAGGCTACTCCATTGAGGGGGCCTTACCTTATGTGAACGTCGGGATTATTCTGGCGCTTGCCGGTATTGATTATTCCTGGGTGCGGGAGCCCGATTACGACCCGGAAGAGGTTGAGCAGACTGAAGAGGTGAGAGGTTCTATAATAAGAACCTGTGACTTTCTATTTGAGGAAAGGGAAAAATGCGGTCAGAAACGTGAGAAGTATCTGGAGGGGAAGGAATTTGTCGAGCGCAGCAAGACCGTTTTCTACGATACAGACAACATCATTGAAGAACAAAAGGAAGTTATTCGGGTCTGTAGAGAGTGTGCCGGCGTGTTAAAGATCGACTCCTATGCCGACACCAAGAATCACCTCCTGGGAATCAGGATTCCTAGAAAAAGCTGCAAAACATGCCAGGAAATTGGCAGAAAATGGTTTGAGGAAGGAAATGTCGCCAGGTTTAATCTCGTTTGCCTGCAAGACGGGGTAAATGACGAATATTATGTGAAGCGTAAATGAGCGAACCTGTTTTTCTGAAAGACTTTACCCCGGCTGAACTGGAACTCTGGGCCCAGCAAGGGGGACAGCCTGCTTACCGAGCCAGACAGCTACTCAAATGGCTCTACTCTCAGAACGCCGAAGATTTTCAGGTAATGACCGATCTGAGCAGAGATTTCCGTGGCTGGCTCGACGAAAACGCCCGCATCTCCTCGGTGAAACGAGAGAAGGTTCTAACCGATGCTGACGGAACAAGAAAGCTATTGCTGCGACTTCAAGATGGGGAACGTATCGAAACCGTTCTGATTGATGAGGGCGAGAGGCTTACTCTCTGTCTCTCCAGCCAGGTTGGCTGCGCCTATGGCTGTCGCTTCTGTCTGACCGGTAGAGATGGATTCCGCAGGAATCTCACCACCGGTGAAATAGTTGATCAGATATGTGCAGCTCGTAAGGAGATCGCTCAGGGGGAACGGGTCACCAATCTAGTATTCATGGGCATGGGAGAACCTCTAGCCAATTTGGCGCAGGTGCTCAAAGCTTTGGAAATAATTACCTCAGACCGGGGCCTCAATTTCTCCACCAGGAGAATTACCCTATCCACCGTGGGGTTGATCCCGGAAATGCTAAAACTGAGCAGTCTTTTCCCGATAAAACTGGCAGTGTCCCTGCACGCTGCGGACAACGACACAAGGTCTCGTATCATGCCCATCAACAAACGGTATCCTCTGGAAGAGCTTCTTGAAGCCTGCAGAAACTTGGAACTACCTCGGCGTAACCGGGTCACCTTTGAGTATCTCCTCCTCGGGGGTGTGAATGACTCTCCGGAGGCAGCTAGAAAGCTGGCCAAGCTTTTGAGAGGTCTTCGGGCCAAGATCAACATCATTCCCTTCAACCAGTACCCCGGGGCTAAATTTAAAGCTCCTTCGCCTACCAGTGTCGAGGAGTTTCAAAAGATTCTCCAGGACAAGCATTTCACCGCCACCGTGCGCCAAAGCCGGGGTGCTGGAATTATGGCAGCCTGCGGTCAGCTCAGCCATAGTCATTAGTCATTTCACCATAACTAAGGTTTCAGCTCATAAGATTCTATTTCCTGAGACCTGAAACCGCAAACTTTAAACCTTAAGCCTCACCCCGGCAATCATCGATAACTATATGTAACGGCAAAATATGTAATGACAGAGTTTAGATTAAAGTAAGACATCTGAACTCTAAGCAAACCGGCGCAGATTTCACTCCCATTTTTCAGGGCTACAGCCAGGAAAAAAGGCTCAAAATGCGCCTGCCAGGGGTGGGACTGCGCCCAGGCTCGGATGAGAACTCATCTGGCTAATTGCTGGCATTGGGGGTGAACGAGGACGGCTAGACTTTAAAACGTAATCACCTTGTCCGCTTCCATACTCAACTCATAGAGGTCATCCATCCAGGCTACCGGACAACTGGGAGATCCCACAAGACCGTGGGCCTGTAAACACACCCCTCAGACGTAGAAATCCCCCTCCTCGGTGAACTGGCTCACTTGACCAAGCACATCAAAGGCGTCTGCGCCCACTGATTCATAGGTCACAGCTTTGCCCAACATGAAAACGCTGATCCCATCGCCTTTTTGGAGTCCCACGTTGGCCATACGGAGGGCATTGTACATGGTCTCGGCGTCATCGGTGCTAATTATGAAAAGAACCTTCACACTCTCCTCCTGGGTCTATATTGGCAAGTATCAATGCGGTATCCTCCGCATAATACTATCACACCATGAAAATACAAAATGAATCGAGTAAAGTGGAATCTTCGAGGGGTATGCTCGGGCTTTGTATTACATGTCTTAATTCACATTTTTGACTCTGAGGGGCAGGATACTACATATTGGCACAAGGCAAAAGGAGCGTAAGTGATCATATGAAAAAGCTACCTCCTTCGAGGCCCTAAGTGTTAAATGGGCCTTGGGGATAATCATAAACAAAAGGAGGTAGCTTTTTCATATGATCACTTCGCCCACCAAAAACCTAATACAAAACGTAGTATCTTCCCTTAAGCAGCCCAAGTTTACATCAAAGTATGATATATAGATTTTCAGAAGCTAGGTATGGGCTCCTGATAACTGAAGGTGTGCTAAATGGATTTGAATGCATTTGCCGGTGGCTATTGCCGGATAGTTCTCGCATATTCCTGTACGAGAGATAGATGAGCTACAGAAGAGCACTAATTGGACTAATCATCCTTATTATTTTTATCTGCACTTGGGACTTATTTTGGTGGATCTTGGGTGTCAAGCCCCTCTTGCCCTGGCATTTGAAAGGCAGATTAAAATCGAATGCAGAAGGTTTTAGTCTGATTGATGTGAGGACGCATGGCGAGTATGAGCTTTTCCATATCAGCGGTGCGAAACATCGCCCCGAGCTTATACTCCACCCTGAATCATTCAAAGCAAATGATTCAATGGGGCCTCTAGTGGTTATATGCATGACAGGCCATCGCTCCGCGGTAGTCGCTTATCAACTCAAGAAGCGAGTACCCCAACAGGTCTACAGCCTTACTTGGGGGATGTTAGGTTGGTTATTGAGCGGGGGTAAAATCAGCAGAACAACCAGTAATTGAGAGGCTGCTGAAAAAGATCCCCACAGATAAGTATATGGAGCAGCAGACGGTGAAGAATCTCGCCGAAGAACGGCAGACTCTCACCACAAGAATAGCGGGACCACTGAGACCCTACTCTTTTTTTGCAAAATCCAAGAAAAAGTAGCCAATTCACGAGAGGAAAAAGGGGAGTGACTGCGGATTAAATTATGATTTGCGAACTATCGACTGGTTAACTAGGAAGAAAAAGCGGGGCTGAAGCTCCGCTTTTTTTCTCAAATATGAATTGATCAGCCAGACTCAGAGAGACATCCGACCAAGCTGTTCTTTCTAATTTTAGAGATAGTATAAGATATATGGATGATTCAACATGGCTGCTACATCCCTAACTACCGCACCACCACCGGCTCTGTAAAGAGTCCAGGGTGAATTATGGTCTCCAGTAAACTCCTAAGTGTCAACATCTCCTGTGTCCACTTTGAGATCTAATTT
>JAJDNT010000073.1 GCA_022340515.1 Deltaproteobacteria bacterium
TGACAACTAAAATGCTTACCATTTTTTTTCTTCAAAGGCTAGGGTATTTATAAGTAGTTTGTAGTCCATGATGGCTCACTCCGTTCGCCGCATAGGGCATGGAGCATAGGGCATAGGGTAGAATTGCGGATTTCGGATTGCGAATGTGGATGAGGCGCAAGGCATGAGGGGAGGACAGAAAAACCAGAAAAAAACCTATGAGAGCAAAAACAAATTGTGCTAAGATTTAAATGACCCCGATAAGCCGCGTGAGTGTACCTGGCTCCAGGAGACCAACCTATGAATCCGCTTGCGGATTAACCGTAGGGCCAGTTGAGCTCCCAGAACAACTGGATGGGACAGTAGGTGGCGGTGAGTCAGGCAGCGCGAGGGTTTGTCGGGGTTTTTACTGCACCAGCTTCTCGAGATCCTTTTGAAGCTGCTTCTGTTTTTGCTCGTTAAGAGGCTTCTGCTGGGGTAGTTTCTTCTTTTCTGACTTTTTAACTGGCTTCACCTCGACTTTCTTGACAGTTTCTTCCAGCCAGCTCTGATCCAGACCATAGACCGGCTCATCAAAGGTGCCTCCCACCGTCAAGGGAAGTTGCACAAAACCATCTTTATCTGAAATTTTGGTGACTATATCCCGTAAGGGGGCGATCTTACCGACATACTGAGATTGGATCTGGAGGAGAAGATGCAGGTCGAGCTTGTTATCCAAAAGACCAGCGGTTCCTGTTCCTTCTGCTTGCACTATGGGACCCACTAAATGGAGCCTTTTGATGTCAGCTATGCCGTCTTTTGTGAGCACCCTTGCAGTGACTTGGGAGAATCGCAGCTGTTGCAAGTCCTCGGCTTGAAACAACTCTGCAAGCTTGGTGAAAATAGGATGGTCAGAGAACTCGACTTCGTTGATATTCAAATCCGTGCGGGATTGCAAGGCACTCAGGTCTGATCCCCTACCACTGCCCTTAAAAAACAGGTTTACATTGCCCGACCAGTGCCCGCCAGTTTCTGGCCAAATGGCTTTAACTATTTCGTCAAGCAAGATATTTTCTGTATAGAAAACTGAATGGAAAGGAGGACCCACAGATTTCGTCTCCGTTGTTACATTACCCCCCAATGTGCCACCATAAAGAGATGCCGACAGTGGTTGCACTCGCAATTTACCCTCTTTAAAATTAACCTTGCAGTCTAAATTGCTAGCAACCAATTTATTGTAGTGGAACCAGTCGAGGTGAATCGCTCCCTGAGCCTCCAGTGCAAAGGGTTTGTCTCCCTTCAAATCTTTCGCTCCACTTTCTGAAGCTGGTTCTGTGGCCGGCACCACCGCTGCCTCGCCGGATTTTTCGCCATCCTCAGCAACAGCAGGAGCGGATTCTAAATCACTCTCGGAAGTATTGGGTTGTGCAACCGACTTTTCCTCACTTTGGCCTGATGAAGAAATGGAAACCACCTCGGAACTAGATTTTTCTTCAACAACTGAAGTCGATGAGTTCTCCTCAGTTGGTGCTGTTTGGTCAGTTGGAGCTTCAGTGGTCTCTGGTTCAGGCGGGACCTTGGGCAGTAGAGCCAAGAGTTCGTCCAGTTTAATTTGCGCTGAACTGAGAGTGAAATCAAAGAGAGGTTTTTTATGCCACTGAGTAAGCGTTCCCTGGATTTCTGCCTTTTGCCCATTTAAAACGAGGTTGAGAGAGTCCACTTTGAGTGTTTCCTTGGAGGGTAAAGCGTCGAGTTGAAAATCGGCTTCCACCTGGAGGTTCTCGGATAGCTTTTCATCACTCTTTATCTTTAGTTTGTTAAGATTAAGACTGCCTTGGGCGATGAAGTGGTCAAATCCTTCTGCCGACAGTGAAGTTTCCGTGGTCAAATAACCTTGCTGGAAAATATTTGAGTGATTTCGAGCTATGATGGGACTGATCCTGACCAGATCAACCTCTTTGAGACTCAAGTTTGCGTCAAGGCTTTTATCTGCCGGGTTGTAGCTACCATTAACAGCCAGAGCTCCCTCACCCATGCCCACGATTTGTCCTTCTATATGAAAGGGAATTGGAGCGCTGGCGGAAAAATCATTGATTCGGGATTTGAGGTTTCTTATTTCCAATGTTGCCTTGGGCTTCTGAGAAAGGTCCACGAAGCTAAGGTGACCGTTTTCCATAGAGAGCAATGAAATCAGCAGGGGCACGCCGCCATGCCCCTCTCTGGCATATTGGCTGGAATATGCTCCAGTGTTTGAACCTGGATTCTGCAGTAGGAGATCGGCGATATTCAGTGTTCCGTCTGCATTTCGGATAATATTAATCTCCGGTTTGGTGAACACTAGGGTATGGATTACGATTCTACCTTTTAAGAGTTCCGAGAATTTCCAACGGAGCTCTAATTTCTCATTCTTTAGCAAGGGAGTACTGCTGCCTTGCTCGTGGATTTGCAGCCCATCTACTCGAAAGCCGCGGAAGCCTACCCTAGCATCAGCAAGGGTCACATTGCGGTGGAGATAGTGTTCCATGGGTGGCTCAATCCAAGCGGCGATTACCTCATCGGTAAAGTAAAAGCGGACAAATAGAACAAGTGCCAAAAACAACAAAAGCAGACCACCCAAGATTGCAGCCAACCATTTATAAGTCTTCGACATAAAAGATTTTCCTCGCCATTGGTTGTTTAGATGGGTTGTAATCTACCCAGCCTTTCTGCCTTCGTCAAAGTGGATAAAATTCTTATGCAAACCTCATACCCAAGTGGCAAATACACTAGACACTAAGGACTATGCACCTTGGTAATTTCGAATTTCGGATTGCGGATTTGAAAAGCATGGGGCATGGAGCATGGGGCATAGGGTGTCGGGATGAGACGGAGACGCGGGGACACGGCGACACGGCGAAAAACCTTTACCCGGTATCCAATCTATCTCTCCTTGTCTCCGCGTCTTCCGGCTGTGCCTAGTGCCTAGTCGGGGTGTCAGACCCCCAAGGGGGGTAGTCTAGAAAAAAGGATGGCAAGGTTGATAAGATGATGGCGTGAGGAACTAAGTTCGGCGGGTGATTACATATTCAGCGATTTCGAGCAAGGCTTGTCGGGTAGGCGACTCGGGAAAGATTGACAATGCCGATTTGGCTTCACTTATGTAATGGTTGGCAAGTTTATCGGTGTAATCTAGTCCCTGATGATCTTGGATGATTTTCTTGACCTCACCAAAAAGCTGATCGTAATTTCGCTCCGAGATAATGAGGTCTACCAGATTCTGGCGGTCCCCATCATTACTCGATTGCAGGGCGCGAATTAAGGGTAGGGTGATTTTGCCCTCCTGGAGGTCTTTGCCCACCGGCTTACCGAACTCCTCTTCGCTGCCGGTATAGTCGAGAAAGTCATCTCTAAGCTGGAAAGCAATGCCCAAGTTGAGTCCGAAGAGGCGCATGGCCTCCTCTTGCTCTTCGGTTGCCTGACCAAGAATGGCGCCAATCTGACATGCCGCTGAAATAAGGATGGCCGTTTTGCGCTTTATAACCTCAATGTATTCTTCCTCGGTAATCTCCAGATTGTCACTATTTATCAAT
>JAJDNT010000081.1 GCA_022340515.1 Deltaproteobacteria bacterium
ATCATGCGCGTTGTGGAGTAGCTTCCCCGTGGCCTGGGTCTGTTTAAATATTTCTGGGGAAACTCCTGGAAAAATCAGACTTGTGGAAGGGTTCACGCTGACTTTTTTCTATAAGGCTTCAGCCTTTCGAGCAACAGGGGTAATACGGTGAAATTGGCTGCCAGGGCGATCATCACCGCCAAGGCAGTAAGAAGGCCAAAATAGATGGTGGGCACAAATTTGGAGAGGACCAAAATGGAAAAACCTATGGTTATGGTAACCGTGGTGTAGTACATGGCCCGGCCGATGCTACTATGGGAACGGCGCACTGCTGCTTGGTAGTCCCAGTCCACCACCACTTCCTCGCCAAAGCGATGTACGTAATGGATGGTGTCGTCCACTCCGATTCCGATGCTAATGGCCGCGATGGTGATGGTCATGAAGTTTAGGGGGATATTGAGCCAGCCCATGAGGCCCAGGACCAGCGGCACGGAGACCAGATTCGGCACCAGGGCGATCAAGGCCAGTTTCACTGAGTGAAAAAGAAAAATGAACATTACAAGAATGGCCAGGAACACCGCTCCCAAGGTCAGAATCTGAGAGCGAAACAGGCTCTGCAACATGTTATTGTAGAGGACCAGCATACCCGACAGGTGCACCTGGGCGTCCGAAAGTCCCAAGTCCCCGGTGAGGTGTCGCCGAATCGTCTCCAGCAAAGCCTGACGTTTAAGCTTCACATCGGATTCATAAACCCGCACCTCAAAGCGAATCTGATTGCCATCCGGCGAGAGGTAGGGCGAAATCAGGCTCTCCTTGACTTCCTCAGGTAACCGCTTGTAGATAAGTGAGAGAGCAAAATTATCCGGCAGTTCGCCGCCGTTGATCTGCTTTAACACGGCCATGGTGGTGGAAAGGGAGAGGACTTTGCCGGTCTCCGGGATTCCATCCAGGTAGTTTTGGATGGCATTCACCTCGTCTAACCTGAAAACGTTGAACCAGTAGCTCGTGCCGGTAATCCCCGCCTCTCCTGCTAAATCTTCTTCGCCCCAGGGTTCTTCACTGTCAGCCTTGTCCCCCTCCTTGTCGAGAGTTTCCTTCTCCTCCTTCAACAAAGCTGCCGGGGCGTCGATCACAACGTCTAGGGGGATGGTGCCGCCCAGTTTGCGGTCCATGAGATACATCCCCTGATAAATCTCCGTTGACTTGTGAAAGTGATCGATGAAGCGGTTCTCAACCGTAAGCTTGGTCATGCCTACGATACCGAAAAGCACAGCCAGGATGGTAGTCCCTATTACCAGGTTGCCGTGGCGCTCGATCAAAGGAGGGAAAAGAGAGGTTACCGCGGTGGTTAAATCCCTTGGTTTATGCGGTACTCCGGGCTTGAGCAGCATGAGCGCCGCGGGGAACAGGGTAAAGGAGAGCACCATGGCCGCAGTCAGGCTGATTCCCATAATCCAGCCAAAGTCGATCACCGGTCGGATACCGCTTACTACCAGGGAGGCAAAGGCCACCATGGTGGTGAGAACCATGTATAAACAGGGGATGAACTTGCTGCGAACCATCTCTTGTACCAGATAACGCTGCTCGGCATCCGGATTTCGCACATGGAGCTCGCGGTAGCGGACAATAAGATGAATGGTGAGAGAGAGGACAAAGATCAGCAGCAGGGCGAGAAAATTGGCTGAGACCACCGTGAGGCGCCACTCGGCTAGGCCCAGGAAGCCCATGGTTACCACACTTGTGGCAAAAGCGGTAAGCAATGACAGAATTACCCAGCGAGGCCGACGGAAAGCAATGATCAAAAGCAGTGCCAGAACGGCGACTACCCCTATGCCGAACACCCTAATATCGTGGCGAACGAAATCTACCATGTCGGCCACCACCATGGGTTTCCCTCCCAGGTGCAATTCGGCACGATCCCGATGCTGATCAAGTATGGCGCGGATGCGGGCGATATCCGCTTCCTCCTGCGTCATGAGCTCAGCCTTGTAACGCCTGAACTCATCGGTAAAACGTTGCAGTTCCTCGGCCTCCTCCGGTGTCAGCTTGGTCTCCAGTTCTTTCTCCCGCAGACTATCTCGACTCTTGCGCAGGTGCTCATATTTGGGGTCGCGACGGAAAATCACCTGCAATGCAGTAGTGTCGCCGCTAGCGCCCACCAGACGATCGCGATAGAGAGGGCTGTTGCGCAGTTCCCGTTCGGCCAGAGTGAGGTTGGTATCCTTGTCTTCCAGGGTGCGGATATGTTGTTCCAGCTCCTCCAGCGTCACTGGCGGACTCTGAACCAGGGGAACGTCCAGGATGCTGATTACCGATTGGACCCGCTCGATGGCAGCCAGACTATCATGCAACTTGCGCAGATCAGCAAGGGTATCTGCTTCGAAAAGTTTCCCTTTGGGCGTATAGGTAACTATGAGATAGTCGTCGGACCCGTAGCGAGCCCGAATGGAGTAGTAGTAGCGCAGGGCTTCGTCGTGTTCCAAGACCAGGGAATCTGGAGAGATGTCTATTTTGAGGTCGGGAACAAACCAGCCGAAAAAACCGGTTACGAGGAGAACCAGCAGCAAGGTGACGATAGGTTTTCCGAGGACCAGTCCGTCGTATAGAGATAGTAGCCGTTTTTTCATGGGAAATTTTTGTAGCACTCCTCAGGTAAATTGAATTCTAGTTACTAAAAATCCTTTTTGCAAGTATGGCAAAGAAGTTTTCTGGATGTCAAAAGGTTGCGAGCAGAGCATGGGGCATAGAGCAAAGAGCATAGGGTCAGAAGACAGCAGGCAGCGCTTCGCGTCAATTGCCTTCGGCGTCATTGGGCATGGAGTAAAGCGAGAAGAGAGGTCGGGCGAGACGAGCGAGACGGGGATAGAGAAAAAGACGCATTTCGGATTGCGGATTGCGGATTTATAGACGCATGGCGCAGAGCGCATAGCGCATAGCGATTTGGGTTGTGAGATGTGGGATTTGAGATTTCAGATTTGGGTTTGCGGAATTTCGACTGCCCGCTGCCCGCTGTCTGCTGCTTGCTGAACAGAACCGGCTAAACCCCACTAGGGGGCAGCAAAAAATCTTGTGACCAAAAGGTCCCTTGCCACGTATATTTAATGTGGTAAACTCCCTTCCCTCAGGGCCAGGGTTTCAGCCGGGCGGCTCCAGAGAGCTGCCAGTGGATTGCGAGTAACTCTAGGGATTAGTTGATTTTCCTCATGGACGGTAACGACGAACAGAACTGTATTGATAGGGTCTTGCGGGGAGAGGTGAACGCCTTCGGCACCCTGGTAGAGCGCTACCAGAAGCCCATTTTCAATCTCATGTACCGGATGGCGGGCTCGTCGGACAAGGCGGCCGACCTAACCCAGGAAACCTTCATCAGAGCTTACCAAAAATTGGAGCACTTTCATCCGGGCAAGAAATTCTTCCCCTGGCTCTACTCCATTGGGTTGAACCTTGCCAGAGATTTTGCCCGGAAAAAAACCTGGAACCCTGAGGCAGGACCTACGATGAACCCTGAATCATTTTCAGGTTGCAACTCCCCGGGTGACCAGCACGACCGTATGTGCGAGAGCCTGGAGTTCCTTCGGTTGGAGAAAGCGCTGGGGGAGCTTCCCCTTATCTACCGGGAGGCCCTGATTCTTCGCTACCATGATGAGTGTTCTATGCGTGACATTGCTGCAACCCTGAATCTTTCGGTGAGCGCAGCCAAAATGCGGGTGCACCGGGGCCTGGACATGTTACGGGAGCAATATAAAGGAGGTACCCATGAGCCGCAAAAAAGATCCTTCTGAGCAATATTTTCGCGACTCATCTGCCAAGTCGGACAATACTGTGAACGAAAAAGACAAGGACGTGGATCTTCTCGCCCTGAAACGTTTGCTTTACCGCATGCCCGACAGGGAAGCCCCGGCCGGCTTGGCTCAATCTATCCTCAGTTCGCTGGAGCCCAAAACCGTGCCGGCCTGGCTGCGAATCTACCGCTGGACCCTAAGGCCTCGCACGGTCACCTTTCAGCCCCTAAAGCTACTTCCTACTGCCATGGTTATCCTTGTGGGGCTGGCCATTGCTTTTCAGTTCGGCCCCTGGCGAAAAGATCCAGGTTCCGTGGATCCCCGCCAGGCGAGCCTCATTCCCATTACCTTTACCCTCAGCTACCCAAAAGCTGAGTCAGTGAGTTTGATCGGCTCCTTTAACCAGTGGAACCCTGCCGGCCACAAGATGCACCGGACTGGTGACCTAAACACCTGGGTCCTCGAACTCCGGCTGCCAGAAGGACGGCACGAGTATGCCTTTTTGGTGGACGGCAAGATGGTGGTGCCCGACCAGAGTTCCCCTTTTTACCAGAGTGACGGTTTTGGCAACAGAAACTCCGTACTTTTTGTAGGCAGAGATGAACCGGCAAACATTTAGAAAGAGCTTAGTTTCCATTGTCGCCGTTCTTCTGGTTGGATCTTCACTTTATGTGCAAGCGCAACCAGCGGAAAGGAGTATAACTGCCTCGGTCTGGGAGGCACGCCAGGCGGGAGTAGCCGAAAGCGTTCTCAACCAATTGTTGATCCTGGCGGCCGATCACCGTCTCGAGGACGACGGCGTAGTGCGCTTGGTCAACTTTGTTCAGACCGTGCAGGCAGAGAACCTGCCCGTTGGCCCTTTTATGGGAAAAATAGAAGAGGGACTGGCAAAACAAATACCCCTGGACACCATAGCTGCTGTGCTGGCTCAAAAGCTCGACGACTACCGCTTCGTCAGAAAGGTACTGAGGACAAAAACTGGACACCAGGAGATCTCCCACCAGGACTTGAGCCGCATGGTCGACAGTCTCGATGGTGGGATCGCCAGGGAGGAGTTGGCGCGGTTTCTCCTGGAAGCACCCGGGCAGGACCCTGCCATGCTCGCCAGGGCAAGCGAGATACTGGCGCTGCTGAAACAGGTGCGGTTCAACCAAACCTTGACCCAGGAAATCCTTTTTACCGGGTTAGAAAACAACAGCCTAAGCCAATCGTGGGATTACCTCGCCAGGGTTGTGGCCACAGCCAAACGGCGGCAGATACCCGATGATGAAATCGCCAGGGCAGCGCAAGAAGCCCTGCAGGCGAAGCGACCATTTAAAGACTTCATGGCGACCCTCGGCTTCACCCCCCGCGATCTTCAACACGGCCCGGCTGTGGGACGTTAGGGGGAAAGGGAAAATAAATATGCACGCAAGAAAATTCTTACTACTATTGAGCCTGGTGCTGTGGATCCCTGGTTGTATGTCCCTCAAAGGTGAGCGACTACTGAAAAACGAGCAATATCAAGATGGTGTAGCCACTTTCAAAAATATCCTCCAGGAAGAACCGCAAAATCCCCAAGCACACTATTACCTAGGCCGGTTCTATTTAGCCCTGGAAAGGCCCGAGGAGGCACTTCCCCATCTCAAGCAGGCTGTGCAGGGTGACCCCGAGCAAGGAGATTACCACTTCTGGCTGGGGGTGGCATACTGGGCGATGAGAGATTTCAAGCTTGAAAGGAAAAGCTATCTCCAGGCCCTTGCCAAGGACCCCAAACATGTGCCGGCACGACTCTACCTAGCCCATACTTTTTTGGACAGCGGTGACTGGCAAGAGGCATTGGATAACTACGACCTGGTGCTCCGACAAGCCCCCTACAACCCCGAAGCACTCTACAACAGAGGACTGGCTCTTATTGAACTCAAACGACCCAAAGAGGAAGCCAAGGCCTGGAAGCGATATCTACAATATTACCCGGAGGGCAAATGGGCCCTGAGGGCTGTTGAGCATTTGAATGGACTGGGGGATTTCAGCTATCGAAATTTTACCATTGGCTACCGACGTGTCACCCTGGAGCCCATTACATTCAGAGCGGGGACAGCCACATTGCTCTCCCAGGGCAAGCCTTCTCTTCAGGTCCTGGGCACCATCCTGAGCATCAACCATAAGATTTGGCTAGAGATTGCTTGTTACAAGAGCGGCTATTCCGCCCTGGCGGCGGCCAGGGCAGAGGCCGTCAGGGACTACCTTCTGCAGGAATTTCCTCAAATAGAACCCCCTCGACTCGGAGCCCGGGGCATAGGCCGTAAAGAAAAAATCAAAACCGGCAACAAGGTCTACCTGCTGGACGATTCCACCACCTTCATCACCACCAGAAAATAGCCCTCAAGTGCTGCTGTTTTTTTGTGACCTTACTGCCAGCCACCTCGTATATCCGAATAAATGGAAGGGCCATTTTACCGACCCAACGGAGCAAGAGGAGCTTATTATGAAAATCGCAGTAGTTATGAGACGAGCCTTAGAGTTATTCACACCACTTTTCCTTGGTCTCATGGTAACCCTTTCAGCAGGGACCTTCGCACGGGCCCAGGGGGGGGCAGCTGCCGTTCCAGAGTTGGAAGCCGCCCATCACAGTGTCCAAGAAGCTAACATGGCTATGGAGCAGGCAGAGGCTAAAGACAATGTCCAGGAAATGGAGCGCGCCCGTGAGCGTCAAAGAAAGGCGAACCAGAATATGGCGCAAAACCTTGCCCGGGTTGCGGGTGTCAATCCAGAGGATGTAAACGCTATGCAAAGAGCCGGCATGAACTGGGGGCAGATAGCTCAGGAACTCGGGCTGCAGCCTGCCCATCTGGGACTTGGCAAGCAAGCAAGCCAGACCAGCACTCCGGATAATCTCAGCGTTCAGGAGCAGGCCCGTGACCAGGTCAGGGATCGTGCCAGGGATAGAGAGCACACCCAGCAGGATCCCACGGATCCGGAACGCGCTCAAAAGAGAGAGCAAACCAGAGAACGACTACACCAGCATACCCCTGAGGAGGAAGCGCTCATGGTCAGGCAGCGCACCCAGACTAGACACAGAGAACTTAGTCAAGCCACCTCGCGCAACATGAAGAAGGCAGGTGGTACCGATCATGGCATGGCCATGTATGGCTCAGGGAGCAAAGGCATGGGGCTTGGACATGCCAAGGGTGGTATGTCGGCAGGAACTTCGCAGGGCTCAGGTGGTCATGGTTCCCAAGGCCCCGGTGGCCACGGTGGTAGCGGCTCCGGCGGCAGCGGCGGCTCCGGCGGCAGTGGCGGCTCTGGAGGTGGTGGAGGCTCCGGCGGTGGTGGCGGCTCTGGAGGTGGGAATGGCGGCGGTGGCCGTTAGACTTCCCCAGACTAATCACTAAAATAGATAAAGAGGGCCTTTACCAGGGCCCTTTTTTTATTGCGAATTCCGAATTTCTAATTGCGGATTTCGGATTTGATAATGAGGAAATTAGAGAATTAGAGAATTAGAAAATTGGGAATTAGTGCATTTGAAAACTAATTTTCTAATCGACTAGTTTTCTAATTGACGACTTTTACGATTTCTACGGTTTCTACGACTTCAACGATGTCTACGAATTAACTAATTCTCTAATACACTAATTGACAAAACTCTATGCTCTATGCTCTATGCCCTATGCCCTATGCCCTATGCTAACCGACTGACTACTGGATCGTTTGACTGCGAATTGGTATGTGAAATTTAGGAGGCGGCACGAGCCTGCCCCAAGGTTAACTGGCCTATGAGCCTGGCAAAAACTTTATTAGCCGCCTGTAGAGCCACAGATTCAAGGGGCAGTTCAAAGGTGGGTTTCCCCTCTAGGTCATATTGACAGATGAGTTCGTCTTCAGGGATGGTTGCCACAGATTCGGGGGTAAGACCTCTTATTTTTTGAGAGATGAGCCTCGTCAGTCCTTCCCGGTAACGGTTAATCATAAGAAACTTCCGCCCCACTCTAATACCGAGGTCATCCACCAAGTCACAGATCCGCCGGGCGGAGAGCATACCTCGACGACTGGGATCACTCACCACAAACAACAGATCAATATCTTTGGTGGTGAGACGGCTGAAATGTTCCATCCCGGCCTCATTGTCAATGACCAGGTAGGGATAGTTAGCCATGAGCCGGTCAATACACTTGCTCAACAAGTTGTTGGCAGCACAATAGCATCCCGGCCCTTCAGGCCTTCCCATGACCATAAGGTCGATATCTTTGCTCTCGACCAATGATTGTTCTACCTTCATCTCAATGAAGAGATCCTTGGTCATCCCTGCTGGCACATCCTTTTTGAGCATCTCTCTGGCCTGTCCCAGGGTTTCCTCCACTTTAAGGCCCAGGACCTCATTAAAATTGGCATTGGAATCTGCATCAACCGCCAAAATAGGAGTAAGATTGTGCTCCAGGAGAAAGCGGACGAATAAACCAGCGAGGGTTGTTTTTCCAGTTCCTCCTTTGCCGGCAAAAGCGAAGGTAATTGTGCGTTCTTTTGTCATTGAGACTCTCTTTGATTAATTTTTCGAGGGTTGCTCATCCCTTGGCCCCCAAACTTGGACAATCATATC
>JAJDNT010000099.1 GCA_022340515.1 Deltaproteobacteria bacterium
CTGCAACCATGGGGGTGAATTTTGTATTAAATCACTAGTGTATTGATCACACCGGTTCCATAAGGGTTTGAGGCTTAAGTGCAGGAGCACCGGGTGCGCCTAGTAGCCTTCATTTCAGCTAAGGTGCAAGATATATAATGCTTCTAACGAATCATCTCGGAGAAGTAGCTATTTTGCAACATTTTAAAAATAAAACGTAGCATCTTTGCAACGGATAGGATGAACTTTTTGAGCCAAATTCCTCAGCACCTGCCCTTCCCCTCGCCATTAGCCTATAACCTTACTTGGGATAGCAAGATAGGGACCGTCATCGGGTGGCGATGCCGTAACGCTTGATTTTGCGCCAAAGGGTGGAACGGTGGACTCCCAGTTCTTTCGCTGCAGCTGCGGTGCGTCCCCTGTGTCGTTCTAGGGCTCGAACGATTAAATCGCGCTCCACATTATCGAGGACGGACATGTCCTCTCCTTCGGGGAGAGTGGCGGTAGCAGGAGATGGTTCATGCCTGCGGGCAAGGTAAGAAGGAAGATGTCTGGATTGAATCTCGATTCCCTTCGTCAGGATGGTTGCGTGCTCGATAATGTTTTCCAGCTCGCGGACATTGCCTGGAAAATCATAATCAAAGAGGGTTTTCAGGGCTGAGGAAGAGACTTTCTTAATCTGTTTCGACTGCTTAAGGTTAATGCGCTCAAGGAAATGGTCAAGGAGCAGTGGGATGTCTTCGCGCCGCTCTCGCAATGGCGGGATACTGAGGCGGATAACGTTGATGCGAAAGAATAGGTCTTCGCGAAACTCCCTGCGATGCATCATCTCCATAAGGTCCCTGTTTGTGGCGGCAATGATTCGCACATCTACCCTCTCTGTCTTGTTACTGCCGAGGGGTTCGTACTCTTTTTGCTCGAGGACTCGAAGCAATTTCACTTGGGTTCCCTTGCTCATGTCACCTATCTCATCCAAGAAAATGGTCCCGCCGTGTGCTTGGCGAAAGCGGCCTGGTTTATCCTGTTTTGCGTCTGTGAAGGCTCCTTTCTTATAACCAAAAAGCTCGGATTCCAGCAAGGTCTCTGGGAGGGCGGCGCAGTTTACTTTGATGAAGGGCCTGCCTCGGCGGCTGCTCAGGTTATGAAGCGCAGTGGCAAAGAGTTCCTTTCCTGTACCGCTTTCTCCTTCTATGAGCACAGTGGCGTTGCTCTGGGCGATGTCAGGTAAGATCTGGAAAAGTTTGAGCATTGGCTTCGAGCGCCCTAAAATATCCTGGAATGAGTATTGTCTGTGGATCTCTTTATGCAGCTCTTTTATTAAAGAGAGGTCGCGGAAGGTCTCCACCGCTCCCACCACCTTTCCCTCATGATCCTTGACAACTGCTGTGGAAATACTGATGGGAATCTCTTTATTGTCGCGGTTGAGGATATTGACTTCAAGATTAATAATGGCCTCTGTGGTTTCAGCAGTATGCTTGAGAGGACAGGCTTCGAAGCAGGTGTTGGCTCTAAAAATCTCGTGGCAGTATTGGCCAATGGCTTCATTCTTGGAAAAGCCAGTGATTTTTTCTGCACCTCTGTTGAAGGAGGTAATCCGTCCCTCATGATCAACGGTAAAAACTCCGTCAGCGATACTATCCAATATGAGGTTTGTCCAGGAGGAATCATCCTGGATGGTGGAATAGTTTTGTTTGGAGGTCATTCATCTTCCTTTATTTACTGAGTTTTCGAGCAAATGTTGCGGATCAATAGTCTTGTTGCAAAAATGCAAAAAATATAATTGCCCGCCATGATATGTAATTATAAGTCTCAAGTTGCAATATTGCAACAGCTCCTATGTTTTTTTCTTCCAAGCCATTCAAGAGGCTCTTTGTAATTATCCTGTAAATTAAGTAGGTTACTCGATAAACACCCCTTTGGCACGCATGTTGCCCCTTTGAAAAACGGCTGGAAGTTATCGCTTGAGAGATTTTCTTCCCTTCACCTCCAGGAGTAGAAGATGAAAGTGGCCATTATGCTTTACGGCACACGAGTCTCTCCCAGATTCGGGTACAGTCAAGGAGTAATGGTGGTGGAGGTCAGTGGCCACCAGGAAATCCGCAGGAAGACTCTCGAGACTCAAGATTACTACCCCGAACAGATCCCCGTAGTTCTCAGCAAGGAGGGGGTGGAGGTAGTGATTAGCGGGGGAATGAACAACTATTTTCAGGACCTTTTTCGATCCCAGGGTATCCAAGTGATATGGGGGATCATAGGTGAAGCAAATGACGCCCTGGCTGCTTTTAGAAATGGACAGCTAACCCCGGGAATGGGGTGCTGTCCAGAGGGACGCAGGCCAAGACAGGGGCAAAGAGGTTTTCGGGGCAGGAGGTCCCTGCCTTAGAACAGGAGGTAGGAATCATGCCAGGATTTGATGGAACAGGACCTGCAGGGATGGGTCCTATGACAGGATGGGGGCGTGGGTTGTGTGGCTCCCGCGGTTACTATGGAGCTGGCCCGCGGCTTTGGGGCTATGGCCGAGGGTATGGTCGAGGCTGGGGCAGAGGATGGCGGCACCGATATTGGGCCACCGGCATGCCTGGTTGGGGGGGGATGTATCCTCCTTCGCCGGGAGGTTACTATGGACCGTGGGAACCATACTACGGCCCGACTTATTCCCGGGAAGACGAACTGGCTGTGCTAAAGGAAGAGGCCGCCTGGCTGAAGGAAGAACTGGACGCTATCGAGCAAAGACTCAAGGAGATCGAAACTGGGGAGGAGGGCTAATCGCTGGGGGCGACGACTGACTCAAACACAGGTGAATGGTAGATTAGAAGGATAGAGATATGGAAAAGGGAAAGTGCGAAGTGACTAAAAGCTGCAGTGGCTGCGAAGAGGAAAAGAGCTGCTCCACCCAAAAAAAGGAGGAGCATGAGGAGGATAGGCGGTTGGCCCAGAGATTGTCTCAGATCAAGAACAAAATCATGGTCATGAGTGGCAAGGGAGGAGTGGGTAAAAGCACGGTGAGCGTCAATCTGGCGGCCTCCCTTGCCTTGGAAGGTTACGAGGTAGGAATCTTAGATGCAGATATCCACGGTCCTGACATCCCCAGAATGTGTGGGGTGGAGAACAGGTCTTTGCTGGGACATGAACATGGCGTTAAGCCAACACAGGTTTTCAAGGGTCTAAAAGCGGTATCCATGGGACTGCTGTCGCAAGACCCTGACAAGGCCATAGTCTGGCGGGGTCCGCTGAAGCACAGGGTTATCAAGCAGTTTCTTGGCGATGTGAGCTGGGGTGCCCTTGATTATTTGGTGATTGATCTTCCCCCCGGAACTGGGGATGAGCCTCTCAGTGTTGCCCACCTAATCAAAAATGTGGACGGCTCGATCATAGTGACTACCCCTCAGGATGTGGCCCTCCTGGATTCCAGGAAAGCGGTAAATTTTAGCAGGCTCATCAATGTTCCTGTGCTGGGAATTATAGAAAACATGAGCGGTATGGTCTGCCCTAAGTGCGGCGAGAAGATCGATCTGTTCAAGGTGGGTGGTGGCGCCAAGGCTGCGCGAGAACTAGGAGTTGCCTACTTGGGACATATACCCATAGATCCAAAGATGGTAATCAGCTGCGATGAGGGAACACCTTTTGTCACCGACCCTGAACCTTCAGAGGTGAAAACAGCCTTTATCAGGCTATGCCAAGAGGTAATCAAGGCAATGGACCGAAGAGCAGGTAAAATTGCTTCTGCAGTTCACTCAGATTTGGAGAAATAGCAAATGGTTATCGCGGTTACAGCCCAAGGAAAAGATCTTCAGGGTGAAGTGGACCCGCGCTTTGGCAGGGCCAAACACTTCCTCCTGGTGGATACAGAGACCATGCGGTTTGAGGTGGTAGAGAATGAGCAAAACCTTAGTCTCCCCCAGGGGGCTGGTATTCAGGCGGCACAGAACGTGGTGAACCACGATCCGGAGGTGGTTCTCACCGGTAACTGTGGCCCCAAGGCGTTCAAGACCCTACAGGCCGCCGGGATCAAGGTGGTTGTAGGGGTCAGTGGCAAAATAGAGGATGCCATCCAGGCTTACCTCCGGAGCGAGTTTGAACATGCGGAAGACCCTAACGTGGAGGGACACTGGGTCTGAGGGGAAGGCCAGGGAGAGGCGGAGATACGGGATCGGGGAGAAATTACTGAGACTTACTCGTGAGCACTTTGCAAAAATCCAAGAAAAACTTGGCAAAAAAAAGGAGGAAGAATATGAAGTTTGCTATTCCATTGGCAGAGGGTGTGCTTTGTGCTCACTTCGGCCATTGTCAGGAGTTTGCCATTATTGAGACAGAGGATGGTCGGATCAAGGACAAGGAACTCCATACGCCGCCGCCCCATGAACCTGGAGTGCTGCCTAAGTGGTTGGCTGAGTTGGGAGTAAGCGTGGTGATAGCCGGCGGAATGGGTCGAAGAGCCCTTGGCCTCTTCAGTGAGAAGGGTATTGAGGTGACTGTCGGCGCTCCCAGTTCTCCGCCAGAAGCACTCGTGGAGCAATATCTGCAGGGAACCTTGAGTGCGGGTCAAAATATCTGCGACCATTAGTTAGTGCTCATCCGAAAACCGCCGTTTTCAGATGAGCCCGATCAGTTATCAGCGCTCAGCCATCAGCAAAATATTTATAAATCCATCAGGTTAAGCTGAATGCTGATTGCCGACTGCTGAAAGCTCCATCCGGGAATCTTCGATTTCGAGATGGACACTAGTTAGTCAAATAGCCAAGTCCTTAGTTTAACAGGGAAGGAATCATTATGAGAATTGCAATTTCATCTACCGGACCGGATCTCGAGGCTGAGGTTGATCCACGCTTTGGTCGCTGTCGATGCTTTTTAGTAGTTGATCCGGCAACCGAAGAGTTGGAAGTGCTCGACAACGAGGCCGCTATGATGAGTGGTGGTGCGGGGATACAGGCTGCTCAAATGGTAGCCAACTCGGGAGTGGCGGCAGTGATAACCGGGAATCTGGGTCCCAATGCCGCTGAAACCTTGGCGGCCACTGGGCTGAAGGTCTATCTCGGCGCAGCAGGAACCGTGCGCCAAGCTCTGAAGCAATATATGGCTGGCCAACTGCAGGAGGCCACTGGCCCCTCTGTAGATGCCAATTTCGGCACAACCACCTCAGGAGGTGGAACCGGTATGGGTGCGGCTGGGGGCATGGGCCGAGGCATGGGCCGGGGCATGGGTCGAGGCATGGGCCGGGGCATGGGTCGAGGCATGGGCCGGGGCATGGGCATGGGTGGAGGCATGGGCCGGACCACGGGCAGAGGATATTCTTCTGAGCCACAAGTCACCCCTGCCGATGACCTGGAGGAACTGAAAGAGCAGAAAGACAAGCTCCAAGAGCAGATGAAACGCATTGAGGAGAGAATAAGAAAGCTGGAAAAGAAGAAATAGGAGGTGCTCAACATGCGTCCATCCCTTCTTCCCTGGCGCCGGGGAGCCGCTTATGGCGATCCCCGCTATTATTCTCCCAGTCCTGGCTTCATGAGGTGGAGAGAATTTCGCCGGAGTGGCGGCCGCGGCCGCTCTCGAGGTGGAGTATTAAGCTTTGAAAGAATTTTGGGCCGAAGGGGGCGATAGACCAGCGGACAAAAGAAGGACACTAGAATGATCATTGCGGTAGCAAGCGGCAAGGGCGGAACCGGCAAAACCACTATAGCCACGAATCTGGCCAAGTCCATCGGCGATGGAGCCCAGCTTATCGATTGCGACGTGGAAGAGCCCAACTGTCATCTTTTTTTGAACCCCCAGATTGAGAAGAGTGAAGAGGTCTACGTACCCCGCCCCAAAGTGGACCTTGACAAGTGTACCTACTGCGGTGATTGCGCCAAAATTTGCCGCTTCAGCGCCATCGTTGTGGTCAAAAAGCATGTTCTGGTCTTTCCTGAGCTATGCCACGGATGTGGTGGCTGCAGCAAAGTCTGTCCCGAGAAAGCAATCTCGGAGATACCAAAGTCCATCGGGATTCTGGAACAGGGGGAGTCTCATCCTTTGGCCTTTATTCATGGGCGTCTTGAGGTAGGCGAAGCCATGTCTCCCCCGCTCATCAAGGCGGCGCGAGCTCTGGCCCAGGTGAACGGTGTGGTCATCATTGATTCCCCTCCCGGGACCTCGTGTCCGGTGATTGCTTCAATAAAGGGTAGCGACTTTTGCATTCTGGTTACTGAGCCCACTCCTTTCGGCCTCAACGACCTTGAACTAGCGGTGGAAGTGGTCTTCGAACTAAAAATCCCAGTAGGAGTGGTGATAAACCGCTCTGACATTGGCGACCTGGCGGTTAAGGAGTTCTGCGAACGGCGGTCCATCCCTATCTTGATGGAGATTCCCGAGGATCGGCAAATCGCCGAGGCCTACTCACGGGGAGAGATGATCATCGATGTAATTCCTGAA
>JAJDNT010000279.1 GCA_022340515.1 Deltaproteobacteria bacterium
GTTTTGGATAAGGTCGGAACCCTCATTGGCCAAATGATAACGGTTGAGGCCGGCGCCATTTATCTTCAGGAAAAGGATGGTCTAGCGGTCAAAAAAAGCTTTGGTACCAAGGGCGACAGAATTGAGCCATTCCGCTTGAAAAGGATTGAGGGAATATGCGGTTATGTGATGTCACGGGGAGAATCGGTAATGGTTCGTGATGCCTCACAAAACCCTCACCTGTCTTCAATGGTAAGAGCTTTTGGCGGAACCAAGGCACGCTCAATTCTCTGTGTGCCCATGGTGGTTGGTGGGGAGGTTATAGGTGCAATTCATATGTGGAACAAAGAGCACGGCCACTTTACTGCTCATGACAATAAGTTGATCAAGTCAGTAGCCGCTAGCCTGGCAACAGCTATTGCAAGTGCCAGGCTCAGTCGAATGTGCCAGGATTTTTCCATAAGCGAGGTTTAGACTTTGATAGAAAGCTGAGGCTCCGTTTCATTCGTGGGATCATAGCGTCGTTTGAGTCGTCGTAATCTGATGATTGGGAGGAAAACATGCAGAACTCCACCCTTGAACCACCTCGAGCTCACATTTTGCTGGTCGAACGGAATCGGGGCGCTCTTGCGCTCCTCGAGACTATGCTCTGTTGGAAAGGTTATCGGGTGACCACAGCGGTAGATGGTCTTGATGGCCTGGAGAAATTTCGTCACGGACAGTTCAATCTCATTCTCACCAATCTTTCTACTCCCAGAATATCAGGGTGGGAGTTGGGCCGTATAGTCAAGAACAGTGATACTGCAATACCTGTGGCCCTAATTACTGGTCTGGACTTCGGCACCAGGCCAGATCATTCCCCTTTCGATGCCATATTCGCCGAGCCCTTTCCCTTTGATGAATTCGAGTGCACGGTCAGTTCGCTTATTGAATGTCGGAACGGTGGGGCTGCAAAACCAAACTCTTTAGAAAAGTTGCCTCTGGAGGAAGGCAGATTATGATTCCTCAATTGCACGGTTTTGCAGATATGAGATGAGCGATTCCTTAACTACCTCTATCTCCCTTCGGGGAGGCAGATTACTGCAAAGTTTCTCAACATAGTGCCTTTCTAGCACTTGGCGACATGCCACGGGCAGGTTTAGGTCAAATACCCACCCAAGTCTTAACAGGATCATGTCGTTTCGACTACGCACAAAGCTAAAGTCCGGGACTTTTCCCTCCATAAGTTCAGTCACTATCTCCCCGTTAAAAGAATTGCTAGTAGGTATGACACCCTCTAGAGTTTCTAAGAGGTTACCGTGTCCTTCCAGTTCGGTGATGACCACATGCCATATGTCTAGCTTGTCTGCATCCCGAAGGAGTCTGGAAAAACGATCTTGCCGTTTAGAGAGATTCAAAGGTAATTTTCGCGCATTGTGATGGCGAATTGCTATTTGGATCAGTTCCTGTTCCTCTGCTGCTAGCCCCATTAGGATCCCGTGCTGGGAGATTACCTTGAGACCTAATAGGGCGTGATCCTCAGAGGCACTGTCAATGAAGGTGGAATAATTCTTCCACTGGGGAAAACGACCAATATCGTGAAACAGGGCAGCTGTCTCAGCTAGGAGTAAATCCTCCTTGCTTAGACCAGACTCTCGACCCAAAAGTAATATTTCTTTGCAGGTCCGTTTAGTATGCTCCTCTTTCAGTAGGATAGGCTTCAGCCCATCTCCCTGCAGTTTATAGTAGCGGGTAACGTATTTCTTGAACCAGTCTTTAAAATAATCCAACTCGGCTTGCTGCATGACGATAGAGTCCAAAGAGCCCCTAGACTTCGCCTTTAGCCCCTGCCAAGGGGCAGATGTGTCATCCAGGGGAGGGAAAGCACTTTGTCTTACAGGCCCTCTCGGGGCTTGCTATTAATCTCATAGCCTGTTGCCAGCCGATTATATTTACACTTGGACAATATCTCAAGTATAAGTACATAGGAGCTTCCCCGTGACCTATATCTCTTTAAATATTTTTGGGGGAACTCCTGTAAAGTACAAAGTATCTATTAGTCAGTAGCTGGTAGTCAGCAGTTTTGGAGGGGATATAATGACGGAGTCATTACTGGAAACCAAGTATCTAGGAGGTATGGTGGGGAGTGCCATTGGTGATTCCATGGGACAACTTGCTTTTCACTATCAAGACAGGGATAAGCTAAAGGGTGCATTGGAGCGATTGGCGGAACTGCGTTACACGGATGATACTGCCATGGCAATCGGCTTGGCCACCTCCCTTATTAATAAAGGATACATAGAGGGGAAGGATCTTGGAGAAACCTTTCGGCTTAATTTTGAAAAGGAACCTTGGAGAGGCTACGCAACAGGACCTCCAACAATATTTTCTCTGGTCAGTTCCCAGGGCGTTACCTACGAGGAAGCAGCTCAGATGCTGTTTGGTGGCAGCGGATCTTTTGGTAACGGGGCTGCCATGCGCATTGCTCCCCTGGGTCTTCTCTTTCATAATTCCCAAAAGATTTATGAATTAGCCTGTGCTTCAGCAGAAGTCACCCATGCGCACCCAATTGGAAAAGATGGGGCGGCAGTTCAGGCTTTGGCTGTGGCTCAAGCTGTGAGGCTTGAGTCCACAAAGGAATTCCGTCCGGAACAGTTTGTTAGTAGCCTCATAGGTTGTGCTCGCACTAGTGAAATCAGGGAAAAGTTTGAGCTCCTCAAAGAACTGCTCCGTAAGGATGTACCGCCAGCAATTGCGGCTGAACAACTAGGCCAGAGTGTTGCAGTGCATGAGTCATTGCCCTTCGCCATTTATTCGTTTCTTAGATACCCAAGTTCCTACGAGGACTGTCTATATTGTGCTATTATGCATGGCGGCGATCGAGATACCCTGGGTGCTATGGCTGGAGCTATGTCTGGGGCTTACTTGGGTTTTGAGGCAATTCCGCACATATGGCGTGACAAGCTGGAAAATCGGAAAATGATTCAAGAACTTGCCCTAAAGCTGGCCAGGCAAAAACTAGAAACCACGCAGGCATAGCGCAAGGCGCAGAGCGAAGAGGCAGAGAGCATGGGGCATAGAGCGATTTGAGATTTTGGATTTTGGATTTCGGATTTGAGATACCGTTCACGGTTCACCATTTACCTATTAAACGACTTCAACGACTTGAACGGTTTAAACGATATCAAAGGTTGAAAGCTTAGACAAATTGACACTAACCTCTTAATGCCAAATGTAATGTAATAACGACCTTGGGAGTTGTTGACTATGACCGAGTTGAAAAGCCAGGGAGAAGCGACAGTCCTTGCTCAACAACATGGACGCATGATGACCATCGTACTTAACCGTCCAGGGGTGCTTAACAGTCTTAATCTGGAGATGATTCGGTCGATCGACAAGGTTCTGGACCTGGCTGAGGCCGATGAGCGTTGCCAGTTTGTTTTGTTCTATGGAGCCGGCGAAAGGGGGTTTTGCGCCGGGGGAGACATCAAGGCACTTGCCCAGGCTGTGCAGGAGCATACTACTCCCTCAGCAGAACAGATCCTGGAAGAGGAATACGACTTGTGCCTGAGGCTCCATCGTTTTGCCAAGCCCATATTAGTCCTAGCAGACGGCATTACTATGGGCGCGGGACTGGGGTTGGCTGCTGCGGCTGACCTAGTGGTGACTACAGAAAGGACCCGTATGGCCATGCCGGAGACCAGAATCGGTTTTTTCCCAGACGTTGGAGCGACTGGATGGATGTTTAGCAAATGCCCGAAAGGATATCCGGAGTATCTGGGCCTCACAGGATACGAGATGGTTGGTCCGGAGGCAGTGCGGGTGGGCTTTGCCACCCATTTGCTTAGTTCGGAAAGATTGCCGGAGTTGGTGATTACCCTTGAGGGGTATTCCGGAAGCCTCTCCCCCATTAGATCACAGGGGGCGGAAACTCTATTCGCAGAGCTGGACCATTTTTTCGACAAAAATATCCCCATTAATCCGGAGATGGATGAGTGGGTGGCTGTCTATTTTGCCGGTAAGAGTTCAATGGTAAGAATTATGGAATCCCTTCGCCAGTGCACCATCCAGACCCAGCTGTGCGACGGGGTCTTCACTAGATTGGCTGAGCGCTCGCCAACGGCAGTGGTGCTCACCCTAAAGCTTCTGCGACACAATGAGACTCAACCACTAGAGGAGGTTTTTCGAGCTGATCTCCGGGCCGCCCGTTTCATTGTGGCACATCCCGACTATGTGGAGGGTGTGCGGGCTCGCCTCGTAGACAAAGATGATAAACCCCAGTGGCAACCGGCAACCATTTAAGAAGTCGGTACTCTGGACCTTGTTCTGTAGCAATTTGGAAGAGGTCGGAGCGAGAGAGTTTTTCAGAACTCACCATCAATGTCAGTTGTCCGTCGTCAGTAGTCCGTTGTGATTGTGATTTTAGATCAATGCCGAATGTGGACAGAGAGATTCTCTCATTAGAACATTGCAACGGACGACTGACAACGAGCAACGGACAGTACCTCTCAGGAGGAGTTTCAGGTTACCAGCCTTGGCACTAGTGGAAGATAGCCAAATGAAAGAGCAGAATTTCCTTTTGGGCGTAAACTACTGGCCACGAAAGACGGCCATGTTTATGTGGCGACAGTTCGACAGAGCAGCCATAGATGAAGATATGGCAATAATTAGCGATTTGGGCCTTTCTTTTGTTCGGATCTTCCTTCTGTGGGAGGATTTCCAACCGACCCCCAAAAGCGTTCCTGCCGTGATGTTAGACCGATTGGTGGAATTGTTGCAGACGGCGGATGAAAAGAATATCAAGGTGGTAGTAACCCTTTTTGCTGGACACCTTTGCGGCATGAACTGGCTTCCCCCCTGGATGCTTCTGGCTTCTACTGATCTAAATCAATCTCCAGTATTTTCCTCGGGCAAAGTTCGTTTCAATAGAATAAAGAATCAATATGCTGAAGCCGAAATCATGGAAGGGCAAATCTATTTCGTCAAAGAAGTGGCAAATGCTGTATCTGGGCACCCTGCCCTTTTCAGTTGGGATTTGGGCAACGAACCTTCACGGTGGTCCATCTCTTTTGACAATTTTGCAGTTGAAATTTGGCTGCAGGCAATGACTGATACCCTAAAAGAAAAGGACGATAGCTTACCACTGACCTTGAGTTTTCATCTTGGTGATCTCGGGCGAGGTAAAGGGCTCACACCAGCTCTTGCAGCTAAGTATCTGGATTATCTATCTATTAACGGCCAACCCCAAGATATTCCTTGGGCCGAGGATCCTTTGTCTCCCACCCTTCCCTCCTTTCTAGGTTCTGTAGTCCGCTGGTTGGGAAAAGGTCCGGTGATGGTCAAAGAATTCGGATTAGCCACTGAGAGCATTTTGCCCGGACCCCGCGATTCTGATCCAGGGCGAGAGGTTGATCGGCTGTTGGTGAGCGAGGAAGATGCAGCCTTGTTTACAGAAAATACGCTATCGCACTTAAAGAGATCGCACTTGATGGGTGCATTTTGGAAGTCGTACGGTGACTACCATCCCACCATCTGGAAGTGGCCGCCCCTAGACAAGCGTAAGACAGAGCGATTCTCCGGTCTAGTTCGCTATGATGGGACCCCGAAGGTTGCTGCTTCAGTGTTCAAGTCTGGGCCTACCGCCCTGGGAGTAGAAGAAATCTCCTCGGAATGGCTTGCTTTGACCCATGAAGAATATTACCAAGATCCAAATCAGCATTTGAGAAGGCTCTATGGACGCTTTCGGGAGTGTTGTTCTCTCCCATGAGCACGGAGCACAAGGCATAGAGCATAGAGTTTGGATATAAAGGCGAAACATATTTAAACTAGCTGTGCGATCTGTGATTTAGACATTCAAAAATTGCGAATTAAGGGATTCAGGGATTAAGAAATTGAGCGCGGTCTCGAAAAATCTCTGAATTCCTCAATCCCTAAATTCCTGAATTTGATCCCCACATCACCTTGGGCCGGAGAACTGCAGGGGGGGCATTGTCAGGGAAAAATTGCTCTTTGTTTAAATCTATCAACTGCGAGAATAGGTGAATAATGAAAAAATGTCTTGTCACTGGTGGGGCGGGGTTCATCGGCTCAAATCTCGTGGAACGTTTGGTTGGCCTATCCTTTGAGGTTAAGGTTCTGGACGACCTGAGTTCGGGTTTTTTGCGGAATTTAGAACCGTTTCGGGAAAATATTGAATTCATAGAAGGAGACGTCAGGGATATGGCCACTTTGCAGCAAGTTATGTCTGAGGTTGAGGTGGTTTTTCACCAGGCTGCGGTGGTGTCAGTTCCACAATCTATCGAAGATCCCATGGAAACAGGTATGGTAAATGATCTTGGCACGCTCTATGTGCTGGAAGCTGCACGTCATAATGGGGTTAGAAGGGTAGTATTTGCTAGTTCGTGCGCAGTTTACGGCGATCTCCCCCAAGTTCCCAAGAAGGAAGATATGGACACCAAGCCGTTGAGTCCCTACGCCGCTAGCAAGTTAAACGGGGAGACCTACGCCAGACTGTATGGAGATTTATATGGGCTCGAGACCGTCTGCCTTCGATATTTCAACGTCTACGGTCCGAGGCAAGATCCCAGCTCCCCTTATTCGGGAGTAATATCCATTTTCATGGACAGCGCAGCTCGCGGCGAAAGGCCAACCATCTATGGGGATGGGGAACAGTATCGTGATTTTGTTTATGTGGCCGATGTTGTCCAGGCCAATCTGTTGGCTGCCCAACGGGAAAACATCTCCGGCGTGACTATCAACGTGGGCACTGGCAAACCGGTGACCATAAACAGCCTCTGGAGAAATATCGCTGAACTTGCAGGTGTACAAGGCGAGGCGAAGAGAGCTGATTTCCGTCCCGGAGATATACGGCAATCGGTTGCCGAGATCTCCCGGGCCCGCGAGTTGTTGGACTACCAGTCTTATCACAGTCTCGAGGAGGGATTGCAGTTTACTTGGGAGTGGTACCGCAGCAGAAGCTACTAGGCACTAAGCAGTAGACACTAGGCACAGTGCAAAAACAGATAATCATGTTATTTTACGGTGCATAATGCCTAGTTCCTAGTGCTTGGTTTGTCAGAGGTTGTGGATTTCTATTGGTTCTATGGGATCCGCGAGCTCGAAATGGAAGACCTTGGAATAAAAGTATAATTCACTGTCCAAGGCACGTTTAATGGTTTCAGCCCGACGGAAACCGTGCTGTTCCCCTTCAAAGGGAAGAAAAGCTACTGGTAACCCCTTAGCTTTAAAAGCCTCCAGCATCACCTCTGCCTGATTTGGGGGGACCACCTCGTCCTCGAGTCCCTGGAATAGTATCAGGGGACATGAGAGCAAATGAGTGGAATGAATGGGTGATCGTTGGCGATAGATGTCCAGCCTGTCGGGATAGGGCCCCACGAGTCGGTCTAGATATCTGGCCTCAAATTTGTGGGTTTCCTTTGCCAGGGCTTCGAGATCACTGATTCCATAGTAACTGGCTCCAGCCTTGAAAGTATGGCGGAAGGTTAGAGCGCAGAGTGTGGTATATCCTCCGGCACTGCTGCCACGAATAGCAAGCCGCTCTCCGTCTACCCAGCCCTGCTCTACTAAAAAACGTGCGCCATTAACGCAATCGGCCACATCCACAATTCCCCATTGCCCTTCCAGGCGCTGCCGATAAGAGCGACCGTAGCCGCTGCTGCCCCCGTAGTTTACATCCAACACCGCAAAACCCCTGCTGGTCCAGTACTGAATATCCCAGGCGAGAGAGGTCGAGGTAGCTGAAGTGGGGCCTCCATGAATCTTAACTAGCAGTGGTGCGAGCTCCTGCGCTGGTGCTCGGTAATCACAGTTTCGAGGTGGATAAAAGAAAGCGTGTGAAGTTTTTCCATTTTCCGTAGGAAATTCAATCGGTTGTGGGATAGAAATGTAGCCATTGTCTACCTTGATATCACTCGAGGATCGCAGGAGGTGTAAGTTCTTGCTCTTGAGATCTAATCGCATAATAGAGGGTGCTTGGGTTGGAGAGCCGGCACAAAATACTGCATGCTTTGAGGAGACCCGCAAGTTCCAAATTTCGTTGAAAGAAGTTTCAATTTCCTCTAGGTCGCCGGAAGCACAGTTAAGGCTGGCCAGATGCCAGACCCCCTGGCTGGTATAAGTGCAAATGATGTGTTCTTTGGACTCAAATCCATAGGTGGACATGGAAAGAAGCCACTGCGGTCTACCGAACTCGTAATCCTTCGGACAGACTGGCTCTATCTGACCGTGGCCATAGCGGTAAAGATTCCACCACTCGTTTCTGTCGGAGACGAAATAAAGCACGCCATCTGGTGACCATTCCGGTTGGAAGATGGATTCATTGATGCCGCCTGCCACCTTAGAGCTCTCAGCAATTGAACCATCGGATCTAATCTCTCCCACCCATAGCTCGGTCCCATCCCAAGGGAGATTGGGATGGTTCCAGGTAAGCCAGGCCAAAGATGAACCGTCAGGGCTAATCCTAGGAGAACTGTAAAAGTCGTTGCCGGCAATTAGAATTTGTTCTTCTTGGTTGTTAGTCATGTCTAAAACAACAATGGTGTTAACCGGCTCTTTTGCCCCGGTGCTGTGGTCTTCCCTCACGCAAATCAGCCGGTTTCGGATTTTGTCCACTATAATGTCGCCATACCGTCTGGCCTCTGGAGAGTTTAAAGCTCGCGGTTCAAGCTTTCCTTTTTGCTGATACAATGCCTGATCGGCGAAGTTGGAGAAATAAATAATCCCATTCGAGACAGCGAAGGCCCCACCCCCATATTCATGAACCCGTGTACGTACATCAAAGGGCAGCGGAGTGAGGTCTTCTATTTTGTTACCGGGACTCCACCTCGAAATGACATTGCGGCCACCTTCCGCTGGCCGAGATTCGCTCCAGTAAACCTCACTGCCATGAAGAACAACCTGTCCCAGTTTTATGGTCTCGGAGACGATTAATTCAGAGGTAATGGATGATCTCCATGATCCATAGGGGGCCACTTGCTCGTCGCTCATCCCATAATTCCTCTAAAGTGATTATGTTAAGTTATTGATTTCTAAAGTATATTATTACTATTCTTAGAATTTACTTAAACTATTGCTCAATTCTTAGGTTTTTCTTGGCTTGTTGGATATCACCTGGATTAAAAAACTCTGGATAGTAATCTATGGCTATTCTCTCCAGGCTCAGTCCACCCTCATTGTCTAATTTTGTGGCGATTTCCTCATTTCCAACTCTGATTCGCCATTGAACAAAGGGGATGATTCTTAAGTAATTGCCTTCAAATTCTCTCCATTTTCCAACCCTTTTTGCTTCGGCCGAGCCAATAATCCTCTCGGTATCCTCCTCAACCTTATAAAGAAGTTCCTCTAGAGTCGGTTTGCTCCCCGTTAGTCGGCTTTGTCGCTTGTCCACATATTCGGTCAAGGCTCTCAGAATAATTTCTCTCAAGGTTATTCCCTCAAGTGCTGCAGTGGCTTTTGCCTTTCGATGCAGCTCCCGCGGAAAGGGTCTGATAGTATAAGCTAGATCTCCCATTTATTACCTCCCATGATACATTCATTGCGTTAATAGTATATATAGCATCAGTAGTCAACACGAAAAAGTATTAATTAAACAATATGTTAATTACAATGCATTGGGCATAGAGCAAGGAGCATAGAGTAAGAAGAAAGGAGACAGGAGAGAGAAGGCAGCCGGCGGCTGGCAGCAGGTAAAATTAGACCTGAGCTCTATTTCCCTTAGTGCTGAAACATCCAATTTAAAAATCCGCACTGTCTTAGGGATGACATTGGAGAAAAGATTACTTAACTTAATAAAATAATCGCTTTTTTGCCAAGTACTTTTACCTGGAGTAGAGTAATCAGAGATAATTTTTATAAGGAGACCGATTTGATCAAAGGATTTGCCACACAGGAAGGAACGATCTCATATGGGGAGCAGAGAAGTTTACTTGATTATGTTGAATTGAATGGAACTGGTATGCTTGCCAGCCAGGCAGGGTTCGGCTGTTACCGGCTGGATCATGCTGATCCCGAGCATGAAAAATCCTTGCGCAAAGCGTTGCTTTCTGGAATCAACCTCATAGGTACAAGCTCCAACTACGGAGATGGGGGTTCGGAAGAACTCGTGGGGGGAGTTTTAGCCGAAATCATAAACTCGGGAGATATTTCCAGAGAAGCGGTAATAGTAGTATCTAAAGGGGGTTACCTTCAGGGGCAAAATTACCAACTCAGCCAGGAACGCAAAGGACAGGGAAAACCCTTTAGGGATTTGGTTCTCTATGGAGATGGGCTGGAACACTGCATTCATCCAGAGTTTTTAGAAGATCAACTTAGCCGCAGTCTGGAACGACTAAAGCTAAGTACTCTGGATTTCTATCTTCTCCACAATCCTGAGTACTATCTGAGCTGGGCGAGTAAAACCGGAGTTCCCCTCGAGGACGCCAGGCAAGAATACTACAACCGCATAGAACAGGCTTTTCAGCACCTGGAAACTGAGGTTGCACGTGAGAGAGTTAGGTTTTACGGCATTAGTTCGAACACCTTTCCCTCCCCTGCTGCTGACCCTGAATTTACTTCCCTTGAAAAAGTATGGGAAATCGCCCAGTCCTTGTCTTCTGATCATCATTTTCGCTTGATTCAGCTGCCAATGAATCTCCTGGAAACGGGTGCAATTACGGAGAAGAATCAAGTAAATGGGCAGAGCATTCTTCAGTTTGCTCGCGACAAAAAGCTCGGCGTACTGGTTAATCGACCGTTAAATGCAATTAGCGACAACAGACTTTTGCGTCTGGCTGAGGTCGAGGCAAGGCGAAGGGCGAGCGACAAAGAGATTGCTGATCGTATTGCCGGACTCATTTGTTCAGAAGAAACACTGAGAAATAAAATTATTAACAAACTTCATCTAACGCCATCTTGGCAATCTCAGCTGATGGAACAAGTTGCTATCGGTGCAGTGTTAAAACAACACTGGCAAAATTTTGGCACCTACGAGCGCTGGCGGGAATTGCAAAAATACTATTTTTTACCTGGGGTTAAAGAAGTTTTTCAATTTTTGAAAGGGCAGGAAATTCCGGGAGAAGACATTTCTTTGTGGGTGAACTCACATATGGGAAAACTTGAAGTGTTACTTGAAGCCGTGGGATCAACTTATGCTGTAGAAGCAGGCAAAAGATGTGATCAGCTGAAAAAACAACTAGCCTCAGTGGATACGGACTGGGCAAAGGCTCCGACCTTGAGTCAGATGGCAATCCGCGCACTGCGGTCCACGGCAGGAATAACCACGGTTCTCGTAGGAATGCGCAGGCAATCTTATGTGGAGGATGTGCTCGAGGAACTTGCTCGGCCCATCGAAAATAAAGGAAGGACAGAATCCTGGCATGAGCTACAAAAGATCAGAGATGATCATTGATTTTTCGTTTGGATCCGGTTTTTAGAAATGAGGCATAATCTTCAAAAAAGTTTTTGCTAGAATCTTGGTCTGAATCAGCCTACTGAAATACAGCTACTTTGACAGGTTAGTTTCCAGATAAGCTCCCGACCTCGAGACTTCTTTATTGAAGCTTTCCAAGTTGTCTGGCACAAGGAGTCCACGATTTGAGAGGCCTCTTGCAGTCCTTGCAGCCACTTTGGCCCTGTCTTATCTTGCAGTAGCTGTCAACCACATAATCAAAGAGTCTGGCATTTTTGATTGCTAATGCCACTTCGTCTGCAATAGCTGTGAGCAATCGCTTATCCTCTTCATCAAAACCATCTTTGCCAATCTTGTTTATCGCCTCAATGACTCCCACGGTTTCTTCTCCCGATATGAGAGGGGCGGCAAGGATTGACTTGGTTTGGAAATCATGATCTTTATCTATGGAGCCGTAGAAGTCGGGTGAGCTTTGCACGTCATTTACTACTAGTGTCCTGCCCTCTCTCAGAGCACGACCTGCAATACCTTTGTCGGCTGGAAAACGCAATTTCACCAGCTCCGCTCCTGTGTCACCCACAGCAGTGAAAAATTCGAACTCATTGGTCTCTTCATCGTGCAGGAGGATCGATCCTTCTTCTGAAGGAAGCTCCGCCGTAACAATGCTTATGATGGTGTTTAAAAGTTCCTGCAATTCGCCCACATAGCCCAAGGCAGAACTCACTGTCTGGTATAGCCTCAAAAAGCGTATTTTTTCGGCATTCTGTTTTTGCGAAACGGCATTGTACAACAAGCTAGATATAATTGCTGTGAGCCAGGAAAGTGATGAGTCTCCAGCGGTCAAATGTTGTAATGTTTCCAGGTCAGTAACCAGGGCGAGGCTCCCCAATAGGGTCTCTTTGGCGTTCAGTTGCGCAGTAAGGACTATTGGGGTTGACAAGGGGAGGTGTTTCTTGGGATCGATAACGGTAAGTTTTCCCTCATCTAGGGAAAAGATTCGGAATTCTTCACCTTTTTCTTGCCCAAAGACGAGTTCCGGAAGAGTTCTCTCAAAGACCTCCATAGTATCTTTTGGAATGTCCTCCATGTGAAGGTAGGGTTGGCTAGAGCCAGGCTCATTGAGAAAGAACCCAATCCCTGCCACAGGAAAATACTTCCTGAGCCATTTGGCTATATTACCGCATTGTCTTCCCACATCTTCTTCCGTTACCATATGAGCCAAATTTATCATCAGCCCTTCTTGGTCTATAATCGATGGTTGCTCTTTCATTGTAGTTCCCTCAGTCCCTAGTTGTGATATTCTGGCACCCCCTCCTCGGCCTCCAAACCTGGCGACGGAGCAATATCCAAAGAAATTGCGCCGAAAGGGCTATCCCCCGACCCTCAAAAGGTCTGAGTATCTTGAACCACTTTCTTCTCAATGGAAATGATTGGGACCTACTGATGGTGCGGGTAAAGTGACTGAAACAAATCAGAGCCCTCCACGATCACCCAGAGCTATGCTCTGTTTGGCGAATCATATAAACATATTAGCGGGCAATGTAGAAAAAAACAAGATTGAATAAAAGAAGACAAATCAGTGAGGTAAAGTCACTAACTGTTTCTGTCTTCATTCGACCTCGACCTTTGTCACCTTCTTCTTCTGTTCTTCAAGGGATGAGATTCTTTGATCTATTAAAGTTCTAAAAGCTCGAAGAACCTCAATCCTGGCCTGGCGCAGATGGGTGAAGAAGCCGCTGTACTCTTCCTTCGCCTCCTCAAGTATCCTGCTGGAAAGGCAGAAAGGACAACAGCAGGTCATCTGTTCTGCACCGGCCTTACTATTCTTCTCCTTTTTGGGCTTGCTCACTGCTTCCTCCGAATTCAATCAGCAGATGGTCTTCCTCGAGTCGAGCCCTCTTGGGCTCCAGAACGGCATAGGCCCGGGGAAGGACGATATTCTTTTTGAAATTTCCTATCTTAATTATGAGTTCATCGCCAATTTTGCTCAAATCGATCTCTTTTTTGCTGACAAATGGAAGATGGAGTTTTATAAGGCTTTGGCCATGCAATTTGGCAAACTGATAGGGTTTCTGCTTGAAGAAAATTTGAGTTGGATCCTTGCCTCGGTAAAGGTTTTCTCCAAATTTGAGAAGTTTCTCAAAACCAAGTATTTCACTATCATACAGAGGTGCTTTAAAGATGGGAAGGGGGTAGAAATAGGTCTTAGCCAACTCCATGTACTTTTGCTGGTTCTTGCCCCAGACCTTCAAGTAGTTATCATCTAGTCCGGCTGGAAATACCCTGTTGACTACAATAGCATCGATGGAAGTCTGGTGAAGGCTGAAAAACATGAAGGCCCGTTGAGTTTCCCTTAGGACCATTTTTTCAGGGTTGGTAACAAGTCTCACCGAGGTAACCTCTGGGTCGGTGAGCAACTGGTCTACCCCCCTGAGGCGAGTGTAAAGACTCTCAATATTGGCGAAATATTCGTCTTCAGGTAAAGGAATATCTACCATTCTCCGAGCTACTGGACGGACAACACCAAATAGCTTTCGTTCCAAGCGGAAGATCTTTTTCATGTACCATTCCAGGGCTGTGGGCATGCTGATGAAACGAATGGATTCTGCCGTTGGTGCGCAGTCGAGAATGATAAGGTCGTAATTTCCCTCCTTCACATACTTATTTATGTAAAGGAGTGCGCTCAATTCCTCCATGCCTGGAAAAACCGCTAGCTCCTCAGCCAACACGTCATCAATTCCAGAGGTATTCAGCAAAAGGGAAATATACCTGTGTACCTCTCCCCAGTAATTACCGATTTCCTCGTGGACGTCGAGTTCTTGAATCCAGAGGTTCTCTCCGGTTTCAATGGGCTGACCGCGGTTTTTATCCATGAGGGAAAGGTTTAGGTCAAAGGCGTCACTCAGACTGTGGGCCGGGTCCAAAGACATGACCAGGGTTTTAAGACCCCTCCTGGCACTGATAATTCCAGTGGCGCCTGCCACGCAGGTCTTGCCGACGCCCCCTTTGCCGGCGTAGAGAAGGATTCTCATTAAAATTCCCCTACTCTATCTCTTTCTTTTCTCCTGGGAATACCGCAACATCAAAATAGTGGAAGACTGGGCCATACCCACTCAACTCATATACATTCTAGTACTTTTGGACCCAATATTCCATCCTGCCAACATTCCACTATTCCATCGGTCACGTACATCACCGCAGGCGGACTTTGCGTAGTCCGCCTCCGGCGGAATGCACTCTTGCGTGTTTTCTCTCGGAATGGGTCTGTAAGATTAGGGTTTAGATGCCGAAGAAGTGCTTTGCATTGGCCGTGGTGACTCTTTTTGTTTCTCCCAGGTCAATGCCTTTGAGACGAGAGAGTTCTTCTACGGTGATCATAAGGTCGGCAGGCTCAGAGATCCTTCCCTGGTATTCGACGGGGGAATCGGTCTCAACTAATATACGCTCTAAAGGTGCACTTCTCATAGCTGCCTGGTGGGGTGGGCTGTAAGCTAAGGCGGGAGTGGCGGAGACGTAGTAGCCGTGGTCAATGATTTTTTCAAGAATCTCCAGTGGGCCACTATACCAGTGGAACACACCCTTTTGAATTCCGGCATCCTTTACCATCTGATGTGTTCTTTCATGGGAGAAGCGTGAATGAATTATAACTGGTCGATCGCAGCGGAGTGCTATGGAGAGCAGCTTGGAAAAAACCTTCCACTGGAGCGGCTTTTTCACCTTTACCTTGTAATCGATTCCCACCTCACCCAGGGCGATGCAGCTTACCAGGTTTTCCTCGATGAACCTTAGGTTTTCCTCTATGGTATCCTGGCTTATTGACCAAGGGTGATAGCCAATTGCCGGATGCACCATCTCAGGGAATTGGCTAGCCAGATGGAGAGTCTTTTGGTTTGATAACAGATCCATGCCCACCGCTACAATTCCCTTAAGGCCCACATCTTTGGCTCGAAGGATAGCCCGGTGGATATCTTCAACCTCGTTCAAATGTGCGTGAGTGTCAATCATGGTTCATATTTCAGATTTCGGATTGCGGATTGACGTTCGTAAGGAAATCTACTACTAGGACGGAGCCACATAGGTCATTTACCTTTTCCAGCACCATTTGGTGATCGGGGTGTTTTTGGTAAAGTCGCAGTGACTCAATATCTCTAAATGTCGAAACCAGGGCCAAATCGTATGATCTTTCCGAGCGAACTGTGTCTCGACCAAATTCATAAGATAGGATTTCTGGGATGGCCCGAGGCAGTGCAGCAAGGCTACGCTCCAGATCTGCAATTTGCTCCTCCCCCACTCCCTCTTTGAACTTAAAGAAAACTACATGTCTGAGCATCTTGGCATCCTTGAGAAAGTTTTTGGGTCTTCTAATCATTTATCTCTGCCCATTGGAGAATCAGTAGTATTTCTGACCCCTGACTGGCGAAGTTAAAAAGGCCAGAGGCAGCAAGCTCTTGGCTTTTCAAATTCATCTTCACAAGAAGCCAGCTGACTCGAATAATATTTGGCCCGGCTTTGAACCTTCCATGCCACTCTTTGCAACCATTTTTTCTTACCATAGGTTCCGCGATTGAAGCCGTTGTGCCCCTCATGATAGGCTAAATAGAGATTATAGGAGTCATTGGGAGTGATTCCGCAGAGAGAAATGCTGAGATGGCAATACCAACCGATAAAATCAATGGCATCAGCGAAATTATCCCTGTCAGCTCCCCAGTTACCCGTGTTGCTCTTATACTTCTCCCAGGTTTCATCCACCGCCTGGGCGTAGCCATAAGCAGAAGAAGGACGAGGGCCTGGAAAAAAACAAAAGCAGGTGGTGCGCGGCGGTTTTGCTTCTGCTTCGAACTTTGACTCTTGATGCACTATGGCCATGAGCACAGGAATAGAAACAGACCATTCTTTCGATGAGCGGTAGGCACTCTGGTACCAGTCACGGTTTTGGCGAAAGACTTGGCAAATATTGTCTATTTCCTCCGGGGGTTTGTTGAGGTGAGCACACCCAGTAACCAGAGCCAAGAGAGTGCAGATCAGTGAAAGAATGACTTTATTGTATGATTTTCGTGGGTTCATCCCATCTAAAATTAAGAGAGTGGCAGTTCAATCCCTTGGTTAAACGAGTCTTCCAGGAAGAAACTCCTTAAACTTTTTCAAGAGGTTGTGAAGTTTCGCCTGATAATATGCCACGTTTTCATCCGGATTATCTGGATCATAGTCTGAGGTAAGCTTGGAATTTTCATACACCCGAACTGTTTTGGCCTTACCGGTCACGTAATAGGAAACTTGATCTCCGGCTCGGTATGGCCGACCTGAAACAAGGGCCAGCTCGTAGGTTGCCGCAGGATTGCGCTTTTTTGCTTCCACCTTTTCTTTGTAAGTTTCCAAGGATTCCGTGAGGGTTTCGGTCTTAGCGAGCCAAGAGATTCCCATCTGGTGCTGCTCGAGCCTTTGCATGTAGTCTGTGATTAAAGTGTGAATTTCTTCTTCCTTTCCTTGCAACAAAAACTTAATCATGCTGGAGAGAACCTCCCGCAGGTACTTTTCCATTCCACGGGAACGCAGC
>JAJDNT010000105.1 GCA_022340515.1 Deltaproteobacteria bacterium
AAATGTGTAGATACTCGGGGTGAATACTGCGCCTCGTTGAAAACTACGATAAATTACCCTGCATAGACTGTCAATCGCGGTTAAAAGGGAAAATTGATTTTTTACTATGTTGTTATCAACAAATGATAACTTTCCGTAAAATCAGGATATTTAACGCTTAAATTGCTAAAGTCTTAAGATCGCCAGAATTTCTTTGATTGCTAAAATATAATAGATATCGTCAACATAGAGATCTTATGAACAATGGACCATTGGAAAGATATGAAGTAGATCTACGATTTTCTCTCGATTACTAAAAAAATTGCCAAGTACACTTTTGTTGCCCCATAGTTTTAAGATATTAACTTATTTTGCCAACATGTTTTGCTCGTCTTCCCCGTGGAAACAATCTTAGCCCGTATATTTCATGAATCGCCTGCTGCGACCACAGATATGGGCGTCCTTCCTGGCGTCCTCGGGTATCGGCTCCTGCGACGTACCATTCAGGTACGCCTCGGAACCAACGCCCTGCGGTTGCCAGGTGGCACGCCCATCTTCATGGTCTCGCGACAGCGATTCAAGAAATATACGGGCTAGGGAATGAAAGGCCGTGCATTTCCTATTCTTTGACCATTTTCTCGGGAAGGACCCTTTCAGAATTTCTCAGTGGATCCAAAGGTAGCCCTGAGAAATTCTCTGTTCATGCGGGCAATATTGGTGATTTTGATTCCTTTGGGACAGTCCACCTCGCACTCTCTGTGGTTGGTGCAGTTGCCGAAGCCGAGCGTATCCATGGCGGCCACCATGGACAGGGCCCTTTTGGCCGCCTCCGGAAGTCCCTGGGGAAGGAGGGCCAGGTGGGATATCTTGCCACCCACAAAGAGCATGGCGGCGGCATTGGGGCAGGCAGCTACGCAGGCACCGCATCCTATGCATGCGGCTGCGTCGAAGGCATGTTCTGCCTTGTTTTTGGCTACAGGAAGAGCGTTGGCATCCGGCGCCTGGCCAGTATTCACCGAGATAAACCCGCCCGCCTGAATGATCTTGTCAAGGACACTGCGATCGACAATCAAATCCTTGATGACCGGAAAGGCGCGAGCCCGGAATGGCTCTATCACTATGGTATCTCCGTTTTTGAAGTGTCGCATGTGTAACTGGCACAGGGTTGTCTCCTTTTCTGGCCCGTGCGCACGGCCATTGACAACCGCGCCGCACTGGCCACAGATACCCTCGCGACAGTCGTAGTCGAAGGCGATGGGCTCTTTGCCTGCGAGGGCGAGCTGCTCGTTGACGATATCGAGCATCTCCAGAAACGAGGCATCGGTGGAAATATCCTGAGCCTGGTAGGTTTCGAACCTCCCCTTGTCGTCAGGCCCCTTCTGGCGCCAGACCTTGAGGGTGAGAGTGATAGTCCTTGCGCTCACTTGTAGCTCCTCACTGTCAGTTCCACGTTCTCGAAGACGAGGGGCTCCTTGTGCAAAAGGGGCTCCTTTTCTCGGCCGGCATACTCCCACACCGAAACGTAACACATGTTCTCATCGTCACGTTTTGCCTCATGCTCTTCATTCTGGTACGCCTCATTGAAATGACCGCCGCACGATTCCCGGCGGGCAAGGGCATCGACTACCATCAGTTCGGCGAATTCCAGAAAATCGGCAACCCGGCCGGCTCGCTCCAGAGTCTGATTTAATTCACTTGCCTGTCCTATCACATCCACATTCTCCCAGAATTCCTGGCGCAGAGAAGGAATAAGCTCTTTCGCCTTCTCGAGACCCTCGTCCGTTCGCGACATACCACAGTATTCCCACATGATGTGCCCCAGCTCTTTGTGGAAGCTGTCCACCGTTCGCTTGCCTTTGATTCGCAGCAGCCTGTCGGTTCTGGCTGCGACCTTTTCCTCTGCCTCGCGAAAACCCTCATGGCTGGCGTTCACTTCCCCCAGAGGTGTTGACGCCAGATACCCGCCAACCGTATAGGGAATGATAAAGTAGCCGTCCGCCAACCCCTGCATTAAGGCGCTTGCTCCCAGACGATTGGCACCATGGTCGGAGAAGTTCGCCTCACCCAGAACGAAAAATCCCGGAATGGTGCTCATGAGGTTGTAGTCCACCCAGAGTCCACCCATGGCGTAATGGACAGCAGGGTAGATCATCATAGGCACCTCGTATGGATTTTCCGCCACAATCTTTTCATACATCTGAAAAAGATTGCCGTACTTCTCTTCAATGGCCTCTCTGCCCAGCCGCTCGATGGCGTCAGTGAAATCAAGGTAGACAGCCAGTCCTGTTGGCCCCACGCCCCTGCCCTCATCACACATTCTCTTTGCGGCCCGCGAGGCGATGTCCCGTGGGGCCAAATTGCCGAAACTGGGATATATCCGCTCCAGGTAGTAGTCCCTGTCCCCCTCGGGAATAGACTCAGGCCTTCGGGTGTCTCCCGGGTCCTTCGGCACCCAGACGCGGCCATCATTTCTCAGACTCTCACTCATGAGAGTGAGCTTCGATTGATAGTCGCCATGCACCGGAATACAGGTAGGATGAATCTGGGTGAAACACGGATTGGCAAATCCTGCCCCTTTCTTGTAGGCCTGCCAGCACCCGCTCACGTTGGAAGACATGCCGTTGGTGGACAGAAAAAAGACATTGCCGTACCCCCCTGTGGCAAGAACCACTGCATGGGCTGAGTGGCTTTCCAGTTCACCGTTCACCAGATTGCGCACCACAATGCCCCGAGCTTTGCCGTCCACCACAACAAGATCGAGCATCTCACGCCGGGGAAACATCTTCACCTGACCGGCCGCCACCTGCCGCATCAGTGCCTGGTAGCCGCCCAGCAACAGCTGCTGGCCTGTCTGTCCCTTGGCGTAAAAGGTTCGTGCTACCTGGGCACCACCAAAGGAGCGGTTGTCAAGCAGCCCACCGTAATCCCGAGCAAAGGGAATGCCCTGGGCAACGCAGTGGTCGATGATCAGGTTGCTCACCTGGGCGAGGCGATAAACATTGGCTTCCCTGGCCCGGAAATCGCCACCCTTTACCGTATCGTAGAACAGCCGCCAAATACTGTCCCCGTCGTTTCGATAGTTCTTGGCAGCATTGATACCCCCCTGAGCCGCAATGCTGTGGGCCCGGCGGGGACTGTCCTGGATGCAAAAGGTTTTCACCTGGTAACCAAGCTCTGCCAGGGAGGCCGAGGCCGAGGCTCCGGCCAAACCCGTGCCGATAACGATTATGTCAAATTTCCTCTTGTTGGCAGGGTTGACCAGTTTGAGCTCAAACCGGTATCTGTCCCATTTCGTTTCCAGGGGCCCACCGGGAATTCTACTTTCAAGGTTCATGCTCAGACCTCCCTAGCGCATGAGTGAAATTGCCAGAGGCAGCGTGCCAAAGCCAACCCCTACAATGATGGCAAAGGCAATGCTGAGCTTTTCAATGAAGGGCATGTATTTGGGATGGCTGGCTCCCACACTCTGGAAAGCGCTCCACAGGCCGTGCCTCACATGGAAGGCCACAATTACCACCGCTGCGGTATAGAAGACAATGTAGCCAGGCTGGGCAAAGAGCTCGGTTACCACCTCAAAAATCGTTCGATTCGTCCGGTCGACAAAGAAACGGGATACCGTGCTCAAATGCACAATTACGAAGAGGAGGATCAGCAGACCAGTATAGGGCATGGTCCTCGACGACAGGGTGCGACCGCCGCCACCGCTTTTGTCAACTGCGTATTTTACCGGCCGGGACTTCCTGTTCTCCAGAAACAGAATGAGTGCCGTCACAATATGGATGATGGCACAGAGCACCAGACCCACTTCCGTCAGGACCAGCAAGCCACCCAGAGCGTGCAAGCGCTCCGAATAAGCGTTGAAGGTTTGCGCTCCCGAATATATGGTCAGGTTTCCTGCCAAATGTGCTGCCAAAAAGAGCAGAAAAAGGGTACCGGTCACAGCCATGAGCTGTTTCTTGCCAATGGAAGTACTGAAGGTGCGGATAACCCAGTTCATATCAGTCTCCCCATCTACTCGCTCTCTGCCTGGTGGATATGGACAACTACATCGCCGAATTTACCTTGTTATAACGATCAAGCGCTGTGATTTGAGCCAAATATCACAAGTCATGTTATAATAGGGAGCCACCATGGTCAATCCTTTTCCTGGAGGCTCACTGCGCGGGCAGTTGCCGTAAAACCGTTTGAAAAAGCAAGTGGAATTGTGTATTCTCAAATGCCATTGTTGAGCCGGTGTAAAGCCCAGAAAGTATAACTCCAGACCAGGTATAGAGCAAGATGAAATGGCTCCGACGGATAGTGCGAGCCGTGTGGCCTGGGATTTGATATTGGAGTTCTAATGACAGCGAAGCGCCAAAAAAAAGAGAAAAGCGGCAAAAGCACAAAAAAGCAGAAAACAGCGACAGCCGAAGCCGCAGTGAAAGAAAAAGAACCCAAAGAAAAATTTGAGGTGGAGTTCTATCGGGACTGGTGTAAAGGTTGCGGTATTTGTGTGGCTTTCTGCCCTGCCGGGGCTCTTGCAATGAATGACAAGGGAGAGCCGGAAATTATCAAACCGGAACTTTGCACAGGATGCACCTGGTGTGAGATTCGCTGTCCTGATTTTGCTGTCCGAGTCATAGAGAAAGAAGAAGCAGAGGTGTCTGAAGCCTGAACAACAACCAGGCACTATGGACTAAGCACTAGGCACCAGGGAGTCAGCAGGAGTGCTTAGTGAATCCGAAGGATTCTCGATGACAATAAAAGGAAAAAAGAAGCCTCGTCTCTTGCAAGGAAACGAGGCTGTTGTCGAGGGAGCATTGGCTGCTGGCTGTAGTTTTTTTGCCGGCTATCCCATAACCCCAGCCTCCGAGATTAGCGAGATACTTGCCTATCGTTTGCCCCAAGTAGGAGGAACTTTTATTCAGATGGAAGATGAGATTGCCAGTCTCGGTGCTGTGATTGGGGCGAGCTTGGCCGGGGCAAAATCCATGACTGCTACCAGTGGACCAGGATTTTCCCTTATGCAGGAAAATCTGGGTTTTGCCTGTGTGGCTGAGGTGCCTTGTGTGATTGTTAATGTCATGCGGGGCGGTCCCTCAACTGGTCTGCCCACTAATCCCTCTCAGGGAGACGTCATGCAAGCCCGCTGGGGAACCCACGGGGATCATCCTATAATAGTCCTTGCTCCTTCGAGTGTGCACGACTCCTTTGAAATCACTGTACAAGCATTCAATTTTTCAGAGCGCTATCGCACACCGGTCATCTTGCTATCGGATGAGGTGGTAGCCCACACTCGCGAGACAGTGACCCTACCGGAGCCCGATGAAATTGAGGTTTGGGATCGAATAAGGCCGAGTATGCCGCCGGAGTGGTACATCCCCTATGAGGACACCAGTCGTGGAGTGCCCCCAATGGGGATTTTTGGCGATGGTTACAGATACCATGTTACCGGGCTTATCCATGACGTCCGCGGTTTTCCCACTGCTAGGGCTGATGAAATCGAGCCCTTCATGCAGAGGATTCACCGAAAGATAAGTCAGCATTTCCATGATATTCAGATAGTGAAACACTACATGACAAATGACGCTGAGATCGTTGTCATTGCTTACGGCTCCGTGGCCCGTTCTGCTAGGAGAGCGGTGCTGGACGCAAGGGAGAAGGGGATCAAGGCAGGGCTGCTCCAACTGGTTACTCTTTATCCTTTCCCGCGGCGAGAGGTGGTGGGAACCATCCGCAACAGTAGGGTGGTTCTGGTCCCAGAGATGAACATGGGACAGATTTCCCGGGAGGTCAAACGGGTGAACGAGGGGATGACCCGGGTGGCAACCTTGAATCGCATAGATGGAGGCATGATTACTCCTCAACAGATCTATGAATGGATAATAAAGGAATAGAGAAAGATGGCAGAAATTACCAAGTTAGTGCATAAATACCTACGTCATGATAAAAAATTCCCCCACGTCTGGTGCCCAGGCTGTGGCAACGGCATTGTTCTGGGAGCAATGATCCGCGCCATAGATCGGCTTGGCTACAGCAAAGACGAGATAGTTATGGTTTCAGGCATCGGTTGCTCTGGTCGGCTTCCAGTTTACGTAGATTTCAACACTTTGCACACCACCCACGGGCGGGCACTTACTTTTGCTACTGGGGTCAAGCTGGCAAAACCGGAGCTCAAAGTTATTGTGGTCATGGGCGATGGCGATGCCACTGCCATCGGCGGCAACCACTTTATCCATGCGGCGCGGCGAAACATCAACATCACCGCCATCATAATCAACAATAATATTTACGGTATGACCGGCGGCCAGTACTCCCCTACCACCCCCTACGGGATGAAAGCCACAACCGCCCCCTACCGACATATTGAACACGCCTTTAACATTGCTGAGTTGGCGGTGACTGCCGGGGCTGTTTTTGTTGGTCGGGGTACGGTTTATCATGCCCGTTTACTGGATAGACTTATAGAAAAGGCTTTGCTAAAGCGGGGCTTTGGGGTGGTGGAGATAATCACTCATTGTCACACCCAGTATGGCCGCAGAAATCGGATGGGAGATGCCGTAGCCATGATGAACTGGCAAAAGGAACATGCCGTCCGGATCGAGAGAGCGGCAGATATGAGTGAAGAGGAACTCAAAGATAAGTTCACCATTGGTGTGCTGGTGGACAGGGATCTCCCCATCTACACAGAGCAGTACAATCTAGTAAGAAAACAGGCCCAGGAACAAGCTAGCCGCCAGTAGGTACTAGGCACTATGCACTAAGCACTACTTCGACAAAAGGCTAAAGAGGTTCCTAGTGCATACTGCCTGGTGCCTAGTTGGACTGGGATCTGCTTGTCGCTTTCTTTTAAATAGGACAGGGGCGAACAATGTCAAAACGTTACGAGATATGCCTGAGTGGGTCGGGGGGACAGGGGCTCATTCTGGCCGGGATCATTCTGGCTGAAGCTGCTGGAGTTCACGACGGCAAGCATGTTGCCCAGAGTCAGTCCTACGGGCCTGAGGCTCGAGGTGGGGCCAGTAAGGCCGAGGTGGTTATCAGTGACGAAGAAATTGACTATCCCATGGCCACCAGGCTGGACCTTTTGCTGGCCATGAATCAAAAGTCCTCGGATTCTTTCTACTTTGACTTGAAACCAGAGGGAACATTGGTGGTGGACTCTACCTTCGTGACTCAGACCCCAACCACCAAGGCTATTTGTATCCCCTTCACTGAAATTGCCCGCAAAGAACTGGGCAGGGAGATGGTAGCCAACATAATCGCCCTAGGCGCACTTGTAACCCTGACTAAGGTGGTGTCATTGAAATCCTTGGAAGCTGCTGTGCTGGCCCGTGTTCCCAAGGGAACCGAAGAGTTAAACCGAAAGGCCCTCCAGCTGGGCAGCAAAGCAGCCAAGGCGATTTTGAAAAAGAGTCCACCTGGGGCTATGCGAGGTCACGGGCCAAACCATGAAGATACTCCTTACGAATGATGATGGCATTTTCGCCAAAGGGATTGAAGTTCTTCACAAACACCTTAGCAAGGACCATGAGGTGTTGGTGGTGGCCCCTGAAACCGAGCAAAGCGCCGTGGGTCACGCCATCACTCTCACTGATCCTTTGTTGGTCAAGCCTGTAGACCGGAACGGGACTTTTTTCGGCTATGCAGTGAAAGGCACCCCCGCAGACTGTGTTAAGTTGGCTGTTAACGAACTTGTGGATCAACAGCCGGATCTTGTTGTCTCAGGGATAAATCTTGGCGCCAACGTGGGCATCAACGTGATCTACTCCGGCACCGTATCCGCTGCCACTGAGGGGGCAATTCTGGGACTCCCTAGTATTGCCATTTCCATAAACACCTTCAGGGACCCCGACTTCGAGCCGGCAGCGCGCTTTGCCCGCTTGCTGGCAAACCAGGTGCACAAATACGGACTGCCTGCTCATACTTCCCTGAACGTGAATGTTCCGGCTATTCCTGAGAATGAAATAAAGGGTGTACGAGTCACCCGCCAGGGAGTCACCCGCTTTGTGGAAAGCTTTGACCGTAGAGTGGATCCTCGGGAAAATGTTTATTATTGGCAGTGCGGCAGCACTCCGCCTTTAGAAGAAGATGACGACACCGATGCTAGCGCCCTGGCGAGGGACTATATTTCCATCACTCCCATCCACCATGATCTCACCAACTACGACTTTTTGAGATCTCTACGCAGCTGGTCATTTACTGACGCCCCAGAATAGTATTCCAGCTGCTCAGTTAGTTATTACCTCAAAGGGTTAAATAGACACGGCTTGATGGCAACTCTGTAGGAGGATAAAGAATGAAAAAAGGGCAGTTTACCTTAATAGTAATTCTCGCTTTGTTTGCCGGTTTTATGGGAGGAATTGTTTCAAGCCAGTTTTTGGGGAATAGGACTGTCTTCGCTCGCGAGGACCTTCCAGCCAAAGAGGTTGTGGTTGCTAATGAATTCCGCTTGGTGAGCGATGACGGCAGGATCTTAGCCACACTGGGAGGGCATCCGGGGAAGGAACCATTTCTTCCTATCGAACCCGCCCTGCGCTTTTTCGATAGGCAAGGAGACATGAGGATGCTCGTTGGAATGATTCCAGTCAATCAACCATACGCTGGTTTCTTTGACGAGAACGGCAAAACCACCTGGGAAGCTAAGTAGGCTCATTGGCTGTAATCAGGACGCCCAAGAAACCTGTAGTTCCTTGACAAGAAAAACTATGAGTGTTAGTGATAGCACTCTCATCATTCAATGCGCCCGTAGCTCAGCCCGGATAGAGCGCCGGACTACGAATCCGTAGGTCGCAAGTTCGAATCTTGCCGGGCGCACCAGAAGGGAAAAACGCTTGGCCCAAGAAGGCCAGGCGTTTTTTGCTTCAGACTACTACCGGTACGATGTTTGTGGACTTGTAGCAACTCAAAGTGAGCTTGTCCTGAGCACAGCGAAGGAAATCTTGCCGGGCGCACCAGAAAGAAACGCGTCCGGGCCGAATGGTCCGGGCGCCTTTTGTTTTGGTGTAAGAAGCTGTTTATATTATGTATTATAATAAAGATGAATAACTTACCTATACTGAGTAATTCATTTCTGCTGGCTATTATAAATAATTGTTGAGTGGGCGGATTTTTTTCATTTTATTCTAATCTCTTATCTCCCCTCCTTACTTTCACTCCAATTACGGCCACGAATAGACTTGCCTTCTCCCCATCCTTTATGATATACAGCCACAACTTGTGACTGCAGGCACATTGCGAAAAGATTTATCTGCCCTTGGCGGAGTTTGCGGTGGTCAAACACATCATTCACAAACCGGTCATAAGGCTGGCGGTTTTACTCACTGGCCTTGGGTCTCATGAAAATCGGAGACACCGAAGGATCAAAATAAAGTGGCCCGTGGTTATGACCACAACTAGCGGCCTGGCCGATGGTCGAACTCATAATATCAGTCTTGGGGGGGCATTTATCCGCTGCACCGAAAAACCGGTATTGGAAGACAATTTTCGTTTGGTCATGACTACCAAGGACCGTCTAATTTTGGTCAACGCAGAGGTAGTCTGGTCAAATGGCCACAAGTCTGAGGGCAAATCTACCCACCATGAAATGGGTGTCCGCTTCACTAAACTTTCCAGTAATGACCGAACCTTCCTCAGCAGTGTTATTTCAAAGCACACCTAAAGCCGACCAGGCAACACCAACCAGAACTTCACCACTCCCATACTCCATGGATCTATCAAAAAAGTTCACCGTCAGGCATCCCATAGAGCGCTCTGATGTGATCGATGACGGTATCGGGAAGGTAGCGGCCCCAAATTTTTATGGGTAACCGTTCGATGTGAGTGTGTGGGCTGACCCCAACAGCAAGAAGGTATTCTAGGAGGAACTCCACATTCATGGGAATATAACCCTTGTAAAGCTTGTTGTCTCTTTGGGCCACGATTCTTTCCTCGTGGAGACTGTTTCCTAACTCGGACTCCACCATGTCGGGGAAAGTGGAAAGGATCAATTCGAATTTGAGGGTTGGTTTCGCCCCCTCCAAGGAAGGCTCCAATCCCTTTTTCAACTCTAATTCAGAAAGGCCGCGGTTGAGATATTTCCGCCAAGCCCGTGTATCCATATAGCGGCGGCAAACATAATCTGGATCCCACACCACTTCAATGACCAAACTAGTGGCCTGGTAGTTTCCAGAAAAACTTTCCCTGTCATTCACGTTGATGTTCAGCTGCTCTAACAATTCTTTCTCTAAAAAAGACAGCTTTTCCTCACTTGCAACGATTTTTAAACCCCCAACGTCATGGATTTGTAAGGCCGACCTATCCAAGCGTATATTTTTGTCCTTGAACATCTTGGCAATATCTTTTTCTGCCATGACAAACTCGGAGTCCATGAGCATTTGAGGGGTAATTAAATCTTCCAAGGGAACGTTGAGATCTTTTGCCCGTTCCGCGGCCATTTCCTTGGCCCGATTCTGGACCAGATGAAATATCCAATTGGCTACATAGCGGTTGGCCTTCTCTGCTATCCGTCTCGGACGTTTTATTCGATAGAGGCCCAGGAGGTGATTGTCGCCATCAATATAGATAGAGCCATTGATGGGTGCTTCCCGGTAGAAAAACTCAGGATTAGTGCTGTAGAGACTTACTAGCTCATGGATACGAGCGTTTCCGTCCAGAGGACTGCTGCAGATGGCATCTCGGAGCTGGCCTTTGAATTGAATGCGTCTTTGCTTGAAAACCTTTCCATGAAGCTTCTCCAATAAAAGCCTTAACATAGACTCAAGAGTTTGACCCAGGACGAAACCATCACAGATGAGGATTTGGGTAATGCGCAAGCCATCGTTGGGCTCTAGCCGACCCAAGAGCCAGCGCTCAGCAATGTCGAATAGATCGTCTCTATGTATGAATGAAGTGAGGTACATACTTTCTTGCCCAAGGAAATGGACTTAGCTTTGGCCTTGGTCAGAGCTTATCAAAATGTAGGGTAAAATCACAATTTATTTCATAGAAGAAATCAAATAGGCCATTTGTTAGACGGATCAGTACTTGCATTTGTGCTGCAGCCCATTGAAACAGTCAGGCAACTTTATAACCAAAAATCCGGTTTATTATGCCAAAAGACAGATAAAAAATTACAAGAACTGGAAGCACCAAGGGAAAGAGAACGAACAGATATGTACGTAACGTCTCTCGACCGCTGGCAACCCAGTCGTCGAATTTTTCCCCATGGGCCCAAGATCTCAGTGCCACAGAAAATCTCACCATGGCGATGATAAAGGTAGGGTAAAGCAGGGCAAAAGCCAGCCCCACAAGGAGAGATTTGGTTAGTGAAAGATAATTACCAATAATGGCAACAGAACAGACTAATGCTCCCATTGCCATGCTCATGACGACTAAAAAAGCTTTTTCCTCTTTTAGCACAATTCTCCCCCTTTACACCAGCCCACTAATCTAATGCTTAAGTGGTTATAAATACTTGTCCTAAAGAAAATGCACTAGCATGGAAAAGCAGGAATCATGCCAAGCACTCATGGCGCAAAGGAGGGGGAAAATCCGGCTATTGCTGAAGGGCTAGGAGCACTATTTTGCCTCCTAATAACAACTTTTCTTGGCGGGAATTTTATGGTAGTTGAGGATATAATTATATATTAGCTTTATTATATTTCTTTGACTGAATAATTTGATGTAACTATATGAAAAAACTGTTAATCAGCCTGCTTATATTACTTTGGCTTTCTGCCTCCTCAGTCTTTGCCAAGGACATCAAGGTTTACTTTGACCTTTCACTTGCGATTATATGAAAACATATCGCAACTAGATGGATAACCTGAGAGAGAGGTAATCAATGGAGGAATTAATAAGGTCTATGGCCGAAATGGTAGACGAAGAAGAAGCGGAGGGGTATCTCGTCTCATGCTGCATTCAAAATCCTTCTGGTGACTTCCAAATTATGTCCGGAGCCCGGGCATCAAAGAAATTCCCAAACCCATATAATCTTTATGCAGGGCTGCTCGGTAAGTTATTCCATACCATTACCCAGGGCCATCCTGAGCCAGAGCAATTGCTTCAGCAAGTCCTAGATAGAGCCATAGAAGAGTTTAAAGAAACTATAAAAGGCGAAACTCGGTCTCAGGGTGAGTTTACCATAGTTGGAAAACTGTAGGTTTAAAAGGCATTAGTACTCGTGATTGAAACGCTCGACCGCCGTCATGCTGACCTTTTCTTAACCCCTCTTTCCTTTAATTGCTGATCCCAAGACCACGCTTGAGTGGGGCAAAGTGTTTTTCCCCTTGTTTGTCTACCCTGCCTCTGCTATTCAGGACCTTCAATAAATTAAATACTTTCAGTGAAGTAAGCCAGTGAGCCAAAAAAGAAACTATAGGAATCAGCCCGTGGCAGGCGCTCTTTGTGTGTTGAGTGCTTCGTTGACCTTTGCAATTCTTGGTGCAGTGGTAAAAGTGGTTTCAGGGTCATTAAATAATGAGATGGTTGTATTCTTTCGCAACTTTTGTTCGCTTTTTTTCATCCTGCCTTGGATCTGGTACAGTCGTCCACTAGGAGGAGTCAGAACATCATATTTCCCACTCCACCTACTGCGCAGCATGGCAGGGCTGGGAGGAATGTATTGCTTCTTCTATGTCATTGCTCACCTGCCACTATCTGAGGCCTTTTTGTTGATGGCTACCGCCCCACTGTTCATTCCGATAATTGCGTATTTTTGGGTTCATGAGTCAGTTGAGCACAAGGTAAAAGGGGCTATTATTATCGGCTTTGTCGGCATCATAATCATTCTCAAACCTGGAATTGAGGTATTTCGTCCGGTTGCATTCATCGGTCTGGGAGCTGGACTCCTGGGGGCATTGGCCATGGTCAGTATCCGGCGGATGTCTTCCTCGGAGCCAACCATCCGAATAGTCTTCTATTTCACCGTCTTCGGCACTCTGATCTCCGCAATGCCCTTGATCTGGTGGTGGCAATCACCGAAGGCGGAAATCTGGTGGCTTCTTGTACTCATGGGCTTGCTGGCCGCAGTGGGTCAATTGCTGCTTACCAAAGGCTACAGTCTCGCTCCAGCGGCCAAGGTGGGGCCTTTTTCCTACAGTAATGTGGTCTTTGCCATGCTTCTCGGTTGGGTATTATGGGGTGAAAGTCTTGATTTTTTGACCTGGATCGGTGCTTTTATGATTTGTATTGCCGGAATTATCACCACCGGCAAGACAGAAACCCACGCCTTAGTGGGCACCACGGCAGGAGGGAGAGTATATACGAAAGATGCAAGGAGGGGGAAAACAAGGTAGTACGCTACATCCCAAACCTACTCCTCCTCTGATAAATATTCTTCCAACCAGGGAGGAACACGGCCTTCTTTGGCTATCTTTGAATTTATCCGTTCTAGAACCTCCCACAGTTCTCTGAATTCAGGTACAAGACTCCATTCTTCAGGCTTGGTGACATACTCCTTTGCATTGTGGAGAAAACGGTAACAGTGGACTGTGCAACCTCGGTACTCCTGATCCGGTTTTTTCCAGCGGACAAAGTTGCCTGGGAAAATACCGGCGATTTGCCAACCATCTTTTATGCACCATTGCTGGGTTATGTCGTGCCAGGTTTCCAAAAAGGTGGTGAGATACTCTGCTCCAGAAGCTAGAGCCGTCTTCCAGTTAACCACTCTCAAGTTCAGCATTATGTTTTTTAGCCTATATTCCGGCAGGGTGGCAGCAAAGGTAAATTCCACCTGGAGGTTTTTTTCCATCTTGGTGAGCATGGTCGCAGCGACCACCCTTTCGCTATGGAGTTCTACCACTGCCGGCATGCAGTAGACTTTGCTTTGACCATCTTCCTCCCAATTCTCCTCAAGGGCTATTAGCCCCTCGTATCTATCGGGCATGAGCACGAACTCGTGGGGAGATCCATATATTTCCGGGTAAGCATTGCGAAAAAGATCGGCGGCAGAGCCTATCAGTTTTTTGGAAAGAACTTTCACCTGGAATCTGCCGTCCTCAAAAGGCTCCGATTCAAATCTCTTCCAGATGACCTTTTTCTCTCTTGTGGGTCTAGTTCTGCAACTATTTGCCATTTCTCTGTAATGACTACCGAGCCCTATCATGTTTTATCCTCGCTAGTTAAAGGTTAGCAAACACTTGGTATTGTGAAGATCTCCAGGAGAAGAGGGGGATTCGATTTTAGATACTGGCAAAAAAACCGCAAAGAAGCAAGCGAAGAGCAGGAAAAGGCCAACATTGATTAGTGGTACTTTGTCAGTGGAGAGATGAGCCACTCAATTCTAGCCAACGACTTTTTTCAGAGCAGCTATGGTTAATTCAACAGTGGGGATTTAATTTGCCTCACTTTTTATGGTAAGACATGAGCTAGAGTTTGAATTCATTTTCGTCTTTCTATGATAAATTAAAAAGATATTCTTTTATCAAAAACCACAAAACAGAAAATCAATCTCAGGAGATGGAAGGAGTGGCATGTCTGAACAAATCTTGCGCGAACAGCTATATGGAGCTTACAAGAACCGTGGGATGATGTACTATCATATTTTCCAGGTATTGAAAAAAGAGGTGGGGGACGAAAGAGCAGCTGATATCATGAAACGGGGAATATACAGCCGCGGCCTCGAGATCGGTGAAAAATATAAAAAATACGCCCCTGCGGACCTGGAGGGGTTGAAGAATGCTTTTTTGGCTGGCTCAGCCGACCAGGGCAAAATGTTCCAGCCTGAAGTACTCCGTTGCGATGGAGAGGGCTTGGACATACATATGCGTAACTGCCCACTGAAGGAAGCCTATGAGGAAGCGGGATTGAATGATGCGGACATTGCCACAATGTGCGATATTGCTGCTGTGGTTGACTACGGGACCTTCGAAGGAGCCGGCTTTCGGTTTTTTGCTGAGACCTGGAAGCCGGGAGAACAAGGCTGTTGCCATCTTCACATAAGACCAGGGAAATGAGGAACAAAGCTTAGGGCATGGAGCATAGAGAGGCAATTTCAGATTTGGGATTGCGGAATGCGGATTGATGAAAGGCATAAGGCCACTTAGGTCATTTGGCCTCGCCGTCATTAGGTCACAACGCCGCGCTGTCACTTATTGTAAGAGGTAAAGGGCTAGAAGATTGCGGATTTGTCCTCCGGACTCCCACCCTTAGGGTGGGTTCCCAGTTTCGGATGGCGAATTGCAAATCTGCTGACATTGAGAGAAGCCAAGGAGCAAAGGGTAAAAAGTAGCCACGAGTCAGAATTCAGAATCCGGTAGACTTACGCTGGAGCGATGGAATGATGGCTGGGAAGTGAAGAAAAGACATTTCCCTCCAGTTATCTCCTTGTCCCCATCATTCCAAGCTCCCATTATTCCAATTAGGAGTTGTCATGTTCGATTGTGCTTACCTGATTGAGATTCTTACCCCCAAACGGTCAACTCTGGGCGATCTAGATGAGAGGATGAGCGGTTTTGCCGAGAGGTACCGCAAGATTCTCAACTCCGGCAGTGGAGTTTCCATCCCGGACAATCCCATGGGGCAACCCAGGTACAGCCTACTGGAAGTAATGGAATTCTGCGATCTACCGATTCATCTCCCAAGGACTGTAATGAACCTAAACACCTTTCATACCAAGGAAGAGCTTGACGGCATGCTGAATCAAGCTTCGAATTTGGGTTTGAAATACCTCCTGGTTGTCAGAGGCGACGGAGGCCCGGCCTTGCCCAAACTAGAGCCCGAGAGCATAGGGAGCAAGAAGAGTGTAGCCACCTCAATTGATCTGATTAGATATATAAATCGCGAATATTCGGGTGCATTTGTTACAGGTGGGGCCTTTAACCAGTACAACCCCATAGATTTCGAGTCGGACAGGCTGAAACAAAAGATTGATGCAGGAGCTAAATTTGTCATTACCCAACCAGTGCTGGGAAAAGACCCTAAGGTGGACTTGCTGGAAGATTTCAACATTCCAGTTATTATCGAGGCCTGGATGTCGGAAAAGGTGGATTTACTTTTAAAAAGTGTGAGAAGGGAGAAGGACCAACGGGCTGAAGGGTTCGATCCACTGAAGAACCTGGAGACTCTTCACCAGGCCTACCCTAAAAACTGCGTATATCTATCCATGCTGAGCTTCAAGCGGGATTGGAGAGATATTCTGCCTAGGTTGCAAGAGAGAGGTGCAAGGCGCAAGGCAAGAGGCTCAAGGTAATCCTTATTGAACTTTTTACCGAGAACCTCAAGGTATTCGGTTCATATTCAATAGGCTGGATTAATCATGGACATTCAACCGATTACAAGTGAAGAAAGAAACCTTGGCGGGTTGGATTATTTTCTCTTATGGGCCGGCGTGGCTATATCTTTGGCTGAGATCTGGGCCGGTGGCTTTCTCTCCCCTATGGGTTTCTGGATGGGTTTCTGGGCCATCATTATTGGGCATGTTATCGGCAACACCTTCATGGCTTTGGGCGGTGTCATCGGCTCGGATTACGGCATCATGTCCATGGTATCTGTGAGACCATCTTTTGGTATTCTCGGATCTAACCTGGCGGCGTTGTTGAATATTATCCAGCTCATTGGCTGGGCTTCCATAATGCTGATCATAGGTGGTCGGGCCGGGGCCATGCTAGGTAAGCCCATCGGGGGCATCCTGGCCTCAAACCACTTCTGGATTGTGGCCATCGGGCTAGGAACCCTTATTTGGGCCTTTTACACTGGTAAACCTATTTGGAAAATTATGCAGAAGGCAGCGGTAGTTGGCTTACTCCTCATTGTCATCTTGATGACCTGGGTTTCAATTGAGGAATTTGGCGGTGGCTTTTTGGCTGTCAAACCTGGAGCTATGCCATTTATGATCGGCCTGGATCTGGTTATAGCCATGCCCATATCGTGGATGCCGTTGGTATCGGACTATTCACGTTTTTCTAAAAAAACGGCGCCGGCATTCTGGAATACTTGGTGGGGCTATTTTCTCATTTCATCCTGGATGTATGTCCTGGGATTGATGGCCACCTTGGTTACCGGAGAAACCGATCCGGGAGCCCTGATCTTACAAATTATGGGCAGAATCGGCCTTGCTATCCCTGCCCTGATTCTGGTGGTATTTTCAACCATTACCTCTGATTTTCCCGATATTTATTCTGCCACCTGCTCTATGCTGAACATCTCGAGGAGGATAAGCGCAAGAACTGTTATGTGGATCGCCGGCATCCTGTCAATTCTGGTGGCACTGGTCTTTCCTATGGAGCAGTACGAAAATTTCCTCTTTTTCATTGGTGCCATGTTTGTGCCTCTTTTTGGCGTGGTACTTACCGATTACTTTCTGATCCGTGCCGGTAAACTCAACAAAGAACAGATTTACAAAGAAGGAGGTGAGTACTGGTATTTAAAGGGATTTAATATTACGGCAATCGTATCTTGGGCCATAGGGTTCATAGTTTACGAAATTATCGCCATAATGAAATACTCTGTTGGCGGTTCTCTCCCTTCACTGATCGCAGCCGGACTGGTCTACTACATCATAACGCAGCTCAGTGCCAGGAAAGGCAAAGTAAGCTGATTTTGGTCCCATAATCGTATCTGGTAAGCCCCCAGGATTCTGTGTGGACTAAAAGATCAGATGACGCCTCTTCCGAAACAGTAAGCAATTTTCTTTAACTCACTGTTTGACTATCTAAAGAAATTGGCTCCTTGAGAAAGCTCAAGGTGGATAAGGAGAACCGTCCCACCAAAACAGAAAGGAGGGAGAGACCATGGATTTCGCCTTTTCCGAAAGAGAAGAGATGTTGAGAAAGACAGTTAGGGAGTTTGCTGAAAACGAGGTCACCCCCAAAATGGGGGCCATGGAAGAGACCGGCAAATTTCCCATGGAACTTCTGAAGCCCATGGCTGAACTGGGAATTATGGGAGTAATTACCCCACCTGAATATGACGGTGTAGGCCTAGGATATGTTGCTCGCACTATCGTTCTCGAAGAGTTGGGCAGGGTTTGTGGTGCCATGCCCATGGCGGTGCAGGTACATCACATGGGCTGTGCAGCGCTATATGATTTTGGCACCGATGCCCAGAAAAAGAAGTACCTGCCTGCTCTAGCCAAGGGTGAAACAATGGGGGTGGTTGCTGTTACCGATCCCAGCGGCGGTTCAGACGTAGTTGGCATGAGGACCTCAGCTGAACTCAAGGGTGACAGGTATATTCTCAATGGACGCAAATGCTTCATCACCAATTCCCACACTTCTGACTTTTGGATAGTAATCGCCCGAACCGCTGAGGGAGCCAAAGGACTCTCCGCTTTCATCGTGGACAAGGATGCACCTGGAGCCAAGGCGGGTCACGAGGAGAATAAATTAGGATTGCGAGGAGCAAATACTGGTGAACTTGTTTTCAATGACTGTGAGGTACCGAAAGAGAACCTCCTTGGACAGGAGGGTGGGGGACTGGCAATAGCCATGAAGACCGTAAGTGAAACGGGGAGAACGGGAATGGCCGCTACGGCTTTGGGAATTTTGACCGCAGTTTACGAGGAAGCGGGAAAATTCGCCAGCGAGAGAGTGCTCTATGGTAAACCGATTAGTGCTCTTCAAGGGATTCAGTTCCTCATGGCAGAAATCTATGCTCAGCTTGAAATATCCCGCCTGCTTTGTTACCGGGCCAGCTGGATGAAAGATCAAGACATGCGCTTTGATACAGAGTCAGCCATGGCTAAATGGTACGCCTGTGAGGCAGCGGCAAATGCGGCCAAGAAAGCGGTAGAGATTCATGGTGCCTACGGGATCATGAAGGAGTACACGGTTCAGCGCTTGCTTAGAGATGCCATGGTCACTATCCCCGCAGGAGGTACAGGAGAGATCGGCAAGGTAGTTCTTGCCAGAGCAGCTCTCGCTCCTTTCATGAAGAAATAATGTTTCTTTGCTCGCAGCACAAGAAATTGTAGGAATGGGGAGAGCATGAAGAGGATTATAGTATGTGTCAAGCCAGTACCTGATCCTAAACACTGGCATAAGGTATCCATGGACCCTGTCACCATGACCTTGAAGCGTGCAGGGATTCCCAGCATTATTAATCCGCTGGACAAGCATGCCCTCGAAGCAGCTTTGTCAGTTCGAGATATCCGGGGTGGAGAGGTGGTCCTGCTGTCCATGGCTCCCCCTTTCGCTACTTCAAACCTAAAAGAAGGCTTGGCCATGGGCGCCGACCGGGCGGTTTTGTTGTCAGATCCGGCGTTTGCCGGATCTGATACCCTGGCTACCTCCCTGATTTTGGCAGCAGGATGTCAATGGATCGGAGACTTCGACTTGGTTTTCCTCGGTAATTTTTCTATCGATGGCTCCACCGCCCAGGTTTGTTCCCAGCTGGCCGAGTTTCTACACCTGCCCAATGTGATGCATGTGATTGATATGAAGTGGCAAGAAAATGACAAGATAATCATCATCCAGAAGATCGAGCAGGGCTATGTCAAACTTGAGGCGACGCTGCCAGTAGTGCTATCTGTTCGCAAGGAGCTTAACAAACCTCGCTATGTGCCCTTTACTGGCATACTAGCTGCTGAATCAAAAGAGATCAAAGTACTCAGCAATGAGGATCTGGGAGTGGATTCATCTTCTATAGGGCTTGAGGGTTCTCCTACCAAAATGGCAGGCTTAGAACTTCGCCGGTTTGAAAGGGCGAAGGAGAGACTGGCAGGATCTATTGAAGAGATTGTGGCGAAATTGGCGGACAAGATCTATCAATGCAACATTTCTTGATCTGTTTTTGAGGTGACTCTATGAGCTCCAACGGTTGTAAAGGTATCTGGGTCTTCGCTGAACAGCGAGGTGGAGAATTACATGGTGTTAGCCTAGAGCTGTTGGGCAAAGCAAATGAATTGGCCCAGGGGATAGGCTGCGCGGTTACAGCAGTTCTTTTGGGCCATAATATAACTTCTCATGCAAAGACTCTCGTCAATCATGGCGCAGATATAGTCCTTGTGGCTGATGATCCCCTTTTGAAGCACTATCGAGTCCTTCCGTACTCTTACGTAATCGAATATCTGATCAAGGAGTACCAGCCTGAAGTGCTACTCATGGGCGCAACGGCCATGGGGGTTGAACTTGCACCCAGGGTGGCTGCCAAACTCAAAACCGGCCTGTCGGCACACTGCATTGATCTCAAGTTGGACAGGGAGGGAAAACTCCTCCAGGTTGTTCCGGGCTGGGAAGGAGGAGTTATTGCCACAATTGCCTGTCCTGCCCACCGGCCGCAAATGGCAACGGTGATGCCGGGAATTATGCGGGCTTTATCACCAACAGAAAAAACTGGACAGATCATAGAAGTGAAGGTTTCACTTACTGATAAAAACCTAGGTCCTGAGGTGCTGGAGGTCAAGACTGAGAAGCCCGCAGGACGGCCTTTGGAACAAGCTGAAATAGTGGTTGCTGGTGGATGGGGTGTTGGCAATGAAGAAGGTTGGAAGACCATTGAACAATTGGCCGATGTTTTGGGTGGTAGTGTAGGGGCCACGCGTCCAGCAGTGGATGAAGGCTGGGTCGAGGAAGGCCAGATGATTGGCCAGAGTGGAAAGACTGTACGTCCAACTCTTTATATAGCTGTGGGCATTTCCGGCGTGATGCACCATGTGGTAGGGATGGACCAATCAAAAGAGATAATAAGTATTAACACAGATGCCAATGCGGACATTTTTGAAGTCTCCGATGTCATAGTGGTAGAAGATTTTAAAAAAGTCGTCCCCAAGTTGATCAAGGAGATTGAAGCCAGGCAAAAGGTCTGCAAATGAGAGACAGACCAAAGTGGGAACTATGGAAAATTCAGAAGAGAAAAAAACAGAAATTGAAAAAGCAGGAGAGGATCTGTTCAATTTTGCTGTGGACCGCGAGGACGTTAAAGCCCTTGTAGCCAATCTGCCGGAAGAGGCTGAGATCCATGGAGTTACCGTTGAATACGAGCTTCAGATTCTGAAGATAATCAGCGTGGGATGGTCCATATCGTATTATTTGGAAAAGGGTCCCCAGAAGACTCAGCTTGCAGAAATTTACTGGCAGGCTGTCCAGGAATTCTCCAAGAGCATATCTGGGTCAACCGGGCTCATGACCGGTCATGAAATTGATTATTTTCAGATCCTGAAGAACCGTTTGGACATGTACCTCTATGCTTTGAACGAAAACCCATACGTGTCCCAGCCCGTTTCTGTCATAGGACCGGAGTTCGCCAGGACCTGCGGAAATGTGCATGATGCCTTTACCATCCTCACTGGCGCAAAGATGTTCAGTGCAACAATCGGTAGTGTTAAGGAATACCTAGAAGCGACAAAACTCCGATAGGCTGAATAGCGAATTCCCCTGTCAAACCAGTGAAAATAAAATCAACCCAAGCGGCAACTCTGAGCCATTCCTCTTGTTAATCAGTTTCTTGCACTCTTGTCATCTTCATCCCGATCAAAGAAGCGATGACCACTATGATGGTGGAGATGCAGATCATCATAATCCCCAGGGCGGAAAGCTTTCCCCACAATCCGTCCTCGGCAAAACGGAGGATCTGAACAGCCAGGACTTCCGTGCCCGGTCTTGAAAGCACGACCGAGAGGGTCAACTCCCGAACAAACATGGTGGCCATAAGAATCCATCCCGATACCACGCCGGGAATCAGCAAGGGAATAACGATGCGGCGCAGGGTGTAGAGAGTTCCCCCACCGCAAACCCTGGAAGATTCTTCCAGGTGACTGTGGATTTGAATGAAGGCGCTGGTAAGGGGCCGAATACCGTATGGGAGGTAGGTGGCTATGTAGCCGATGAGGAGAGACCAAATTGTAGCATACAAGGGCGTACGGACGAAGAACCACATGAAGCCGACACCGATGACAATTCCCGGAAAGGAGAAGGACAGAAAGCTTATAGATTCCAGAAGGCCGGCAGCCCGGGTGCGGACCTTGACGATGACGTAAGAGACGAAGATGGAAAGGATCACTCCCAGGGTAGCACCCACGATGCCCAAGAAAACGCTGTTTTTCAGAGAAAGCAAGGAGATGGGATCCTTCAGCACATCCAGCCAGTGCTTCCAGTTCATCATGGAAAAGGCCCTGGCGTCTGGCACCATGGAGTAGGGAACAAGGGAGGTGTAGAACAGGACTAGAACCGGCAGCACGATCAAGACGAAGGACAAGAGGCCAACGATAGCGAAAAGGGGATATTTGGCTTTCTTCAGTTCAATCAGGCTGGGCCTGTATCCCCTACTGGAGATGGTTACGTATTTCTCGCTCTCCGAGGTCAGGTATCGATAGAGATAAATGAGGGCAATGGAAGCAGCCAAGGCGCTCATGCCCACCGCTGCCGCCATGCCGTAGTCAGCAGCAAATCCCGTGGCAATGATCCGGTAGATGTGAGTAGCCAAGACGTAGATCCGGCCTGGCATGCCTATGATGGAAGGAACTGCGAAAGAAGCCAAGCTTCGGACGATGACTAGTATGAAAGATGCCAGAATGGCAGGCCTGAGAACCGGTAGGGTCACTCTGGTCAGGGTTCTCAGGTTCGAGGCGCCGGAGACCTTGGAAGATTCCTCGAGGGAGACGTCGAAGGCGGCCATAGCCGGGGCGAGAATAAGATAGGCAATGGGCAGATCTAGGAGCCCCTCCACCAAGATCATTCCCCCGAGGGTATAGATGTTAAAGGGAGAGTTCTCCAAGTTGAATATCTGTTTCAGTAAGAGGTTGATCATGCCATTAGAGGGATTCAGGAGAAGAACCCAGCTAACAGAGAAGAGGATGTGAGGAATCATCATGGGGATGATGGAGATGATGCGGAAGAGGAATTTGAAGGGAATATTGGTTCTGGTATTGAGATAGGCCAGGAACAGGGCCAGAAGGGTGGCGACAAAACCCGAGCCGATAGTAAATATGACTGTATTGACAATGATGCCGGCGAAAGCGGGATCGGTGTAAGATTGAATATATTTTTCCAGGGTGAACTTGCCAAAGGCTCCAATACCCTCAGAAAAGCTTCCTAAAACAAGCATGACCACCGGGCATACGGTCAGAAACCCGACAATCACGATAAGGCTTGGCGTCAGTGCCGTTCGAGTACTAAACATAGTTCTATTCACTTCGAGAGCAAGAAACAATGATCCGGGTCGAAGGAAAGAGAGACCTCATCCCCTTCCTCGACAATGGTAGTTGGCTCGATCCTAATAATCAGACGAGTGTCTGCAATGATGACCTCACCCTCGTAGGCGTCTCCGATGAAGAGCAGGGATTCCACCTTTCCCCGGAAGATGTTTCTATCCTCACTAGTATGTTGTTCCATCACCTTGATGAATTCGGGACGGATGCAAAGGGTCACCGCATCTCCAACCGATGCATGGGGATTTTTTTGGCAAGCGATGGTGCCCATGGAGGAGTCTACAACAGTGTAAGAATCCTCGAAGGCAATGACCTTGCCGTTGATGAGGTTCGCCCGGCCGATAAAATCGGCCACGAATCTATGATCAGAGTCGAAATAGATCTTTTTGGGTGTTCCGATTTCTACCATTTGGCCGTCTTTCATTACAGCGATGGCATCGGATAGGGACAGGGCTTCGATGCGGTCGTGGGTAACGTAGACAGCCGTGATCTTCAACTCGGTAAGAAAGCTTCTCAATTCTTTGCGAGTTTCCTCTCTGAGCTTGGCGTCAAGATTACTCAAAGGCTCGTCAAAGAGAATAACTTTGGGCTCCGGGACTAAGGCTCGGGCCAGAGCAACCCGTTGTTGCTGACCGCCGCTTAATTTCGTCGCTGGACGGTTCTCTAACCCCTCGAGCTGCACAAACCGCAATGTTTTTTCGACTTTGCTTCTGATCTCATCTTTGGCTTCTTTTCGGGTTTGCAGTGGGTAGGCGACGTTATCGAAGACTGTCATGTGAGGCCAAATGGCATAGGTTTGAAACACCATACTCAGCCCCCGTTTTTCCGGGGGCACAAAAATGTTCTTTTCCTTTGAATAAACGATTTCCTCCCCGATGGCTATTTCACCAGAGTCCGGGGTTTCCAAGCCGACAATACACCTCAGCAGGGTGGTCTTGCCGCAACCGCTCGGGCCTAAAAGGGTGAAGATTTGATTTGCCGGAATGGCGAGATCGATGTCTGATAGGGCCTTGATCGTCTTGCCTTCTGAGAAGAAGTCTTTACTCACGCTTTTGATACGAATTTCCATAGCTGGCTACCGAAAAAATCCTGAGACCGGGGAGAACCCGGTCTCAGGAAGGCGAGATGGTTTACGTGGGTGATGAAAAAAGGTCTTAGGGTGCGTCAAAGATTTTTTTGAATTCGCTCCCCCAATAGCGGATTTCGTCATCCGACAATTCCCGGATAGGCAGGACTTTTGCCTTGTCAATGCCGTCAATGGGAGGATAGACACCCGGGTGGAGGACGTATTCACCTACTTTGTCGGCCAGCATTTGCATGGCATCCTTGGACAGCCAGTAATCCACGAAGAGCTTGGCAGCATTGGGGTGCGAAGCGGAGGCAGTGATGGCTATCCCCCGCGGAGTACCCAGTAAGGGTTGTTCGACTCTCGCCCAATCCAGAGGGGCAGGCGCCTTGGTAATGATGTATTTGGGCATGGAGATGGCGATGAGTTTCTCACCGCTCTCCACCGGTGCGGGGGTGGGACCGAAAGACCTGACAAACATGGGTTTATTGGCGGCGAGTCCCTTGACGAAGTCCATCCAGGCCTTTTCCGAAGGGAAAACATTTTCCTTCAAGCCGATGAGCCAGGAAATGGTGGTGGCGTGGGCCGAGGGGTTGGCCATGACGATCTTTCCCTTCCATTTGGGATTCGTCAGGTCTTCGTAGCGCTTAGGAGCGTCCTTTGCTTTGACCAGTTCCTTATTGTAGATCAAGGCGACGTATTCGATGCCGAAAATCTGAATCTTGTCGTCTTTCCTTGTCCACGCGGGGTAGCTGGCGGCTGCTGGGGATCTGTACGAGGCCAGGACACCCTTTTCCTTCAGGAGTTCCATGATCGGCAGGGGCGACTGGAGTACGTCGGCCAAGAGCTTGCCGGCCTGGAACTCCGTCAAGACAGTGGCGAGGAATTTCGAGGTGGAGATCCTGGTGTACTCTCCCTTGACGCCGTATTCATTGGTGAAGGCCTCCATGATGGGTTCAATGGCAGTGATGTTGGCGTAAAAGGCTGCTTTTCCCTCCCCTTTTGCTTTCTCAACTAAGGCCTGGTCTGCATAGGCGGAAGTAGCCATTAAAACCACGAACAACAAAATTGCAAGTTTCTTCATCTTTCACCTCCATTATTGTTTATTGTCTGCAGTCGAATTGTTCAGGCCGGATTATGGCACCCCAGTGTTTCTTAATTATTATCTTTCCCAAAGGGGGTTTCTGCATTGCTCCAGATACACCGAATCTCTAAATAATTATAGCAGGGGTAGGAGTTATCAGCAGCACAAATCTCTAATAGAGTCTCTGGGAGGAGAGCTAAGTATTGGTGAAATTAGAATCTTTCAATATTGCAAGTACGTATAATAGGCAAGCTTATTTTTCTGCCAAAGAAATTGGTCTTGGGTAGGACGCTGCCAATAGATTGAAATGGCGATAAAGAGGTGTCTCTAGGTGGAGCCAAGCCAATAAGGACTGCGGAGATATTGTAGAGGATTGCTGGTAGCCAAAGTGAGAGGCTCAATGCAAGCCGGGCTCGAGAGAAGTCCAGTTAGGTCAAAAGTAAGTACCATGCCAAGTGTTGTATTTGAATTTCGACCCCCTCTATATATTGGGGGCTTTGATTGTATTGAAGGGAAAAAAGAAAGTAGGTAGGCTGGCTTAATCCGTGAGACGAAGCTTCTGGCCTGCCCGGATAGTGGTTCCTTCGATACGGTTGATTCTCTTGAGGGTTTCAAGGGAGACGCCCGTTTGCAAAGCGATTCGACCCAAGGTGTCGCCTTCCCGGACCAGGTAGTGGTTTTCAGAGATATACTCTTTTTGTCCGTCTCCGCCTTTGCCAAGTTTTTGCAGGGCCACAACTACCTTAGGACCGAATCCGGGAGGAACCTTGATCTTGTAGTTACCCCTGGGCACATAGTCTCTGAGGAATTGGGGATTGAGTTCTTTTAGAGCCTTGAAATCTGTATCCAGAGCAAGGGCAAGATCGGTGAACTTCAACCGTTGGCTGATTTCAACCTGTACCGTGTCGTACCATCTCGGCGGGTAAATATGCTCTGTTGGAAGGTGGAAACCATACTGTCTCGGGTTTTCCATAATAGTTTTGATGGCAATGATGCGGAAAATATATCTCTCTGTTTCCGCAGGCAGATCGAGCCTATAAAAATCTTTGACCTTCTGTTTTTTGATTTCGCTTTTTAAGAAGGCGTCGCCACAGTTGTAGGCGGCTAGAGCTAAAGTCCAGTTACCGAACTCGCTGTGTAGCCTTTTGAGATATTTAATAGCTGCTTCAGTAGATCGCTCAAAGTCCAAGCGTTCGTCTATTAACCGATTTTTCCGAAGGCCATAGCGTCTGGCGGTCCGGGACATAAATTGCCAGAGGCCAACGGCTCTTTTTGTTGATTTGATATCGGTGATAAGGGCGGACTCCGCAACAGCTACGTACTTGAGATCTCCGGGTATTCCAGCTTCAGCCAGTTTCTCCTCAATGTAGGGGAAATAGC
>JAJDNT010000172.1 GCA_022340515.1 Deltaproteobacteria bacterium
TAATGGCAGCATCGTATGGCTCAGTTAAAGCCATATGCAGGCCATCCTCTCCATCCGCGCAGTGGTCCACGGCAAAGCCGGCCTCTCTGAGTCCCTTTGAAATGAAGGACGCGAGCTTCAAATCATCTTCAACCAAGAGGACACGCATGGCAACTACCTCATTTTATGAGCGATTGAAATCCAGTATATACCAATCTGTTTCGAAACCCCAAGAAGGAGAGAAAAACATCACGGATCTCAAACTAGGAGGCAGGTTGGCTTTGCTGAGTTCGGCCGTGATTGCTATTTGGTAACGGTTTCCATTTTCCAGCCAGGCGAATGGAAGAATTTTAAGACTCCTAATTGCAGTCATTAAATTCTGAGCTTCTAAAAAAGACTCGGTAATCAATATCTCATCTATTTCACATGATTTTTTGATAGCGAATTCTTTTTTCAAAACGTTGTATTTAAGCATGTGATCTATTTTTATATCGACTATCTTCTTGTCTATCCAAAAATCTCTGATCTCCCTCAGTTCAACTAAAAATGTGAAAGTGATGGATGTTCCATTGAGAATTACCTCTTTCATTTCCTCAGAAAAAGCATCTTTTAACTTAAAACTAAGAGTGAGGTTTTTATTCTTGCTGTCCAGGACTATGTCCTGCAGGCTGGCTTGGGTTGCCCGTGCGAGATTACAGGTAAAGATCATTATCAGAACACATATGACAATTTGTTTGGGTATTTGTTGAATTACACTATTTAAGGATCTGTAACCCATTACTAATACTATTTAGTCTCCACCCGGAAATCTCCCTTCCCCTCCTCTGGCGGCCTCTGGCTCGTAGAGCCTACGCCTCGGAGAGGAAGGGATAAAGGGGAGGGGGATCATCCCCACCTTTACCCTGTTGAATCCCTGCTTCGCAGGGTTCGCGAAGGCGAAACTCAACAGGGTGAATCCTCCCCCGTCAAGGGGGAGGGGATTTAGTAGGTTTTGGATGGGTGTCAATTTGGGATTTTTGCTGGTTTTATAGATATTACGACCGAGGGGCTTACCAAAAGATTGCCAAAATATTACCAAATGGTAAGGATTGGGCCGCTGAAGAGCTGATCAAGAAAATGTTAAAGGGTGTGAAAGACTTGATTGGTCAAATTATCCTACCATCGTGGTGTTTCTCAAAAAAACTGTGAGGCACCCGACTTCGTGGTAAGGCCCGCCTTTTTGGCGGGCCACACATGATTTTTAGAGTTAAGGGGTAGTAATGGTGAAATCTACAAGTTCCACCACCTCACCGGTGGCAATACCATCCTCGAAAGCCTCCTCTTTAATCACTCCCACACCCGGAGCATAGTATTTGTTTTCATAGACATCCGGCTCGATGGGGGTATAGTCTTTGGTTTGCAGAACTCCATCGTTTTCATCGATGCTCACCACTTCCCCTATATCCTCGGCATCCCCTAAGAAGAATTCTTGGCGGTACACGGACCCAACCTCCTCCTCCGGATGAGCGAACATGATTATACCCGGCTTGGCGTTCTCTACTCCCGCTATCCACGACCCATCGTTGACGAGTAAATATACGTCCTCGCAGTCCGGTTCCTCACAATCCTCCCGCGCCAAGGTGCGTTCGCCGAAGTACCACACGTTCCCTTTCTCATCCTGGGCGTACCAGTCATAGGTGTCCTCGATGATGTCTTCAGCGTCGGTGCTCTTCCCCTCATACACGATATCACGAACGACAACGCATTCCACCCCTTCAATCGTCACGGTTTCATCCTCCAACACCTCCACAACGATTGTCTCCGTGACATCTCCATCATCTGTAGTTTCATATGTCCACTTATAGCCAGGCACCAGTGGGAAATATTGGTTGCCAGTTATTTCATCTGATTTAACAAACTTTGGTTTCAAATCTTTTATGGGATCATAGGGTGCTTCCCCCAACTCCTCGCAGAGTTCTTGACGCGCCTCGAGTTGGTCCTGACACTCTGCCTTTGCTTCCTCATAAGCATCTTCAGCGTCTTGGAAGCACTGTCGGGGGTTTTCGGCAGAGTTGTAGCAGTTTCCCTTGGCTATCCAGTAATCGTCTTTAACCTCATGTTGGCAGGCAAAAAAGGCTGCCGAGGCGGTCTTGCTGCAGGCCGCGGGTTCCCAGCTTTGCTTGGGATGCCAATGCTTGCCTTTGCCACCTGCCAAAGCAGGCGTGCTGACCAGCCCGACGAAAGCAATGAACATGATAATACTTAAACCCAGTCTAACAATGTTCTTTTCTTGCACCATAGTACTCCTCCTTTGTTCTCTGGTTGTTAGTTTGCCGGTAGCTAACTGGTGTGCTTCCGCAAATACAAGAATCTCTTCCCCCGTCGAGGGGGAGAGAATTTAGTGAGTTTTTAGATGGATGTTAGTTTGGGTTCTTTGCCGGTTTTCTGGATAGTACTATTGAGGGGCTTACCAAAAGATTGCAAAAGTATTACGAAATGGTAAGGATTGAGCTGACGCTTAAGAAAAGCTAGAAATAAAATCTAACGCCGAAACCTCCTTCGAGATCAAAATCATAGCTCAGCGCCACGTCCCATATGGGTACAACCTCAACAAAGATATCCATAGGCAAACCCGAAAATTCATAAGCTATACCCACGGGAAATCGAATCCCGAATTTATTATCGTCGTTCTCTTGAAGCTTTAGTCTTCCACCAACGCCTATGTAGACTGGCAATTCCCCTTTCTCAAGAGTAATCAGCGAACGGAAATGATAGAGGTAGTCTGCCCAAATATACCAGTCGCTGTCTGAACTGAGGCGCCTGAGGACAGCAGCGTCAATTGCATTGTTTTCATCCAGAAAATACTTAGCGGTAATACCTGCAAGATACCTAGGATTAGGACCTGTCATGCCATACATTGCACCCAATCCAAATGGTCCTCTTTCTGCCAATGTGTCCTGTGCTAGTGCAGTTCCTGAGATTAAAGCGAATGTCGTGACGATAACTACAAACAGTCTGGTCATGGACTCTCTCCTTTATTCTCTTATGATCAAATTTAATTCAGAAGTCTTAGATGAGCTCTTTGTCATCTCCACTGATAGATCCGAGAAAAGACTCCAAATGACTCAAGAGAGCAACTTTCCCCTTCTCTCACCTCCTTGAAAACCGCACCTACTGAGAACTCGATGAGTTTTTTGATAATAAATATGGGATGCTTACCAAAAGATTGCCAAAAGATTACCAAATGGTAAGGATTGGGTTGAGGGGGGTGGAGAGGGGCGTCGGGCTAAAAGGCTAAACCAATGCGGAAGTGAAATGTATTTACATGGTCTGCCGCGTCGCTGCCTCTTTCTTTCTCGTAGTTTAAGTAATCATATTCGAAGAAAAAGGTAGCCCATTTCAGAAATTTGTAGCTAAATCCTGCCACGTATCGATCGTCTAGTATTTCATCCTGATTACCCTGTTGATCATTGTCAAAATCTTCGTACCGCACCACAAGCTCCAAAGGCACTGACTCCACGGGTCGAAAAGCGAGGCCCGCAACCCAGGCACTCTCCTTGTTTTCTTCTCCGTTTTCCCCATCTTCTCGTTGCAAGGCGGTTATGTACTCGCCGTCAAAACTAAACTTCCAAACATCCAGGGTAAAAGCGGACCCCATGGTCAGGTTTCGTCTGCCGTCGCCAGGTTCGCTGTCGAAGAAAACACTCATAATGAACTTGTCCTCTACCGGCTCGAGGGTGACATTGGCAATAAATGAACTCACATCATCGTCTTCTTCGCGATCCGGGCTGTACTCGTGGGTGCCATAATCCTCGAGGTTTTCTATGATATCCTGGCCCCGATAGACGGTGAAGGAGATATCTAAGCCATAGAAATCAGGATCAAAACCCAGGGTGGCACCTACCTCTTGTATCTCATAGAGGTCCTCAATGATAGTCCCGGTGATCAACCGATCTTCAAAAACGCCAAAAGGAAGATCTCTATAGCCACCAACGAAATATGTGGGAATATATGGACATTTCATGGTGAAGAAGGCCTCGTCTACTTTTATTTTTTCATCTCCATCCTTCTTGCCGACATCGTCGGCGGTTATCTTAGTCTTGGCCTTAACCCATTTGTTGAAAAAAACCCGCAGTTCCAGTTCCACCGAACCCAGACCCAGGTCGGAACTGCTGCCGCTGTTTTTGTCAGAGACATCCGATACCTCATAGTAGTCATAATCTAGGTCGATGTACCCTCCCAAGGTGACCTTTTCCACGGGCAATCTTGAAAGAATTGGAGTTCCTTCGGTTGGTTCCTCCTCCTCTTCTTCTTCAGTCTCCTGATCCCTCCGGTGTTTCTGGTAACCGGCTTCAATGGAACGATTTTCTTCAATCTTCTCCTTTTTTCCTATTTCTTCAGCCTGTTGGAGTTCTTGATTCCCCGCCTGCTCAGTTTCAACCGAACTTGCTTCTTCGGCAGAGGACATGGAGCAGAATAGAAAGGTGGTTAATACAGCGAGCACAATACACACACAAACCCCTGTGAGAAATTTTCGCATCTCTTAACCCCAGCGCTCGAGAGTAAGAAAAAAACTACATTTAAGGAACTTTTCGGAGCCTAATAGGTTGTGTTCCTGAGGCTATCTCAATGACATAACTATAAAATCAGCAAGTAGTTGTAGCCATAAAGGTGCCATTAGAATAGGCAGGATCTAGGAGTCTGTATTGAAAAAAGGAAATTCTTTCTGCTTTCTACAGAGAGCAGGCTTAAAGGTCAACAACAAATTAAGGCTAGGTGAGGTATCATGGCGCCCATCTTTCTTATCATGTTGCCATTGCCAGGAGAAGTGAGTAATAATTGCATTCCCAGTTGCGATTAGATGTTCACAGGAGGAAAATTCATGAAACCTTTTCAAGGTGTTGACTATTATCGCTGCGATGATCTTTTGACCATGGAGGAGCGCTCTGTTCGGGACACGGTACGACGTTGGATAGACAATCAGTACATGCCCAAAGTGGAAGAATATTTCGAACAGGGCTACTTTGATCTGGATTTGATCCCCCAGATGGCCGAATTGGGTTTGCTGGGGATAAAGATTGAGGGTTACGACTGCCCCGGAATGAGCAACGTGGACTACGGTTTGGCCTGCCAGGAACTGGAACGGGGGGACAGCGGTTTACGTTCCTTTGTTTCGGTACAGAATTCTCTCGTCATGTACCCGATCTTCACATTCGGCACTGAGGAGCAAAAAACCCAGTGGCTGCCGGCCATGGCCAAAGGTGAAAAGATAGGCTGCTTTGGCCTTACCGAGTACGATATAGGTTCCGACCCTATGAATTTAAAGACTCGAGCCACCAAAAAAGGTGGCGACTACATAATTCACGGGAGCAAGATGTGGATCACCAATGGAGAAATTGCAGACGTGGCGGTGATCTGGGCCCAGACCGAGGAGGGGATTCGCGGCTTTTTGGTGGAAAAAGGTACACCTGGATTCGAGGCCTATCACATCGCGCGTAAGTACTCTCACCGAGCTTCCGTAACTTCGAGCCTCGTGCTGGACGAGGTTAGGGTGCCGGCTGAAAATCTCCTGCCAGGAACGGAAGGACTAAAGTCACCACTCATGTGCCTCAATGAGGCACGGTATGGTATTGCTTGGGGCGCTGTGGGGGCAGCTATGGCCTGTTACGATGTGGCCCTCGATTATGCTAAAAGTCGTATTCAGTTTGAGGTGCCCATCGCTTCTTTTCAGTTGGTCCAGCGCAAACTAGTC
>JAJDNT010000174.1 GCA_022340515.1 Deltaproteobacteria bacterium
TCTAAGTTTTGGTGGTCAAATAAAGAATGAAACTTCAAACTTGGAGACAAACCTGGATCGCAAATATTGAAAATGCGTGGCAAAATCTATTACATGTATTAAATTACGTTTTTGCTTAATTGTAAATACGAAAAATTCGTAGATTGTTAACTTTTTGTAGATTTTTTGTTAATTTATTGTAAAAAACTAAACGGCCCGCGTATAATTGAACTGTCTCATTATAACGTTTCATGACTTTTGAAGGCCACAGCATGGATTCATTTGAAAGAAGGAAGTATACGAGAACATTAAATCATTTCAAGATCAAGATAAGGCTGCCTCGTACATCCAAGGAAGTCGACGGCGTCACTCAGAACTTGTCCCAAGGGGGAGCCTTTGTCATGAGCCCCTCCTGGCCCGTCCTTCAGAAAAATGAACAGGCGGAGATGCGTCTTTTTCTACCCCCTGACTTCACCGGGCAAAATCAGACACTTACCCTCACCGGCCCGGCCGTGATCAGGAGGATTGACAAGCAGAAGAAAGGCGTGGCCGTTGAGTTTCTAAAAGAGCTAAAAACCTTCAAACCCTCCATTTAGCCCTCCATCTCACAACTCATTTACCCGTGGTAATTCCGGCCTCAAAGATTAAACAATAAATGTTTAGTGACTCTTCTTGACAGACCAAAAGCATCCATGCCAGAATAACCCGTAGAAATTGCTCCTGCTGACTTGTTTGTATCCGGCTTCCACCACCCAGTAAAAATATTCCTACAGCAAAAAAGCATCTTTTTCCGGAGGGTCGAGATGGTTGCCCCAGGAAGCCATGCCCATCAAAAGATGGTGAGGCCTATAGCCTCCATCCTATCCCTAGGAATTATCTTTTTGGTCTTCGTTTTCCCAGGCTCCGCAGAGCAGCTAAGATCTATAAAAGTCGTCGCCAAGACACCAGATGGCCAGACAAAACAGCTGCCTCTCTACTCCTCCTACTATGCCCTGGTAGTTGGCTGTGGGGAATACAACAGTGGTTGGCCCCAACTCCCTAACCCTGTGAGTGACGCCCGTGAGGTGGCAAAGACCCTGAGTGACATGGGGTGGAAGGTGGAAATTGTGGAAAACCCCACAGGGGCACAATTGCGAAGCGCCCTCTATGAACTAGTTACAGGGCCAGGTCGCGATAAAGAGAGCGCCATACTTGTTTGGTTTTCCGGGCACGGCCATACCCTCAGCGAAGTAGATGGTTCCAAACTAGGCTATATCGTTCCAATTGATGCTCCAAATCCTGATAACAACGAGATGGGTTTCATGGAGCGCGGTGTCAGCATGCGTCAAATAGAGACAATCGCACGGCGGATCTATGCAAAGCACGTCTTGATGATATTTGATTCTTGTTTCTCTGGGGCGATTTTCCAGATGGTTCGTTCCCGGCCCTCGCCTTACATTGAAGAAAAGGTGAGCTCACCGGTACGGGAGTTTATTACTGCCGGCTCAGAGCATGAACAAGTGCCTGATAAATCGGTTTTTAAGGTGTGCTTTCTCCAGGGAATCAAGGAGGGGTTTGCCGACATTAATAGCGACGGCTATGTAACAGGAGAAGAGCTCGGAATCTATCTCCAGGAGCAGGTGGTCAACTATACCAGAAAGGCTCAACATCCTCAGTTTGGCAAGATTAACCACCCTCGCCTAGACAAGGGTGATTTCGTTTTCGCTCTGGACACTGCAGGGGCAAGTTTGGCAAAAGAGTCAAAATCAAAAGATCGCCCTGACGCATGGGCATACATTCCTCAGACTGAGCCCAGGCCAGACCAAAAGGATTATTTTCAAGCTCCCCACCGACCCAAAACTCAGACGCCTGAAGATAAATATTCTCAGGCTGAAATTTTATTCGATCAAGAAGAATATGATCAGGTAATCTCACTGCTGAGTGGCTATTGCGCAATTAATAGAACCGATCTCAGGGCAAACGTACTCTTGGCAAAAGCATACCTGGAGAAGTGCAGCAGATTCAAGCGAGAGGGGAATGAGACGTGGAGAACCCTGGTTTATACTCCCTACAAGATGTCCACGGCCATGTACGCTTACCGCAAGGATCCAAGGGTATACGATTTTAATCGCTACTTACCCGACATTCTTTACATTGCTGCCAAAAGCTTCCATCTCAACGATAGAAGTTCAAGGGCCAGAAAATACACTCTCAAGGCCATGAATTTAACAGAAACTCCCAGGGTGGAATATCTATTCTTATTGGCTGATATCAATTTCCAAGAAGCAATGGATGGCCGCTCTAAAGAAGACTATTCGGCAGCCCGAGAAACCTATGAGAAAATTGTCAAATTAGCCGATTCTAACAATGATAAAGCTTTGGCTTACTATCAACTCGGTCTTCTTTTCGATAAGTACAGTACCAAAGCAGAGGCCAGGGAATCTTTGAATACTGCCTTGGCCTTGGCCGAAAAACCTTCTTTGACTTTAAGAATCCAGAGCACCATGGAAGCTAAAAACTGGCCTGGTGATATGCAGGGACAGAAATTGGCTTCCATTTCTAAAACAGTTGGCAAGCTATCATTGCGTAAAGATAGCAAGACATTGATGGATTATCAGGTAAAAGAGATATGTAGAAGATACGATTTCTATGAAAGCAGTTGGAATCCCGGCGGATCTTTCAATAACCACTACGTGGACAACGGAGACGGTACCGTAACCGATGAGACCACAGGTCTCATGTGGCAGAAAAGTGGATCTCACCGGTCTCTGTCCAGACGAAAAGCACATTCTTATGTAAAAAAACTCAATTCTGACCAATTTGGCGGATATGCGGATTGGAGACTACCTACTACCGAAGAGATCGCTTCGCTCCTGGAACCAAGGCAGATCAATGATCTACACATAGATCCTCTGTTTGATGGGAACCAAAGCTCTTGTTGGTGTTCAGATGAGGGGGTTCCCTTTGGTGGCTACACCACCAATCCACCACAGGCTTGGCATGTAAATTTTCGTGAAGGTATTATGGGATTGACCATCTTGCCTAAAAGCTCAGGCGAAGATCATGCCTACACCTCGCACTACGTCAGGGCGGTTCGTTCTATAAGATAAGAATAGGTACGATTACTGGCCCTCCCCCCAGCCCAAAAATATCACCCCATCAGAGCTATTTAATTGAAATCTCACGCATTGTTCCCTTTTGGCATTACTATTGCTAACGATAATTGTTTACATGGGCGAGGTATAGGTCCAGGCGAAGACAACCACCTCAGTTCGCTCTCCTTGGTTTGCTGCCCTGGCTGCATCTGCAAATGTCTTTTCTTGGCCCTTGTAAGACCTCCTCATGTTTTAAAGAATGAAGGAGAAAATAGGTGGGTGTGAAGCGCAAAGCTATGCTTTTCCTTATCCCTGGCCTCCTTTTTCTCATCCAGGCAAGGGGAATCTGTTGGTCCCAGACCACAGAGCGCGTGAGTGTCGATTCTGCCGGCGGCAATAGCGACAATGGCAGCAATGCCCCCTCTATTTCATCCGATGGCAGGTACGTAGCCTTCCAGTCTGCAGCCACTGACCTAGTGCCAGCTGGCAGCAATGGTTTAGTCCAAATTTTCTTCCACGACCGACAGACGGGAACCACTACCCAGGTAAGTGTAAACTCAGGTGGCCAAGAAGGAGACTCCCCTAGCAGCGCCCCCTCCATCTCTGGAAATGGTTGGCATGTGGCCTACGAATCCTGGGCCACCAACCTGGCGGGTATTGGTGATGGTATATTTCCTGACATCTTTGTCCTCAATCGCCAGACCGGAGACATCATCAGGGTGAGTGTGGAGGACTCGGCGGGCGCCGAAGGAGGCGGCCCCAGCTTTCACCCCTCCATCTCTGCCGATGGCAGATACGTGGCCTTCGACTCTGATTCCGACCTAGTGGCTACTGATAGCGGCCTTTACTATGACATCTTTGTCCACGACCGCGATGCAGATGAAAACGGGACATACGACGAAGACGCACCCGTTGGAATCTCTACTACAAGGGTAAGTGTGGACGCAGGGGGCAACGAATCAAACGGGCATAGCTATTCCCCCGCCATTTCTGGAGATGGCAGATACGTCGCCTTCGAGTCCTTTGCCACCGACCTGGTGGCAGGTGGCACTAACGGCAACAGTCACATCTTTGTCCGCGACCGGCAGACAGGTACCACTACATTAGTAAGTGTCCACTCAAATGGCACTGAGGGAGACCAAGACAGCACTTTACCCTCCATCTCTGCTGATGGCAGATACGTGGCCTTCCAGTCTCAAGCCGATAACCTGATAGATGGTGATGCCAATCTTTTTCCTCTCTCTGACATATTTGTCCACGACATCCTGACAGGAACCACCACCCTGGTGAGTGTAGATTCAAACGGAATCCAAGGAAACGGCGACAGCACTTTAGCCTCCATCTCCGCCGATGGCAGATACGTGGCCTTTAAGTCTCAAGCCGACAACCTAGTTGTTGGTGATACCAATCTCTCTCCTCTCTCTGACACATTTGTTCATGACCTCCTGACAGGAATCACCGCCCTGGTGAGTGTAGATTCAAACGGAATCCAAGGGAACGGCGACAGTTCTGCCCCGTCAATCTCATCGGATGGCAAGTTCGTAGCCTTCGAGTCTGAGGCCAAACTGGTAACTGATGACAACGGCTTATTCTCTGACATCTTTGTGTACGAACGGGAGTCTCTCCCGCCCACTGTCGACTCCACCAGCCCAGCCAATAACTCTAATGGTGTGGCTGTTGGGTCTTCTATAAGCGCCACCTTCTCTGAACCAATGAACGGGTCAACCATAGATACCAATACTTTCACTCTGGACAACGGTGTCACCGGGACGGTCACCTATGATGCCAACACCAACACAGCCACCTTCAACCCCTCGAGCAAGCTCGATTACGCTACCACTTATTCCGCCACTATAACCACCGCCGCCCGGGATCTAGCTGACAATCCCATGCTGGCAGACTTTACCTGGACCTTTACTACCAAGTCTGAACAAAAAAATAGCGGCGGAAGCGGTTCGTGCTTCATCTCCACCGCCGCGAGTGACTGGGAGCATAATTAATTTGGCAAAATTGCCCAGCAACTTTTAATCTAAACTTTTACTCTTCAGACTTGAATTTTTTGTAGGTAAACGGAGTGGAGGGAAAATCATTCGTGACCCTACTGAAGCTCTACGAGAAGTTAAATCCTAGCTTGTTCTTTCCCCACATACCGTCATCTTGACACCTCTCAACATCTTGCACCATGGTGAAATCTACTCATGTGTGAATTAAGGGATGTAATTTCTAGTGTTGCTTTAAACGGGGTGAATTTATATATATTTGATATCGATGCGCTTTGGAATCAGCATAACCTTAATCGGGCCTAGGTTCCAAGGTTCACCTCCCATATCGGCCCAATGCGTCCTTGCTCTTTTCCTTCACGCTGAACAGTTCGCGGTCTGCAATGGCGAGCAGGCTGGTCAAATCGTTGGCTTGATCCGGGAAAGTAGCGATTCCGAAACTTATTTCTAGCTGGACCTCAATTCCTTGGTCTAGTATATAGACCGTGCTTTTTATCTGTGATTGCATTTCCTCGGCCTTTATTCTGGCCGTGACCTGATCAAATCCTGGTAGGACCACCACGAATTCATCTCCGGCATAAGCCACCGCGTATGCTGGCTCCTCCAGAGATTCCTTAATAGTAGCGGCCACTTGCTGGATGGCTCGGCTACCATTGAGATGACCGTAGTTGTCTACCACTTGCTTAAAACGGTCGAGGTCCATGAATATAAGAGATAGAGAAGAATTGGTGGCTTTGCAGGCTTCAATCAGGTCAGTTAGAGACTGATACAGGTAACGGGTGTTATAAAGACCGGTCAAGTTGTCATGGATGGCCAGATTTTCAATGTGTTGATATCGTTGGGAGTTCTCAACAGCGATGGCGGTGTAATCGGCGATAAGTTTTACCAATTCCACCGTTCTAGCACTAAGGTCACAGGGATTGACAACTTCAATTACTCCTAGAGTTCGTCCGCCATAGATGACAGGGACACAAATGATTGAATGGGTGGTAAAACCAGATTGTTGATCCACAATCTCCGAGAAGAATTCGGATTTGCGAACATCAGGCACGATCATAGGTGTTTGGCTAAGGGCTACCTGGCCAGCAATGCCCTCACCCAATGACAGGTGGATATCTTTGAGCATCTCTAGATCCAGGTCAACACTAATTTCAAAACGCAGTTTTCCGGTTGCTTCATCAAGCAAGAGTAACGACCAAAGCTCTGCAGCAAGAAGTTCCGAGACTTTTTGAAGGATCGTGCGGAATAAGCGCTTTGACTCGAGTTCGCTAGTCAAAGCTTTGCTTATCTCCAAACAAGAAAGCAAATCAGAGCGAGTCAAAGGGCTTTCACCGTCCATGTTATTCTCCTCTCCTCGAATTGGATTCTCGAGTCCGACAAAATGCGAAAACTGCAATTTACGATTTAGGGAGCTTGCGAGGACTCGCGGGTAGTATTTTGGTCTTTTTTTAACATAAATCGTTAGTGATGGCCAAACTTGATGCTTCTGCAAAACTCAGCAAGAAAAGACGGTTGAAATATAGCTACTAAAATAATAAAAGTATTCTTGAGACGCGGCCCATGAATTATTAGCAATTTGTAGTGGAACCATGAGGAGGATGAATAAAGCTGAAATATTAGCGAAGGCGAACAGCAATACAAGTCTTACAGTGAACCATAGTAACATCAG
>JAJDNT010000190.1 GCA_022340515.1 Deltaproteobacteria bacterium
TGAGGCCTTGGGGATTATGGGTGAGCGCGAGCGCGTGCTCATGGATATGGCAGATCGTCAGGCCCTGGAAGTCGAAGCCGGTGAATAGACTAGTGCCTACTGAAACGCACGAAGCTGATAAGCATGATCCGAGCGATAAAGTAAATAGGATGTAATACCTCTTACGTAAGGAGGAGAAGACATGTCAAGGTTAGTTGCATTTGCCGCCATTCAGGGGGCATACAACATCGTCCAGAAGGCGGAGGGCAAGTTCAAAGAGGCCATGGAAAAGTACGGCCCAGAGCAGAAACTTGAGTTTCCCAATACCGCCTATTACCTGCCCATTATCTATTCTCTTTTGGGCATTAAGGTGGAGAAACTAGGTGATGCCGCACCGGTTATGGAGCGGTGCCGCCAGCTGCTGCCGCCCCATATAAAAGGCAGAATTCACGTACCTTACCTGGGACATACCCTCGATGCCGGGATAGCCGCCATTTTTGCGGAGGAGGTGGTGGAGGCGATTCGGTATGTTGAGGACCCCGATTTTTATCTTCCCCAGGAGGATCCTGATATCGGGGCCGGAAAACTCTGGGTTGGTGCGGCTGACGACACCATTATGCGCAAGCGCGGCATTGAGTTCGTGGATGGCAGCGCCCCCGGTTTTGCCGCCATTGTGGGTGCGGCTCCCGATCCGGAAACCGCCAAGTATATTGCGGAAGAGTATCAAAAGAAAAACCTCTATGTGTTCATGTGTGCCAACCAGGGTGGAACCACTTTCACCGAGCAGTTGCTCGAGGCTGGGGTCCAGATCGGCTGGAGCACTCGGCTGGTGCCTTTCGGCCCGGACATCTCGGCAGCAGTTTTTGCTTTGGGCTTTGCCAACCGGGCCGGTCTTTCTTTTGGAGGTGTCAAGCCTGGCGACTACAAGCGCATGCTGATGTACAACAAGAACCGCATCTTTGCCTTTGTGAACGCCTTGGGTGAAGTAAATGCCGAGTGGGCTGCCAATGCAGCCGGCGCTATCAACTGGGGCTTTCCCACTCTGGCGGACACGGACATTCCGGAGATCCTGCCGACGGGTGTCTGCACCTACGAGCACGTGGTAGCCAATGTGTCGCACGAGGAGATGCCGGCCAAATCCATCGAGGTTCGTGGTCTGAAGGTTACCATCACCGAGGTGCCGGTGCCGGTATCATACGGTCCGGCCTTCGAGGGGGAGCGCATCCGTAAGGATGATGTCTACGTTGAATGCGGCGGTGGCCGCACCCCCTGTGTGGAGTGGACCACCATTGCTCCCATGGACAAAGTGGAAGACGGCAAGGTTGAGGTCGTCGGCAAAGACATCACCGATGTAAAAGAGGGCACCCGCTTGCCTCTTGCCGTGGTGGTGGAGGTTGCCGGCCGCAAGATGCAGGAAGACTATGAACCGATTCTGGAGCGGCAGATTCACCACCTGGTGAACTACGCCCAGGGAGTCATGCACATAGGTCAGCGGGACATTGCCTGGTACCGGATCGGCAAAGCCGCAGTGGAAAAGGGCTTCACCCTGGAGCACATCGGCAAGATCCTCCACGCCAAATACCATCAGGACTTTGGTGCCATCTTCGACAAGTGTCAGGTGAAGATTTACACCGATGAGAAAAAGGTCAAGGAAGTCGCCGAGAAAGCCAAGAAAACCTATACTGATCGTGACGCTCGTATTGAGGGGATGACGGACGAGACCACCGACATTTACTACTCCTGCACTCTCTGTCAGTCATTTGCCCCCAACCATGTGTGCGTAATCAGTCCCGAGCGTACCGGGCTCTGCGGCGCTTACAACTGGATGGACTGCAAGGCCTCCCACGAGATCAACCCCACCGGTCCCAACCAGCCCGTCGCCAAGGGTGAGACCCTGGATGAGAATCTGGGCAACTGGAAGGGGGTCAATGATTTCGTGTACAAGGCCTCGCGCCAGTCGGTTGCGAGCTACAACTTCTACAGTATCGTCTACGATCCCATGACCACTTGCGGCTGCTGTGAGTGCGTGGCTGCGATCCTTCCCTCATGTAACGGGATCATGACGGTCAACCGCGAGTACATGGACATGACGCCCTGCGGCATGAAGTTTACCACCCTGGCGGGAACCATCGGCGGCGGCCAGGTGACCCCGGGGTTCGTGGGACACAGCAAGTACAATATCTGCCAGCGCAAGTTCATCATCGGTGACGGCGGCCTGAAACGGGTTGTGTGGATGCCCAAGAGCCTCAAGGAAGAGATCAAGGAGCGTTTCGAGAAGCGCGCCGAGGAGCTGGGGATGCCGGATCTGTTGGATCGGGTCGCTGATGAGACGGTTGGTACCACCGAGGAGGAAATTCTGCCCTTCCTCACGGAGAAAAAACATCCAGCGCTGGAGATGGATCCAATTATGTAGGCAAACGACGTGTGCGGGGGGATTCTCCCCCCGCCTTATTTGACCTGTTTAGTGGAGGTTGAGGAGATCAAGCTATGGGAATGACAGGAATACAGATTTTTAAATTGCTTCCAAAGACCAACTGCGGCGAGTGTGGGGTGCCCACCTGCCTTGCCTTTGCCATGGCCCTGGCATCGGGCAGTGCGGAGCTGGCCGCTTGCCCCTACGTCTCCGACGAGGCTAAGGATCAACTGGCTGAGAGTTCTGCACCCCCTGTTCGCCCGCTCACAGTTGGCACCGGTGACTACCAGGTGAAGGTCGGTGGTGAGACCGTCATGTTCCGCCATGAAAAGACCTTCGTGAGCAAGCCCGGGCTGGCGGTTTTGGTCACCACCGACATGGACGATGCCTTGGTAAAAGACAAACTGGAAAAATTACAGAAGAATCAATACGAGCGTGTTGGGCTGAATTTGAGAGCAGAAATGGTGGCAGTTAAGGACACCTCCGGCAACGCGGATGCTTTTGTGGCTCTGGTTAACAAAGTGAAGGATGGCTCCCCTGCCGCCCTCATTCTCATGAGCGACAGCCCGGATGCACTCAGTGCCGGGGTCAAGGCCTGTGCCGAGCGCAAACCTCTAATCTATGCGGCCACAGAGGACACTGCCGATACCCTGGGCGAGCTGGCCAAGGAGACAGGCTGTCCTCTGGCGATCCGGAGCAGCGATGGCTATGATGGCCTCATTGCTCTCAGCGATAAACTCACCGGTATGGGTATAAAAGATCTGGTGCTGGACACGGGCGCCCGGACTGCTAAGGAGGCCTTCCAGGACCACACCACCATTCGGCGGGCTGCGGTCAAAAAAGTGTTCAGGCCCCTGGGATTTCCCACCATCACCTTTCCCTGTGAGATGGCCGACAATCTCATGGAAGAAACTTTGCTTGCCGCCATGTTCATCGCCAAGTATGCCGGTTTCGTCGTGATGAGCGACCTGGAGGCTCACAGTCTCTTTCCGCTGCTGCTGGAACGGCTCAATATCTACACGGATCCGCAGCGACCCATGACAGCGGATCAAGGTATCTATCCAATCGGTAATCCCAATGAAGACTCACCGGCGTTGGTGACCTGCAACTTCTCCTTGACTTACTTCATCGTCTCCGGCGAGATAGAAGGGAGCCGGGTGCCAAGCTGGCTCGCCGTGGTGGATACTGAGGGCTTGAGCGTGCTCACTGCCTGGGCCGCCGGCAAATTTACTGGTGAGAGCGTGGGCGGTGCCATCAACAAGATGGGTCTTGCTGACAAGATTAAACACAAGAACTTAATAATTCCCGGTTATGCGGCCGCAATTAGCGGCGAGCTTGAAGAGGAACTGGCAGACTGGAAAATCCTTGTCGGTCCGCGGGAGGCAGCCCATATTCCCAAGTACCTCAAAGAGTGGAAGCCGGCATAGCCTCACACCTGAGTTCGTCTTGCTGATACCAATACCTGGTGTTTGAGAAATACGTATATGGTCCGGGGCTGAAGGCCCCGGACCCACTGCCTCCCAATTTTCTAGAAAACAATCGAAGTGTCTATCTACTGGTAGAGGGGTGGTGAATTATTGCCACAGTGCACCAAGCCTCAACTTTACTGGTGAAGGGGAAGGAGGGTTTATGAAGCTCATTGGGGAAAATATGAATATTATGAGCATCAAGTATGGCAAGGCCATGAAAGAAAAGGACGCCAAGGTCATTCAGGAACTGGCAGTCCTAGAGCAAGAAGCTGGGATGGACTACATTGACCTCAACATTGGCCCAGCCGGAAGGATTGGCGAGGAGTTAATGGCATGGATCGTCAAGACGGTCCAAGAGGTGGTGGATCTACCCTGCGCCCTTGACACATCCAACGTCGCCGCCATAAAGGCAGGCCTGAAGGCGCACAAGGGGAGGGCGCTAATTAACTCCATCTCGGCACGAGAAGATAGGTTAAATGCCCTGCTGCCGCTCGCCAAAGAGTTTGATGCTGACTTTGTGGGGTTGCTTTGGGGCCCTGAAGGAATGCCCCGGGACGAACATGAGCGCGGTGCCCTAGCCGAGGTGATCCGGAGCAGCGCCGCGGCGCTGGGAATTTCCATGGAGCGTATCTGGCTGGATCCTATTGTCACGCCGGTAAATGTTCAACAGAACCAGGTGATGGCACTCTACAACTTCATGCGGGACTACTATAGCGCCGGTGTTTTTGAAGGATGCACCTCCACCTGCGGTCTTTCCAATGTTTCCAACGGGCCTCCGGAACACTTGCGGCCCATCCTCAACCAGACATACATGGTTATGCTCAAGCGCTTTGGTATGGGCTCTGCCATCGTTGACACATTCGACAAGGAGCTTCACAAGTTTGCCCGTGGCGAGATGGCAGACATTGAGCAACTGATATGCAAAGTGTGTGATGGCGAAGAGGTAGACGGAAGCAGTCTTAGCAAGGAAGAGGCTGACTATGTGAAGACCGCCCGCGTACTAATGGGGCACAGTCTCTACTCCGACTCCTGGCTGCAAATTTAGTTCAATCCAATGGCCAAGCCAAGACTCCCCTTCTTGTACAAAGAGGGGGAGTTTTTTTATGCAGAGGTTAAGCTCTACCACGAAGAACACGAAGGGCACAAAGGATCAAGAGATGTGGGATGTGAGATATGAGGAGAGACTAAAGTGTATGACCTAACATCTGTTATATCTTTGTGATCTTTGTGGTCTCTGTGGTTCAAATGTTCGGTTCGTAAAGTGGGAGAGTTTGCTTCACCTGTTCCAGGTTTTTTTGGTACGAAAGTAGAGCCTGGAGGAGCGAATTACGCTCCACCACGGCATAGCGGTCCGGTCCGCGGCTCCAAAGAAGTTCGAGTTCGAGTTTGTTCTGATAAAATATAATCCCGTCGTCGGTAGGGTGGGAAAGGATGAATCTTTTCTCCTTTGGAGTAGTGGCCAGATGATGCTCAGCAGCAAAGAAAAAAAGGGCAGCTGCAGGTTGAGAGAAAAATCTGTGTTGCGGCCCAAATTTATTCCAGGGTGCGCTTTCGATGTTGTAGATTACAGTTGAACCGTTAGGTGGTAACTCCACGGTAAGGGCTGCTTGGATTTGGACAGAGAGAGGATTTGCAGTCAAGTCAGGTCTTTGTTCGATAGATTCAGCCAGCAACTGAGGGAAATCAGCAAGACGGGTCAGGAGCAAAAAGGTTTTTTCCGAGCTGTTTTCATGTCTCCGGAGAAGTTCCAAGACGAAAGGGCGGCGGTACCATTCAAGTTTATGTAAGAGCTCCCAGATTTCCAAATTCCAGTCGGAAAATAGTCGGCTATTGTGCAAATCCAAAGGCACGATGGTGGCTGGGACCAGAAACTTTTTTGTCCGGTTAAGGATAACAAAAGTACCTTGGGTAGGTAATGGAGAGACGAATCTAGTGCTAGAGGTCATATACCATCCAGATTACGAAAATGACTTTTCGCCCGGAACCATCGAGGCACCCCAGCGAATCAAGGCTATCCAGAGTAGTCTACAGAAATATGAGCCTTTTATCAAACCTCAACCGGCTTCTGAGGCAGACTTATATCTGGTGCACGAACCGGCCATGGTGGCCCGGCTTAGAAGTAGAAGGGTGCTGATGCAGGCAGTCTTATTCGCCGTGGGCGGCGCGATTGAATGTGCCAAATTGGCATTGGGCAACAAGCCTGCTTTCGGACTTTTGCGACCTCCAGGCCATCACGCAGATCAAAGTGGATCGTGGGGATTCTGTTTTGTCAACAATATAGCCATTGCCGTCAGAAAAATACGTCAGGAATTGGGTGTTCGCTGGGTATACATCATCGACTTGGACCATCACCTGGGAGACGGCACCCAGAGAATTTTTGCACATGATTCCAAAGTTTCAGTGAAGAATGTCTCGGCCGTAGAACGCGATGAGTATCTGGAAAAGGTGCAATACGTCCTAAAGGTTATCAGGAAGGCCGATCTGCTGGCGGTGTCAATGGGTTTTGATACCTATGAGAAGGATCTTGGCGGCTTACTAAAAACTGAGGACTACAGACTCTTGGGTTTTTGGCTACGCCAGGCCTCGGAGAGGCTTTGCAGGGGGAGGCGGTTCGCCATACTGGAGGGGGGATACTATCTCCCGGATCTGGGGAAGAATGTCCTGGCTTTTTGCGAAGGATTTTCGGACGAATAGCGTCAGTTGTTTGTCGTCCGTTATAAGGCATAGAGCATGGAGCATAGGGCATAGAGGAAGGAGCCAGGAGTCAGAATCCAGGAGGATTACCAAAACAACTGTCATACCCGCGAAAGCGGGTATCCAGTGGAGTGTGGATTCCCGCCGGAGTCTATCCCGCGCTTGATGCGGGACCAGAATGACGATTCGAATGGCCTGTCGTCTGGCCCCTGATTTCTCAATGCCTTGGTGCTTGGTACTTAGTTCCTGGTGCCCAGTGCGCAAAGCGCGGGGTGCCATATGCTTTGCGATTCGTGCTTTGCCGCAACGGAGAACTGACTACTGAAAACGGACGGCTTAGAGCTGTTTCGCCAGTGCCTCCTTCAGTTCAGCCCCTGCCATTTCCTTCAGACGGGCGTGGGCAGCTGCCAGCCGGGCTACGGGAACCCTGAGGGGTGAGCAGGAAACATAAGTCATCCCCACCTGGTGGCAGAATTCGATGGAGCGGGGATTACCGCCATGCTCACCGCAAATGCCGATTTCGATGTCAGGTCTGGTCTTGCGGGCCCACTCGATAGTTATCTCTATAAGGCGGCCTACTCCTTTGACATCCAGGATCTCAAAAGGATTGTCCTGGAGAATCTGGCGCTCGTTGTACAGGGGTAGAAATTTGTTTTCCGCATCTTCCCTAGAGAAAGAGAAAGTTCCCTGGCTGAGGTCATTAGTGCCAAAGGAGAAGAACTCGGCCACCTCAGCCAGGCGACCGGCGCGCATACAGGCACGGACTACTTCGATCATAGTGCCAAAGAAATACCTCAACTTGACCTTGTATCTTTTTTCCACTTCCTGATGGATTCTTACCGTCCGATTATGCACCCAGTGGAGTTCCTGAGCTGTACAGACCTGAGGAATCATGATCTTCGGCTTTACCTTTACTCCGTCCTGTAGGCATTCCGCTGTGGCTTCGAGAATAGCCCGGATCTGCATGTCATAGATTTCCGGGTTGGAGATGCCGAGACGTACGCCGCGGTGGCCCAGCATGGGGTTGACCTCGGTCAGGAGACGAACTTTGCGGAGGGTTTCTTCTTTATGGCTGAGCAAATTCTCGTCTAGACCCTGTTTGCGGATCTCTGCCAGATCACGAATAACGGTGTCCATGGCCGGAACGTACTCAAGGAGCTTCGGATCCAATATCTTCATGGTTTCCGGAAGTTCCTCGACAGTGCTCATGAACATAGTGAATTCTCGCAATCTCTTGATGTCCACCATCAATTCTTCAATGGTGGGGAGAAACTCATGGAGGGGTGGGTCGAGGAGCCGGATGATTACCGGCAGGCCAACCATTGCTTTAAAGATTTGCTTGAAATCATTTTTTTGCATAGGTACTAACCTGTCGATGGCCGCCTGGCGTTCCTTGTCGTTGTCTGCTAGGATCATTTCCTGAAAAATGGGGAGCCTATCAGGGTCATTGAACATGCGCTCAGTTCGGCAGAGGCCAATACCTTCCGCGCCCAACTGCCGCGCTCTTATTGCGGCCTCCGGGGTGTCGGCATTGGCCCATACGCCGAGGGTGCGAACTTCGTCCGCCATCTCGAGGATGGAGAGCATATCTTCGGTCATTTCCGGCTCGATGGTGGGAATCTTACCAGCGTAGACAGAACCGGTGCCACCATCGATAGTAATTACTTCCCTTTCACCGAACTGCTTTCCTCCCATAGAGACCTTCTTTTTGCCATAATCAATATGAATATTCTCAGCGCCTGAAACGCAGGGTTTGCCCATACCCCTGGCCACTACTGCGGCGTGGGAGGTCTTGCCACCGCGAGAGGTGAGAATCCCCCGGGCAGCAAACATTCCGTGAATATCATCAGGTCTGGTCTCCTCCCGTACCAAGATCACTTGGTGGCCCTGTTCTGCCATGGTCACCGCATCATCAGCGCTGAAACAGACCTCACCGACGGCAGCTCCGGGGGAGGCAGCAATCCCCACAGCCAATGGTTCGGCACCGGCTCGAGGATCCAAACGGGGATGAAGCAGTTGTTCCAGAGCCTCGGGTGCAATCCGCATGATCGCTTCATGCTCACTAACTAACCCCTCATTTACCATGTCGTTAGAGGTTTTAACCAGGGCCTGAGCATTCATTTTGCCATTACGGGTCTGAAGGCACCAAAGTTTGCGCTTTTCAATGGTGAACTCGAAGTCTTGAATCTCGCGATAATGGTTTTCCAATGTCTGTCGGAGCTTTAGCAGTTCACGGTATGCCTTGGGCATATCTTTACGCAATTCTTTGATCTGCTTGGGAGTGCGGATCCCGGCAACCACATCTTCTCCCTGGGCATTGACGAGATACTCGCCGTAAAGCCGGTTGTCTCCAGTGCCCGGGTCGCGAGTGAATCCCACGCCGGTGGCGGAGTCATCACCCATGTTGCCAAAGACCATGGTGCAGATGTTTACCGCGGTCCCGTAGGCCATGTCTTTGGTAATGTTGAACTGGCGCCGGTAATCCACCGCCCGCTTGACATTCCATGAGCGAAAAACCGCTTCCACCGCCATCTGAAGCTGAGTCATGGGGTCTTGGGGAAAATCTTTCTTGGTCTCTTTCTTTATGAGCTTGAGGTACTCATCGCAAATACTCTTCCAAGAGTCGGCGTTGAGATCTGTATCGAATTTAGCGTTGTTCTTTTTCTTTTCATCCTCCAAGATGCGGTCAAATTTCTCCTCGTCCAAATCTAGAGCAATCTTGGCGAAGAGAGAGAGGAGGCGACGATAAGCATCGTAGACAAATCTTTTGTCCTTGGTAAGCTTGATCAGTCCGGCAACGGTTTGGTCATTGAGACCGAGGTTGAGAATGGTGTCCATCATACCGGGCATGGAAAGAGCGCCACCGGAGCGTACTGACACGAGGAGGGGATTATTCGGGTCACCGAAGCCCTTACCGGTTTTTTTCTCCACTTCACTCAAGTGTGACTTGACTTGCGCCATGAGACCCTTGGGCATTTTATTGCCCGATTCAAGGTATTCGATGCAAGCCTCGGTGGTGATGACAAAACCGGGGGGAACGGGAATGCCGATCTGCGTCATTTCACACAGATTAGCGCCCTTGCCTCCTAATAGTTTTTTGTTCTTCCCGTCACCTTTCTCAAAAGAGTAAACAAAGGTTTTCGCGGCCATTGCTTCGCTCCTCCTCATTTTTTGTTAAAAGAAATCTTGCTCCGAGATCTTGCAGCTGAAAACCGCCTGCTTGAATATGAGCTATATAATATTTGAATTACTTAGTATGACAAAGATCCAGCAAGAGTCAACTATAATACCTTCCCCAGCAAAGTCCTCGGAGAGTAGATTAAATTTTTGCTGGCAACTATCTGACAATTTCATAATATAGTGAAGCAGCAGCACAAATAAGTATGGCTGCGTAATTTGGCCCATGGAAGCGTGAATGATTCATCAATGCAAAATTACTGCCAAAAAGAGGGAGCAGACAAATGAGACGCTTGAGACGGTCGATACTCTCTGTACCAGGTAGCAGTGAGAAAATGATGAGTAAAGCGGTAGCACTGCCTGCGGATGAAATTATGCTGGATTTGGAAGACGGGGTTGCCCTGGAGGAAAAGGAAGAAGCACGGGCAAAAATCATTCGGTCCTTTTTGGATTATGACTGGGGGGGACGGGTTCGGGCCTATAGAATCAACGGCTTGGATACTCCCTTCGCCTATCGAGACATAATCGATGTGGTTGAACAGGCAGGAGCGAGTATTGATGTAGTGGTTATTCCCAAAGTGGAAAAGGCTGCTGACGTGCAGTTTGTAGATCTGCTGGTTAGTCAAATTGAACTGAGGATGAGGCTGGAAAGGAGAATAGGTCTCGAGGCATCCATAGAGACGGCCTTGGGAATGTTGAACGTCAAAGAGATAGCCTTTGCCAGCCCTCGCTTGGAAGCACTGGTTTTTGGCATAGCTGATTACGGAGCGTCTCTCACCATGCCCAGCAGCGGCATAAGCGGGCACGGAGATGGGGAGGAACAATATGCAGCCAACCGCTGGCACTTTCCCTTGAGTCGCATGGTAATGGCAGCCAAGGCTGCGGGACTCGCGGCTATTGACGCACCCTATGGGGACTTCAAGGATCTGGCAGGGTTGAAGAGGTCATGTCAAGTTTCTCGCTCTCTGGGCTATGACGGCAAATGGGCTATTCATCCCAACCAACTCGAAATGGTAAATGAGACCTTCACCCCTAGCCAGGAGGACATCAACCTGGCCGTGCGGATCTTGCAAGCCTATAAAGAAGCCGACGCTGCAGGGGAGGGAGCCACGGCTTTGGATGGAAAGATGGTGGACGGGGGTTCAATCCGTCTGGCCCAGGTGACCTACGACAAGGCTAAAAAGCTGGGGTTGGTGGAGGAAGGCGAGTAGCGCTTTGGTCATTTAGGATTTCGGATTGCGGATTGCGGATTTGAGAAAGCATAGAGCATGGCGCATGGGGCATAGGGCATAGAGTGAGAAGTCTGAGGTCAGACGTCGGACATCAGAGGTCAGAAGTCAGATGACAGACGACAGACCATTCGAATCGTCATTCAGGTCGTGCATCGGGTGCGGGATAGACTTCGGCGGGAATCCAGACTCCACTGGATGTCCGCTTTTGCGGGTATGACAGTTGATTTGATAATGCTCCTGAATTCTGGATTCTGACTCCTGGCCCCTTACTCTATGCTCTATGCCTCCTGACACCTGAAACCTGAACATTGAAACCTTAGTTCTACTCCAAACCTTCCACTGATAATCATCTTGACATAACCTGAGCTCCCTGCTAATAATAGTTACTGACTGAGCGCTCGTTCAGTAAGTATGGGGCATAGCCCCAGAGGTCAGAGGTCAGAAGTCAGACGACAGAACTACTGAATTTCGAACCGCAGAACAAGAAACCGCAGACTGATGAAGTGATCACTTCGATATTCGACATTCCTTGTTCGACATTCTGCGGTTCAGAGAGGCGGAACGTCAGATGAAGTCAATTTTGATTGCTTTTCTCCTGAATTCTGTATTCTGACTCCTGACTCCCTTCTTTATGCTCTATGCCACTGATGACAACCGCTTAGGACGACAGAGATAAAACATATGAGACGTTGGCCATGGAAAAAGATCTCTCTTTGATAAAAGATGTTCCCACCCAGGTAAAGGACCCGGAGTTGGTGAAACGACGACGGCGGCAGATAGTGGATGCTGCCGTAGAGTTGTTCATCAAGAAGGGTTTCCACAAGACCACTACCCGGGAGATAGCTCAAAGGGCAGGGTTATCTATTGGTTCGGTATACGAGTACGTTTCCACCAAAGAGGACGTACTGTACCTGGTCTGCGACGTGATTCACGCTGAGGCGGAACGACAGATCAGCGAAGCCCTGGCAAGGACAAAAGGGGGCCGGGAGACTATTGCAGAGGTAATCAGAGAGTACTTCATGGTGTGCCACCGGATGAGTGACCATATATTGTTGGTCTACCAGGAAACCCAGTCTCTACCTAGCCGCTGGCGGAAAAAGGTATTAGCAAACGAAGTCAGGTTTACCGGTATATTCAAAGGCGTGCTGGAAAGGTTGGTGGCGGCAGGGGAGTTACCTGCGCTGGAGGGAAGGATCTTGGATTTGTTGGCCCATAATATCACGGTCTTAGGGCACATGTGGACTTTCAGGCGCTGGTTTCTCAGTCGCCAATACAGCATCGAGGAGTACATAACCATCCAGACAGCCTTGATTTGTGGGGATTTGTTTGGACAAAGATATGATGGAGAGCGAGATGAAGGCTAGGAATAAGCTTTACAAACCCAAGTGTACCATTCGGGTGGTGACGGCCACATCGCTCTTCGATGGCCATGATGCAGCGATAAATATTATGCGACGTATTCTCCAGGCCAGTGGAGTAGAGGTGATCCACCTGGGGCACAATCGCTCAGTTAACGAAATCGTCGACACGGCAATAGAGGAAGACGTTCAGGGAATTGCCGTCTCTTCTTACCAAGGCGGGCATGTTGAGTTCTTCAAATATATGGTTGATCTGCTTAGGGAACGAGGTGTACCCCACATAAAGGTTTTCGGCGGCGGTGGCGGTGTTATCTTGCCCGATGAAATCCGGGAACTGGAGGCTTATGGGGTGGAGAGAATTTACTCTCCCGAAGATGGGGTTAGCCTTGGTCTGCAAGGCATTATCAATGATCTCATCAAGCGAATCGACTTTCCCACAGTGGAGGATGGAGCCGACCTCGAAGTCGAGCACTTAAGCCCCAAGAACAAACCTCTGGTGGCCAAGCTTATAAGCGCCATGGAACTGGTCAAGGTAAAAGGTGACGGCCACCTGGCCGGACTCAGGTCTCGAATAAGGCAGAGGCTCAAAGAGCGAACAACTCCAGTAGTAGGGATCACCGGTACAGGCGGGGCGGGAAAATCATCTCTAACGGACGAGTTGATCCTGAGATTCTTACACGATTTCAAAGACATTAATATTGGTATCCTAAGTACCGATCCCTCTCGGCGCAGAACAGGCGGAGCCCTTCTGGGAGATCGCATCAGGATGAATTCCATCAACAGCGATCGGGTTTACATGCGTTCCCTTGCCACCCGCAAGTCCAGAAGCGAATTGTCAGAGGCCCTTGAGGATGCTGTGGAGGTGCTCAAAGCTGCAAGTTACGATTTGGTGATCGCAGAAACCGCAGGCATTGGCCAGGGAGATACAGAAATTGTTGATCTGGCGGACTTGTCTATGTATGTAATGACGCCCGAGTTCGGTGCCCCCTCTCAACTGGAAAAGATTGACATGCTTGATTTTGCCGATTTGATCGTGGTGAACAAGTACGAGAAGCGGGGCGGCGACGACGCCGTGCGTGAGGTGCGAAGGCAGGTAAAGCGCAACCGCGAAGAATGGGTCAGGGGAGCGGGAGAAATGCCGGTATTCGGCACCATCGCCTCCAAGTTCAACGATGATGGCGTGACCGCACTCTACCAGGTTCTTTTGGATGTGATGGCTGAAAAGACCGGGATACGCTTTGAATCAAAACTTCCGCGGCTAAAGAACCACCTGTCCACTTCCAAAACCATTATCGTCCCACCGGAGCGGACCAGATACCTGGCCGAGATTGCGAAGACGGTTCGGGCCTATCATAGTCGCACGGCTGAGCAGGCTGAGGCGGTGCGGCACAAATGGCATCTGCAGCATGCGGCTGCAGCCATGGAAGAGGGCGATGAGTTGAAGGATACCCAGGTTCTCCTGGCCAGATTGAAAAAGGAGTTGGCCAAGGCAGAGAAGGCACTAGATGAAGAGACTCACCAACTCTTGGAAGAGTGGCCGAAAATTATAGAAGCCTACAGCGGGGATGAATTTGTCTACCAAGTGAGAGACAGGGAGTACAGGGTGCCCCTTTATAGCGAATCCTTGTCCAGACAGAAAATTCCCCGGGTTTTACTGCCCAAATACAGCGATCCAGGAGAGATATACCGGTGGCTGAGAGAAGAGAATGTGCCTGGCCGCTTCCCTTACACCGCAGGGGTTTTCCCTTTTAAGAGAACTGATGAGGAACCAACCCGGATGTTTGCCGGTGAGGGTGATCCGGCGAGAACCAACCGTCGTTTCAAGTTACTTTCGGCACATCACGAGGCCAAGCGGCTGTCCACTGCCTTCGATTCGGTTACCTTATATGGTTATGATCCCGACGAGAGGCCCGACATATATGGGAAGGTTGGCACCTCTGGGGTAAGTGTCTGTAGTCTGGATGATATGAAGATTCTCTACGACGGTTTTGACCTTTGCGGGCCCAACACCTCGGTTTCTATGACCATAAACGGCCCGGCGCCTATCATATTGGCAATGTTCTTAAACACTGCAATCGACCAGCAGGTGGACAAATTCAAGGCTGAAGTAGGTCGGGAGCCTGACGAAGACGAATACCAGTGGCTTAAGGCCAAGGTCTTCCAAACCGTACGAGGCACCGTACAGGCAGATATTCTCAAAGAAGATCAGGGACAAAACACCTGCATATTTTCCATCGACTTTAGCTTGAAAATGATGGGTGATATCCAGGAGTTCTTTATAGAAAACAGGGTGTCAAATTTCTACTCAGTGTCAATTTCCGGGTATCATATTGCCGAGGCCGGGGCAAACCCCATAAGTCAATTGGCATTTACTCTGGCCAACGGCTTTACTTATGTGGAGTACTACTTGTCCCGTGGTATGGAGCTGGACAACTTTGCGCCAAACCTGTCCTTTTTCTTCTCCAATGGTATGGAGCCTGAATATTCCGTGATCGGTCGGGTGGCTCGACGCATCTGGGCTGTCGCCATGCGGGAAATGTACGGCGGTTCTCCCCGTTCGCAAATGCTCAAATACCACATCCAAACCTCGGGGCGGTCCCTTCACAGTCAGGAAATCCAGCTGAACGATATCCGTACCACCTTACAGGCTTTGGTTGGCATTTACGACAATTGCAATAGCCTTCATACCAACGCCTATGACGAGGCCATTACCACCCCCACCCCTGAGTCGGTGAGAAGGGCCCTGGCCATTCAGCTTATCATTAACCGCGAGTGGGGGTTGGCCAAGATAGAAAACGTCAATCAAGGCAGTTTTATCCTGGAGGAACTCACCAAACTGGTGGAAGAAGCGGTACTCATGGAATTTGATCGAATTACAGAACGGGGTGGAGTCTTGGGCGCTATGGAGACCGGCTATCAGCGGAGCAAGATTCAAGAGGAGTCCATCTACTACGAAACTCTTAAACACAGTGGGGAGTTGCCTATCATAGGGGTTAACACCTTTCGCAATCCGGAGGGCGAGGCAGAGCAAACCACTTCCTCACTGGACCTTGCCCGGGCCACCGAGGAAGAAAAAAGGTCACAACTAAACCGATTAAGGGAGTTCCAGCAGCGACATGCTAAGGAGGCAGCAGCTGCTCTCGAGCGGCTGCAACAAGTGGCCCTAAAGGGAGAGAATATCTTTGCCGAGCTAATGAACACTGTTCGGTACTGCAGCTTGGGACAGATAACCCAGGCACTGTTTGATGTTGGGGGCAAGTACAGGCGTAACATGTAAAGAAGGCATGGGGCATGGAGCATAGGGCATGGCGTAAAAGTACCTGGCAATGTGAGCAGCGGTACCCGGCTACTAGGCACTAGGGACTAAGCACTAGGCGCCGCGCAGTCCCAAACACTGTTGAGAAAAAAGATGCTATTTGAACTGACTGAAGAAGAAAAACTGATTCAAGCGGCGGCTGTGCGATTCGCTAAGGACCAACTCGAGCCTGTGGCAGCAGAGTTGGATCGGACTAAGGATCGCAAAATCTTGCTTGCAAATCTTAAAAAACTGGCAGACTTGGGTTTTATGGGCGTCAATATTCGGGCTGAATATGGTGGTACCGATAGCAACTCGGTGGCCTTAAGCCTGGTCTTGACAGAACTGGGTCGGGCTTGTGCCTCCACAGCGGTGACTACCTCGGTGACTAACCTTGTGGCTGAGGCTATTCAGTCCATGGGCAGTGAAAAACAGAAACAGAAGCATCTGCCGAAATTATGCAAAGGGGAATATACTGCTGCCGGTTTTGCCCTAACTGAGCCCATGGCCGGATCAGATCCCTCCTCCATTTCCACCACAGCAGCGCTCCAAGGAGAGGACTGGATTCTCAATGGGCGGAAGGTGTTCATCACCAGCGGCGAGTATGCCGGGGTTTTTATCGTCTGGGCTGTGGTTGACAAGGACGCCCCCAGAGGTGAAGGGATCGCTGCTTTTTTAGTGGAACCAGAGTTTCCAGGTTTTACCGTGGGCAAAGACGAAGCAAAGATGGGGCAGATCGGAGCCGCTACCAACGAACTCATTATGGAAGACTGCCGAGTACCCCAGGAAAACCTGCTAGGCGATGTGGGGAATGGCTATCGCATAGCAGTTTCGGAGTTGGCCGGGGGGCGAATCGGCATTGGCTCCATGGCCTTGGGCATAGGGTTGGCGGCAATGGATTACGCCAAGGAATACGCCAAAGAAAGAGAACAGTTTGGTCGGTCCATTGCTAAGTACCAAGCGATCCAGTGGATGTTGGCCGATCGCTATACTGAGTTGGAAGCGGCGCGACTCCTTCTGCTGCAAGCCGCCCATTTGAAAGACCAAGGAAAGAATTTTGTCAAAGCCGCTTCAATGGCCAAACTCTTAGCTAGCGAGGCAGCAAATCGGGCCTGTTATGATGCCGTGCAGATTCTTGGGGGTTACGGCTATTCTCGTGAATACCCATTGGAACGAATGGCCCGAGATGTACGAGTTTGCACGATCTACGAGGGTACGAGTGAGATTCAGCGGTTGATAATCGCCCGGGAGTTATTGCTCGAACAATAGAAAGGTATGAGTGGTATGGAAGGGATACTCACCGAAGAGCGAGCTGCATTCTTAGAGCGTGATTTTTATCAAGGTTTCATTAAGACCTGTGGATTCAAACTTGATGTCCTGGAGCGAGGCCGGGCCAAATCCAGCTTGGAGGTTACAGAGGGTCACAGCCAACAGGATAGTTTCGTCCACGCCGGTGTTATGGCAACAATGGCTGACCATACGGCGGGTTATGCTGCCTTTTCAGTAGTTCCCGAGGATTCTAGGATTCTAACCTTGGAGTTCAAGATCAATTTTCTTCGCCCCGCTGTAGGCCATCGTTTAATCTGTCGTGCCAAGGTGGTGAAGGAGGGCAAAAACATTCTAGTGGCTGACTCAGAAGTGTACAGCCAAAGGGATGGAGTTGAAAAAATAGCGGCCAAGGCATTGGTTACACTTATGGCTGTTCCAGCCACGGCGCTTCGCGCCTAGGAGGCAGCAGGCAGCTTACAGCAGGTCCAAAGTACTGAATATCGAACAGCAGAACAAGAAACCGCAGAATGATGAAGTGGCACTTCGATATTTCCGCCTGAGGCGGATTCGATATTCTGCGGTTCAGAGAGGCGGGAGCTCAGATGAAGTGAATCTTGACTGCTTTTCTCCTGGATTCTGGATTCTGACTCCTGTCTCCTCACTCTATGCCCTATGCCCTATGCTTCTTGATTACTGTAAAAAATACCCCTTCTTCCTTGGTCACTTTCTCCTCAACTTGACCATCATTGTGATCAATGACCTTGAGCATTTTCTCCACGTGTATGGAATCACAGACAAAACTTAATCTATTACCAGGGCGGATTATCCTTAGAAGTAAACTTACTTCCAGATAGCCCTTTCAGCAATCGCCTCGATAGTCTATTACGTCCATCATGATTTAGTGTCCCTGGCGCCGCCATATTTCAAGGTTTCGGTAGGTCGTTGAATAAATAACGGGACTGGAAAAATCTATCTTCCTCTTGGCTCGCAGACAATATTCTCGGAAACATTAAAAAAAATCAAGAGATACCTTCCAGTAGTCCATGACGGCGAAGTTAGTCGACTTGGCCCGGGTGATCTTGTGAATTAAAACTATTCAATATCTTGTTAAACCTATAAATCAAATACTTACAACGCAATGTATTAGATGGTTGCCCTCAAGAAATTGTGGGTAAAAGTCTGTTTTATCCCTAGATTCCCGCTTTCGCGGGAATGACGACAGTGCACAATCGTCAGTCATCCCCGCGTAGGCGGGGATCCAGGTAAGTCAATGCTTCAAGGCATTGAAAGACAGAATTATTGAATAGTCTCAAATTAGACTTATTGAACAAAGTCAGATAAAATAATAGGTTCAAAATCAATCTAATCTGATTATTCTTCAATGTTGCTACTCTCTAGTTGGCATTGAATACATTGGAAAGGAGGCAGTAAATGTCGGAGGGAGATATTTATGATGTTGTCATAGTCGGCGGTGGTCCAGGCGGACTTACTGCCGGAATATATGCTATGAGGGCTGCTCTAAAAACCTTTCTGGTCGAGAAGGCTGTTGCCGGGGGGCAAGTTGCCATGTCGGACGGAGTGGAGAACTATCCAGGTTTTGAGAGCATAAGCGGTTATGAGCTCTCACAAAAATTCCTTCAACACGCCCAATCCTACGACATTGAATTTGTGCAGGAGGAGGTTGTGGCTGTGGAGCCAGGCTTAGATTTCCATTCAGTCAAGCTAGCAAATGGAAACCTTTTGAAAACCCACACCGTTATCCTGGCCACCGGTGGCAGCCCGCGCAAGTTAGGGGTTCCTGGGGAAGACAAATACTATGGCAAAGGGGTTTCTTACTGCGGTGTGTGCGACGGTTTCTTTTTTCGGGATCGGACCGTGGTAGTGGTGGGCGGCGGGGATACAGCCGCTGAAGAGGCTTTATACCTAGCGAAACTGGCGAAACAGGTCTATATGGTCCACAGGCGCGATGCCCTCCGGGCGAGCATGATCCTTCAGCAGCGCGTCAAGGATGAGTGCAAAATTGAAGTCCTTTGGAACACCATCGTCACAGAAATTAAAGCAAACGAAGAGGGCGTCGATGCAGTTAGCCTGCAAGACACTCAGACGGGCGAGCAACGGGAATTGAGTACTGACGGGGTCTTCATCTTCATAGGTTTTATTCCTAACAACCAACTGGTGCCTGCCGGCATAAAGATGAATGCAGATGGATACGTGATCACCAACGAAAAGTGTGAGACCAATATGCCTGGTATCTATGTGGTTGGTGATTTGAGAGAAAAGTATGCCAAGCAAATAGTGGTTGCTGCAGCTGATGGATGTACAGCCGCTTTGGTGGCCGCTCACTATGTGGAGATGAAGAAGTCGGGAGAGGCGGTATGTGAGCTTCCGGAGGACTTACTGCAGGAGGCACAGTAATCAGCTGGCAGCA
>JAJDNT010000193.1 GCA_022340515.1 Deltaproteobacteria bacterium
AGACAGGAGATCTGGCTGGGGTCCTATAAAAGAACATCGTTTCAAAGGAGTCATCAAAACAACTGCGACACTGTCTCATCTGCTCGGCCAACCTTTGACTGTAATCACCGGATATGTGGACCTTCTGTCTGCGAGCACCAAGGAGGACAACACGAGAGAAAAATTATCAATAATAAAAGGACAACTAGAACTGATTAACAAATATATGACAGATTTGAGAAATATTAAAGAGTATAAAACAATAGAATTTTCTGGTGTTACTTTGCTAGATATAGGATCAACAGAGACAAAAGAAGAAGATTAAATTGCATAATTTCATTAAGGTAAAGATTTTTACTATATTAAGAACAAATGCAAATATAAAAACACTCTCATTTTGCTTATTTATTAATTAGCATCTAGTATCCAGAATCCAGCATCTAGCAAGCAAAATCCAGCCCCCCCCGATCTCCACTTTCATTGATTCCCACTCTATTTTCTTGGTCTATTTCTTGCAGTTAGTTTCATGAGCTTTCTCCCCCATAGGACATAGCATTTATGCTTAAACCCAACTCAATTCGCATCCTGGTTGTGGACGATGAGCCGTCAATTTTGACCCTCTACCAGGAGACTCTTCAACCCAGAACAAAGCCAAACCATTTTGACCTAACCCTTTGCAGCCAAGCTGAAGAAGCTTTAGATATCGTTCGCACAGCAGTGGAGCAGGCAAAGCCCTTCGCAGTTGCTTTCCTCGATTTGAGGATGCCTCCTGGCCCTGACGGGATTTGGTTGGCAGAGAGAATTCGAGACCTGGATCCATACACAGAACTTGTAATGGTAACTGGCTATTCAGATACCAGCACCACTCCAGACAAAATAGCCTCCCGCGTACCGCCTACCGATAAGCTTCTTTACTTGCAGAAGCCCTTTCACAATTTAGAGATTCAGCATTTCGCCGCCTCCCTGAGTACCAAGTGGCTAGGGGAAAGAGAGCTGAGAAAGATCCGTACCGATTTGGAAGGCCGAATCGAAAAGCGGACTATAGAATTGCTCAAACTTAATGAGCAACTAAAAAAAGATATAGCCAGGCGTGAAAGAGCAGAGGCAGAGGTCCACTCTACTCTGGTAAAATTGCGCAGTGCCATGAACGGGGTAGTTCAGGCTATGGCCTTGACCGTAGAAAGAAGAGACCCATACACTGCTGGCCATCAGCGGCGTGTTTCTGATCTGGCCCGGGGGGTTGCGGTAGAAATGGGTCTGCCGGGCCACCAGATAGATGGAATTCGTATGGCTGGCTTGATTCATGATTTGGGGAAAATTTGTGTGCCTGCCGAAATTCTCAGTAAACCAGGGCAGTTGACCGAAATAGAGCACACCCTGATTAAAGATCATCCCCAGGTGGGATATGACATATTGAAGGAAATAGAATTCCCTTGGCCGGTTGCCCGAATTGTACTTCAACACCATGAGAGAATTGACGGTTCTGGATACCCCGCGGGGTTATCTGGTGATGATATAATAATTGAGGCGAAAACCTTAGCCGTAGCAGACGTGGTGGAGGCTATGGCCTCACACCGGCCCTACCGCCCCACCTTGGGCCGAGAGATGGCTTTAGAAGAAATTTGCCAGAATCGGGGTACTCTCTATGAACCAGATGTGGTAGATGCCTGTGTCAAGCTTCTCAGAGAAAAAAACTTTCACTTCAGGCAATAGTTTCGCTTGGCGCAAAGCGCATGGCGCATAGCGGTTAAGTCCAAAGTTCCAAGTTCGAAGTTTGCCAATACTCACTCACCGCCCCCTAACTCGCCCGGCCCCATTGTTTTGCAAAGACAAACACTTTTTATTTTAGGCAAATAAGAGTTGGTGTAAAATAGAAAAAGTGCAGACTTATGTTGAGATTTTTAACTATCACTGTGAGGAGAAAAGATGAATAGATCTCAAAACGACATTAGTCTGGAAGTGAAAGCGCTTAAAATAGGCAGTAAAGTTAGAGAGTTGCGGCAAAAAAAGCATTATACCCTCCAGGATGTTGCTGCCAAAACAGGCTTGTCTAAGCCATTCCTCTCACAAATAGAGAACGATCACGTCGTACCTCCCGTGGCCACCCTACTCAAGCTGGCTAGGGCCTTCGATGTCGGTTTGGCCTACTTTTTTCAGGATAAAGTGGGAGTCGACAGGATTGCCATCACCCGGCGAAATGAAAGGGTCAGAGTGGAGAAAAGGCCTCACCACCGCAAGGGTGAAGTGAACTATATGTACGAGGCCCTCGACACCAAGAAGACTAACAAGCACATGGAACCCTTTCTGGTTGAATTCCCCGTCCAGGAAACTAGTGAAATGATTTTCATGAACCACGAGGGAGAGGAATTCTTGCACGTTCTCGAGGGTACCCTCGAGTTTCGCAGTATTGATCGGGTGGAAGTTTTGCAGCCGGGAGATAGCATCTATTTTGAATCAGAGCTTAGCCACAGTTTCCGTTGTCTCGGAGAAAAATCGGCAAAAGCAATCGTAGTGGTCTGGAATGGCTAATATAGGCCACTATGAGCCTTAGTTGTCGGGTATGTCTTTTGCATTTCTCCTAGACCGAATCTAGCTCTTCTTTTACTGCTCTCTGTGCTACTGTAGAAGTGAGGACGAACCAAGCATGGTGGAGATACGCTTCCACGGACGAGGTGGCCAGGGTACTGTGGTGGCCACCATTCTGCTGGCTAAGGCTTTTTTTCGAGATGGCTACTACGTTCAGAGCTTTCCTCTCTTTGGGGTTGAGCGTAGAGGAGCTCCGGTAGAAGCTTATTTGCGCCTAGACAGCAAAGAGATCCTTATAAGATCAAATGTTTATACCCCTGACCATGTTGTCGTTCTCGACAGAACTCTTCTAGAGTCCATTGATGTCACCTTGGGGCTCAAAACGGGGGGTTGGATTCTGGTCAATGGACCCGAACCTCCTGCCTACCTGAAATCATGGTCTGGCTACAAAGTCGCCATTGTCGACGCCACTCACATTGCCCTCAATAACGGCTTGGGAACTCGCACCCATCCTATTGTCAATACCCCGATGCTGGGAGGACTTGCCCGGGTTTTGGGCATGCCAAGCATGGAAGCAATCGCCAAAGCAATCCAACGAGAGGTGCCGAGCAAGCCAAAGGCAAACATAAAGGCAGCGGAGATGGCCTACGAAGAAGTTAGGGTGTTAGAGGCGGTTAAGGACAGCACATCATCGAGCGCGCGGGCCTGAAAAGGAGCTTACCATAAATCCGAAATCCGAAATTCGAAGCACGAAACAAATTCAAAATTCTAAATTCAAATCACCCAAACAGTTAACCTCACAAGAGATATTCATCTCTGTAAAATGATGTCGTTTTGAATTTCGGATTTTGGACATTTGAAACTGTTTAGGATTTCGATATTCGATTTTTTTAAGACTTTGTGCGGACACATAAGATGAAACGAGGACAGAGACGCATGGCCTCAAAAGAACCGTTAACCAATCGTTCTCCTCTGGTCATTCCTTGTTCCTATCTCACCACAGAGGGCAACAAGACGGGCTCGTGGCGTTTTCTCAGGCCCCAGTATGAGGAAAAAACCTCTCCTTGCAGCGCCGCCTGCCCAAGTGGTGAGGATATAGCCCGCATTCAAATGCTAACCGCCCAAGGATCTTTTAAGGAGGCCTGGGAGACGATCTTGGTGGAAAACCCCTTCCCTGGCGTATGCGGGCGTGTTTGTTACCATCCCTGTGAACTGCAGTGCAACCGCAGGGAGTTCGATGAACCTGTTGCCATTCACACCATAGAACGCTTTCTTGCGGACACTGCAAGTCGCTATGAACTTAAATTTGGCCTGGACAAACTGGCGGCAAAAAAACAAAAGATAGCTGTAATAGGGTCAGGTCCTAGTGGCTTGGCCGCCGCCTATTTTCTGGCACTCTTGGGATATGAGTCTGATGTGTTCGAAGCCCTGGCGGAGCCTGGGGGTGTCCTTCGCTGGGGTATCCCCCTATATCGATTACCGCCCCATATCCTCAATGAAGAGGTATCTCGCCTGCAGGATTTCGGTGTTCGCATTCACTGCGATAAGCCCGTGTCTCAAAACTTCCTCAAAGAAGCAAAAAAGAGCTACGACGCCATATTTCTCGGCTGTGGCCATTCTCAGAGTCTTCCCCTTTCAATACCAGGGGAAGGTCTGCCCGGGGTGGAAGATGGTTTCCACTTTCTCAACAAGATACGGAGAGGTGATATCCCCACCCTCGAGGGAACCGTGGCAGTCATTGGCGGCGGCAATACGGCCATAGACGCGGCCCGCTCTGCGGCCCGCTTAGGTGCTAAGGTTATGGTCATATATCGCCGTAGGCAACAAGACATGCGCGCCTTCGCTGAAGAAGTGGAGATGGCTTTAGAGGAGGGTATTGAAATTCGGGAACTAGAGACTCCCGTTGAAATAGCATCGCAAAAAGGAGATCTTCTGGTGACCTTGCAAAAGATGCGGGTGGCGCAAGAAGACCTTCAGGGCAAAGCTCGGATCAAACCTCTTGGAAGGAAAAGGGAAAAAATCCGTGTCCAACATCTGTTTATCGCGGTGGGTAACACGGCTGCCGAGGACTGGTACGATCTCCCGAGTAAAACAAGAGGCGTGACCAAGTTAAATAATTGTGTCCTGGAGCACAGGAGCCGGGAACCCGTCCTGGTTTATGGGGGCGATTTGGCAGCAAGCATCAAAAGTGTGGTCCACGCTGTCGCTTCAGGCAAAGAAGCCGCCATGGCCCTGGACGTCCTTTTCAAAGAAGGTCCGAAGGCAATGGAAAGCAGGCTCAAATCCTGTCTGGTGGGTGAAGGTCCATCCCTTTCAATGGAAATCTATTTAGGTGGTCCTCGGGCGAAGCGCAACCATAGTATCGTCTCTTACGAGAGTCTCAATACGGATTATTTTCGCTTTGCTCCTGCCATTAGTCGACCTCGTCTATTGCGTGAGGAGCGGCTCCAGTCCTTTGCTGAAATCAATCTCAAGATTGGTGGCAGCCTTGCCATTCGTGAGGCTGAGCGCTGTTTCAACTGTGGTCTTTGTAATCAGTGCGACAATTGCCAACTTTTTTGTCCCGAAATCGCGGTCATTAGGGACGACAACCCTCAAGGTCGTCACATCAACTATGATTACTGCAAGGGCTGCGGTCTTTGCGTGGTCGAATGTCCCCGCAATGCTATGGTGTTGGAGGAGGAAAGGTTATGAAACAGGTCTTGGAAGGAAGTCATGCCGTGGCAGAGGCCGTGAGGTTGGCCAGGACTCAGGTGATTTCCGCCTACCCCATAACCCCCCAAACTCACATAGTTGAGCGTCTGTCGGAATACTGTGCCGATTCCACTCTGGCCGCCAAGTTCCTGCGGGTGGAGAGTGAACATTCAGCCCTGGCTGCCTTGATTGGTGCTGCCAGCTGTGGAGTAAGGACCTTTACTGCCACCTCATCGCAGGGACTCGCCTTAATGCACGAACTGCTCCACTGGGCCTCAGGAGCCAGACTGCCAATTGTCATGGCTAATGTAAACCGGGCCATGGCTCCTGGCTGGAATATTTGGGCCGATCAGACCGACAGTCTGGCCCAGCGCGATACGGGTTGGCTCCAGCTTTATTGCGAGCACAGTCAGGAGGTATTCGACACTACCATTCAGGCTTTCCGTCTGGCAGAGTGGCTGAACCTCCCGGTAATGGTAATCCTGGACGCCTTTTTTCTTTCCCATACCTATGAACCTGTTGACGTACCCAGGCAGAACTCGGTGGACCGGTTTTTGCCGTCGTATCAACCCAGATTCAAGCTTGATATTGAATATCCTTGTGCTTTCAATCAATTGGCCCCCCCCAATATCTATATGGAAATGCGGCACAACATTCAGGCCGCCATGGATGAAGCTCTGATCTTCTTTGACCAGGTGGAGGATGAGTTCGAGGATATTATCGGCCGCCGGTACGGCCCGGTTGAAGCTGTCCAATGCGAAGATGCCGAGATCATTCTGATCACCTCCGGGACGGTGACCAGTACCAGCCGGCAGGTTTTGACCGAACTCCGGGACAAGGGTGAAAAGGCTGGTCTTTTAAAAATCAAACTCTTCCGCCCTTTCCCAACTAAGGCAATCAGAGAACACACTGCATCAGCAAAGAAGATTGCCGTGATCGATAGAAATTTCTCCTTCGGTGCCAGCGGAATTTTTGCCCAGGAAATACGAGCAGCCCTGTGCAATCATCCGGGCCATCCCCCGGTTTTTGGTTATGTAGCTGGACTAGGTGGCCGCGACGTCACCACCGCAGTGGTAGAGGAGATCTACTGGCTCACTAAAGGCAATGATATGCCACAACCGGAATCCATTTGGGTGGGGCTACACGAGGTGGATCATGCAATTGGACAGTCCTGATCGCGAATATATGTGCCCGGGCCATGTGGGCTGCCCAGGGTGCGGTGCCGCCATTGCCATGCGTTTCGTTCTCAAAGCACTGGGCGAAAAAACAATAATGATCATCCCGGCCTGCTGCTGGTCTATTATTGCCGGTCCTTATCCCCAATCCACTCTAAAAATTCCCGTGCTTCATATGGCCTTCGAAACCGGCGGTGCCGTAGCCAGCGGCGTCCGGGCGGCACAGGACGTCAAAGGAGACAGTGAGACAACAGTGGTGACCTGGGCTGGTGATGGAGGCACTTTTGACATTGGATTCCAGGCTTTGAGCGGTGCCGTAGAACGTAACGAAAACTTCATCTACTTTTGCTATGACAATGAAGCTTACATGAATACAGGTGTGCAGCGGAGCTCTTCTACACCTTACGGTGCCTGGACCACCACCACGCCTGGGCAGCAGTGGAAAAGGTTGCGGAAGAAAAACATCGTGGAGGCCCTGGTAGCGCACCGTATAACCTATGCTGCTACTGCCAGCATTGCCTATCCGGAGGATCTAATACGCAAGGTTACGAAGGCGAAATCCCTTACAGGTGCCAGATTTATCCATATTTTCTCCAGCTGCCCTACTGGCTGGGGGTTGCCATCGGAGATGTCAGTCAAGATTGCCAGAATGGCGGTTCAAACCAATATCTTTCCCCTATATGAGGTTGAAGAGGGTCTCAGGTACACTATCAACTTGACCCCCAAAGGTTATCTGGTTAACGAATATTTCCGCCTCCAGGGAAGATTCAAACACCTAAGTGAAACAGATTTAACTCACATCCAGGAGATGGTGGATGAGGACTGGAATTTGCTTCTTCGTAAAGCGGGGAGTGTCCCAGAAATTTTCTGAGCATCAGAAAGTAGGCTGATTCTTGAACGAACTATTTACCAGAGGTTATTGCTCCATGGATATATTGAAATTAATCTTGACCTTGATCTATTTATTTTTTAGCTTTAACTTGTTTTTCCGTTTACCTCACTTGCAAGTAAGAGGGTCGAGGTGAGGGGTGATAGGTAATAGGAATGGGCAAATAAAGCTGGCTCCTTTTTTTCGTGCTTCCCTGGCGGTTCTCTTTGTCTTGGTGCTAGCAGTGCCAGCTCGGGCGGAAGAAGACCCGTTGCACGGACCTTGGGATAGTCCCCTTTACCGTGAACTGGTGCAAAAGGAGAAGGAAACCAGAAGAAACACCTCAATGTCGTCACCTTTTTTTATCTCTCTTCTCAATTTTTTTTCGCAAGTAATCTCCCCTGTTGACGGCGATCGTTGCCCGAGTTACCCCACTTGCGCTGCCTACAGCAAGGAAGCCTACGAAAAGCACGGTGCTCTCATCGGCACGCTCATGACAGTGGATCGACTTTTTCACGAGGCTGACGAACCCAGGTTCTCCCCATCTGTTCAAGTCTACGGGGTAAGCCGCATCTACGACCCAGTCTCAGCCAACGAGTTTTGGAAGCGAAAAGACAAGGATAGAACTAAAGCAAAATCCGCCCTTCCAGAGAAGTAAACCACCTAAGCAACGAAGTATACAAAGAAGCCAAGGGCACTCTGTTTTGGGGTACAAGAGTATTGGAGTGTTGGGAAAAACCAAGGTTAGAGTTCCAACTTCAATCAGTCCTTTCATTACTCCATTACTCCGTTGCTCCGTGATTTGACTCAGATGCAATTAAGTTGCATAATGTAAAATAACTGAGTTGGCTTTAATTGAGGCTTGTCCATTTCCCTTCCAGGATTAAGCGAATAAGGTGGCATAGATGTGAATAAGTGGCTTTTCACCGGATTCCTGCTCATATCTCTCTACACCCCTCAAGAGGCTCCAGCTCGTCCTCTCAAAGTCTTTGTGAGCATTTTGCCCCAGAAGTACTTCGTGGAGAAGATTGGCGGCGATCTGGTTGATGTTGCCGTAATGGTCGAGCCAGGAGCCAGTCCACATATTTACGAACCGAAACCCAAGCAAATGGTGGCCCTGGCAAAAACTCATATCTATTTCGCTATTGGCGTGCCCTTTGAGACAACCTGGCTTAAAAAGATTGCCGGCACAAACCCCAACATGCTCGTTGTGCATACGGAAGAGAACATCGAGAAAATACCTATGAAGGGACATCATCATGAAGGACGAGAATTAGAAGGGGACCATCACATAATCAAGGATCCACACGTGTGGCTCTCCCCTCCACTGGTCAAGATCCAGGCAAGGAACATTCTTCAGGCTTTCCTAAAAGTTGACCCTGCTCATCGGTCCTTGTATGAGGAAAACTATAATAGTTTCATCCAAGAACTTGTGGTGCTCGATGCGGAAATTCGAGCAGCCTTTAAGAGTAAGGATAAGAAAGTCGAGTTTATGGTTTTTCATCCTGCTTGGGGCTATTTTGCTCAGGCCTATGGAATTGAACAAGTCCCCATTGAAATTGAAGGAAAACAACCCAAGCCGGCAGAACTGCAGCACCTCATCCAATACGCTAGAGAACGGGGTATAAAGGTAATTTTCGCCCAGCCTCAATTTTCGTGGCAGGCTGCCCAAGCGATTGCAAACTCCATAGACGGGCAGGTCGTTTTTGTAGACCCTCTGGCTGCTGACTGGGGTAACAATCTGCGCCAGGTGGCCGCCAGGTTCAAATCCGCTCTCAAGTGAGGTATCAAATGAGAGATGTCATTATAGAAGTTAGAGATCTCTGGTTTTCTTTTAACTCTATACCGGTTCTCAAGGAAGTTAACCTCACAGTTCATAGAGGTGATTTCATTGCCCTGTTGGGACCTAACGGGGGGGGTAAGACTACACTGCTCAAACTGATGCTTGGTCTGTTGAAGCCAGATCGTGGCACCATTAAAATTTTTAATGAGCCAGTGGGCAAATCCTCCCACCGCATTGGTTACATGCCTCAACATCTCCATTTTAATCAGAGTTTTCCCATATCGGTGCTTGATGTTGTGCTCATGGGTAAGCTTCGGCCCGGCAAAGGATGGTCTCGTTATTCCTCTAAAGATAGGCTTGCCGCCCAAAAGGCAATGGAACAGATGGAGATGTGGGACTTTCGCAATCGCCGTGTTGGGGAGCTTTCGGGGGGTCAGCAGCAGAGAGTCTTTATTGCCAGAGCACTGGTGGATGAACCTGAGGTGCTCTTCTTGGACGAACCAACAGCGAGCGTAGACACCAAACACCAAACGGATCTTTTCGATATTCTCAAGGAACTAAATAAGACTGTCACCATTATTGTGGTAAGTCATGATGTGGGGATCGTCTCCAGTCACGTCAAATCAGTCGCCTGTGTAAATCAGCAACTCTACTACCACGACGATTCCGAGATAACTCAAGAGATGTTGGATATGGCCTATCAATGTTGTCCGGTTGACCTGGTTGCTCACGGCATGCCCCATAGAGTCTTACAGGAGCACGAGGATGAGCAGGATAAAGAGTCTGGGCCCTAGCCATATCCAGCGGGGTTGCAATGGTCTTTCCGTCAGGCGGAGTATCCTGGAGCAATGGAGTGGTGGAGTAATGGAGTTATGAGGTTTTAGCAGCAACAGACAAAGGCCAAAGCTTCTACTACAAGGAAAAACTTAGGAACTAAAAAAATGCTCGAAGCCCTTCAGTTTGAATTCATGAGAAATGCTCTCATGGCCGGTCTTCTAACCAGCATCGCTTGCGGGGTGATCGGTACCTTCGTGGTGGTAAACCGCATTGTCTTTCTTTCCGGCGGCATTGCCCATGCTGCTTATGGCGGAATCGGCCTAGCCTTTTTCTTCGGCCTCCCCTTCGTAGTTGGAACCTTGGGATTCGCCCTCTTGATAGCCATGGTGATGGCGGTAGTAACCCTTAAAGCGAGACACCGCTCTGACACCATCATCGGCGTACTCTGGGCCATAGGGATGGCTCTCGGGGTAATTCTTCTCGATCTCAGCCCGGGCTATAATGTTGACCTAATGAGCTTTCTTTTTGGCAGCATCCTGGCTGTTCCCCCAGCTGATCTATGGCTCATGCTTGTTTTGAACATCCTGATACTCTTAACTGTAGGCTATTTCTACAATGATTTTCTTGCACTTTCTTATGATGAGGACTTTGCCAAGATTAGAGGGGTCCGGGTAAAGCTCCTCTATTTTGTTCTCCTGGCCATGGTAGCTCTTTCTGTTGTGATGATTATTCGGATTGTGGGTTTAATCCTGGTCATCGCCTTGTTGACCATTCCGCCTTATATCGCCGAGAAGTACTCCGGTTCTCTGCGAGCCATGATGTTTCTCTCCTTCATCCTTAGCTGCTTTTTTACTATGGTGGGGCTCTGGGTGTCTTACTTTTTCAACCTTACCTCAGGTGCCACTATCATATTGGTAGCAGGGGTGTGTTTCTTCATTTCCCTGTTTTTTGAGTTGCTGAGATCACCAAGACCTTTCTCTAATAAGAACTGAAAGGGGAAATTTCTTATGTGCCATCGATGTGATTATGAGCTTCTTCTTGCAGATAGCGGTTTGGGCCGGACGCTTAATCGACTCCGTGTGCTGCAAAGCATTGGAGAGGAGTCTCACCCCCTGAGTGCCCAGGAAATTATTGAGAAACTGAACAAGACCCAGGAGGTTAATCGGGTAACAGTCTACCGCATTTTGGAACTTTTGGTGGAATATAAGTTGGTTGAGCGCATTAGCGCAGGCGATCGCACCTTCCGCTACGGTCTTGCCCCAAATGCCAATCATCAGCCGCACTCGCATTTTTATTGCGTCGAGTGTGGAGAAATGGAATGCCTCAGTCCGGAACAAGTCAACCTGGACACCAAGCCCCTAAAGCGCTCTTTTCTTGGCTTAATCGAAAGAGTTGAAGTCCGTTTTGACGGTATATGCGAGGGCTGCCGAAGGCTTTAGAGCCCAGCACATGGGCCATGGCGAAAGCACTTGCTAGTTTTAGGCAATTATCAGTGGCCCAAAGCCACTGTTGGAGGGGCCGGTAAGGTCTCTACTAGCGGCTGCAAACCTTTTGGCGATCAATTCAACTTAAGGATACCCGAAGAGAAGTCCTTATCCTCAATAAGCGTAAGGCTCAGACTTCCTGAATTCAAACATGAAGGGAATAGGTGGCGGCTCGACTTTCTCGACTCTGGTAGCGACTATACCATCGGTTTTGTGCAAGGCCTTAGAGAGGATTCCCTTTACCTGCACCGTTGGCTC
>JAJDNT010000210.1 GCA_022340515.1 Deltaproteobacteria bacterium
AGTCGAGCTATTGATCATCGAGGACAAATCAAAGACGGAGCGAGTCGCGAGCTTGCCCGTATCAGAAAAGAAATCGGAGAGGTGCGCAAGCATCTCCATAAAGAACTCGAAGAGATCTTACAGAAACAGGCTTCCCAAAAAACTCTACAGGAGAAGCTAATTAGTGTTCGAAACGACCGTTTGGTGATTCCGCTCCGAAGTGGTGCCAAGGGTGTTCTAGAGGGTATAGTACACGCAACTTCCCAAAGTGGTGCCACCTGTTTTGTAGAACCGCTTTCTGCCGTACCTCTAAACAACCAACTCAGCCAAGCTCGGAGTCGTGAACGGGAAGAGGAGGCACGAATCCTCCGGGAATTGACCGACGCTGTTTTGGCAGTCGCAGAGGTAATTCGACACAACGAGAGCTGGTTGGGGTTCATAGACTGTGTACATGCCAAGGTTCGCTTAAGCACTCTTCTTCTTGCCCGTGCACCTCTATTGGACGATGGGAGCAGGATACGGCTGATCCAGGCGGCCCATCCCATTTTATCTTTACAGGAAAGGGCGCAGAAGACCTCTACATTGCCCACAACCTTGACTGAAATAGTCTTGAGGGCTGAAGTATCTGAAGGGCGTAAATTTGAGCAGACAGAGGTGGTACCCATAGATATCCATCTGGATGAAGGTCAAAAGACCCTGATAATTAGTGGTGCCAATACTGGTGGTAAGACTGTGTCTCTGAAAACTCTTGGTCTTTTAGGCGCTATGGTACAGGCTGGCCTACACATACCAGTGGCTGAGGGGAGCGAATGGCCGGTGCTCACTGGTATATTCGCCGAGATAGGTGATGAGCAAGACGTGCGGGCTCACCTGAGTACGTTTTCAGCCAAAATCCAAAGACTGGTGACAATGCTGGAAAAAGTTGATCGTCACTCTCTTGTATTGCTTGATGAAATCGGTACCGGCACTGATCCAGCAGAAGGTTCTGCCCTTGCCCTTGCCCTCCTTGATCAGTTAAGGAGACTGGGACCCTTTGTCGTGGTTACAACCCATTACCACCTTATTAAGGCATACGGTATGCTCCATGAGGAAGTGGAAAACGTTTCAGTGGCCTTTGATGAAAAGAATGGGCGTCCAACCTATCAGTTGGTTTATGGCCATCCCGGCACCAGTAATGCCCTCAAGATAGCCGCTGATCTAGGCATGCCCTTAGAGGTTCTTGAGACAGCCAGAGGCTATCTGGATAAGGACGAGAGCCGGGCAATTGATTTGATCAAAGAACTGACTGATGCTTTGCAAAGAACCCAAAGCGAAAAGGAGAAACTGAGATCAAAGCGACAACAGTTGGAGTTCACCCAGGATGAGTTGATGGAACAACAGAGGCAGCTTGTTCAATCTCGTGAGAGGATTTTAAGTGAACTTCGGGAGCAAGCTGGTGAGCTAATCGAAGAGGCCGAAAAGGAGTTGAGATCAGCTATTGCCCTTTTGCAGAAAGCCGGTATGCGAGAGGCCATGGGGGTTCGAAGGAGGGTTAGGGAGATCAAGAAAGACCTGGCTTCAGCACTGGAGTCACCCTCACAGCCAGAGGATAGAGGAGGTGTTAGACCCTCGGCTGAAGGGCAGTTGGTTCGTATACGGACCTTTGGCTCCAGTGGTACCCTGGTTAGAATCAAAGACCAGGGGCGTCGAGCAGAGGTACAAATGGGACCAAAGCGGGTGGAAGTGGACATGGAAACTCTTGAACTCTTGACAACTGAAGGGGGTGAAGACAACAGAACAACAAAGATGCAGGGGATCAGAATATTTCGTGAAAACCCCGAGACCTGTGAGGAGAGATTGCACTTGGTGGGGCTAAGGGTGGAAGAGGCACTTCCTCTATTGGACAAGGCAATTGATCGGGCGATTATAGATGGTCGGAGTCAAATTCATGTTGTCCATGGGCACGGTACGGGAAGACTTCGTAAGGCGGTGCAAGAATTCCTTAGTGACCATTCCGTGGTCAAAGGGTTTCGCCCTGAAAACCAGAGCGCTGGAGGCACTGGAGTCACGGTTGTTGAACTGAAAGACTGAACGGATAAACAAGCTGGCAGCAGGCAGGGGACAGCTGGTAGCAAAAATTCATAGCTATAACTATTTGATAATAAATATTTAATTGATATAAAGTTTAGATAGAACATTAAATATATGACTCAAGGTTGCAAACTCGGAACTTTAAACCTGGATCTTGGAACTAATAATTAATAATAGTGTGTTTTGTTTAAAGGTTAATCGACAAAGTGGGGAGCAAAAGTGGGTCGAATCAACCGCGAGGTAATTGAAGAGGTAAGAGCCAGTGCCAACATAGTTGATGTGGTGGGCTCCTACGTCTCTCTCCGTAAGAGGGGGAGGAATTATCTCGGGCTTTGTCCTTTTCACTCTGAAAAAGAGCCATCCTTTACTGTGAGTAACGAGAAGCAAATTTTTCATTGCTTCGGCTGCGGTGCCAGCGGCAGTGTTTTCGATTTTGTTATGCGGACGCGAAATCTCACCTTTGCCGAGGCGGTGAAAGAGCTGGCTAATCGTTTTGGTATTCCGCTGCCGCAGGAAGAAGAAACAGGGCAGTCAAAAAAGATCCGTGAAATGGCGCAGCGGTTGGGTCAAATCAATGATCTGGCAGCCAGGTATTTTAGTGAAAACTTGCTAAATAGAAGTTCTGGGAAAGTAGCCCGAGACTATTTGCAAACTCGCGGTATAAATGAGGGGACTATCGAGGATTTTCAACTGGGCTATGCACCCAAGAGTTGGGACGGCCTTAAACGCTTTCTCGTAAAGGAGAAGGTTGACCTAAGGGTGGCGGTCCAAGCGGGACTATTAGTACCCAAATCTGGGGGGGACAGCTACGACCGCTTTCGTAACCGGCTAATGTTTCCCATCAAGGATATAAGAGGCCGAGCCACTGGCTTTGGGGGTCGAGCGCTAGATGACAGTATGCCCAAGTATCTCAACAGCCCTGAAACATTAATATTCCATAAGGGGAGAACTCTATACGGACTGGCTACAGCAAGGGAGGCGTGCCGACGAAACAATGAGACATTGGTGGTGGAGGGTTACTTCGATCTTCTGGCTCTCTACAACAAGTCTATACATCAGGTGGTTGCACCATTGGGCACTGCCCTTACCCTCAACCACGTAAGAATGCTGAGCCGCCTTGCACCCCAGACGGTATTGGTCTTCGACGGAGATCAGGCAGGTATGCAGGCTGCTTTGCGGAGCTTAGAGTTTTTCCTTAGAGAAAAAATGGCAGTTCGCTTTCTGCCCTTGCCAGAGGGGATGGATCCTGACGATTTTATAAATAAAGAGGGTAAGGAACCATTTATGAAGCTTCTCAGCGAGGCCAAACCCCTGATGGAGGTTTTTCTGGAGCAGTGTCTCTCAAATTACGATGGTTCGGTGGAGGGTAGACTAAGAGTAGTACGAGAAGTTACTCCCATGCTTAGACTTATGGATTCGCCCGTAGCGCAAGAGGGGTACTTGCGAGTTCTGGACCAGCGCTTAGGAGTCAGTGAGGAAGTACTCCGGGCGGAATTGTCCTTGAGTAGTACTGGTGGACCTACAGCTGTAACCTCCCAGAAGAAGAAAAAAGAAGCCGAGCCTCCAGAGTGGGAAGAGGGGACTATCCGTATTTTGGTGAATTATCCCCAATGGATTCCCACCCTTGAAGAAGGCTCCGTCCTAAAAAGCTTTCAGGGAAAAGATTGGGCGGAGGTAGGTCGACTCCTTATGAAATACTACCAGGAAGGTGGAAAACTGGATCTGAGTGGGTTATTAATGGACGTACAAAATGAACAGGTAAGAAATTTGATAAGTAGTTGGTCCTTAGAAACAAGCCCCTGGCGGGAAGAAGTCGCCCATTCCCGTCTAAGGGAGTATATTGCTGGCATCAGATCTAGCAGACGTCGGTTACTGGATGACCTGAAAAGACTGAAGGAGGAAATTCAGGCTGCCGAGCGGAGCCGAGATGAGAAGATCATGGCAGAGCTCTTGGCCGAGCTTCAGGCTAAAAAGGCAGCCTTGTTGGCTGGCGAAGTGGAAGATGAAGCCAACCTTTCCAAAGGGGAGATGGTTTGATGGCAAAGAAATCCAATATGGAAGACCTTAGGAGACTTATCTCGATTGGCAAAGAAAAAGGATATCTTACCTATGACGAGGTCAATAGTGTACTTCCCGAGGAACTGGTATCTTCGGAAAAGATCGATGACATGATGATGATTTTCGATGAGATGGACATCGAGATCATCGACTCATCCCAGAAGGGAAAGGTTCTCAAGGAAAAGATAGGCAAGGATGCCGAGGTCCTCGATGACGAGGAAGATACCCTGACTTTGGAGGAAGATGCTGGTGGTAGGGTTACGGATCCGGTCAAGATGTATCTACGCGAGATGGGCATGGTTTGTCTATTGACCAGGGAGGGAGAGGTAGAAATAGCCAAACGGATAGAGCAAGGCGAACAAGAAGTAATCGACTCCATTATTGATACTCCCATTGGTGTTAAGGAGATCCTCAATTTTAAAGGGAAAATTGCCCAGGATAAACTTAGGGTGCGTGATGTTTTGAAAAACCTGGACGAGGATTTTGAAGAATACTCAAGTGCTGAAGAAGACAAGGAAAAAGAGCAATTGCTTAAGTTGCTTGAGGAAGTTCAGCAGATGTATGAAGAGAATCTGCAAACGGAGGAATTAATCCTCTCCAGAAGCCTCGAGGGTGAAAAGCTGGAAGCGGCCGAGGAATCTGCTCGGATCAATAGAGAACGTATTGCTGAATTGTTAAAGAACCTTAGGCTGGAGAAGAAGCAAGTAGATCGAATTGTGAGCAAGCTTCGGAGTTGTGTGGAGAGGATCGAAAAGGGCGAAGTGGAACTTGAGCGATGCATGCTACGAACCGGAAAGCCAATTCAGGAACTACGTCGGTTATTCCGGCACGCGAAAAGCCATCCAGATTCTCTGGAGCAGCTTGCCAAGGATCTTGGCCTCAAGCCGGATGAATTTCTCGAGATGGAAAAAACCATTAAAAATGGCCGGCGTCGCATCCGACGAATTGGACAAGAAGCCAAAATGGACGTACGCAGCTTGAAACAGATCATGCGACAAGTCGATACCGGTGAGGCCAAGGCTAAAGAGGCCAAGAGGGAACTGGTGGAGGCCAACCTCCGGCTGGTGGTAAGCATAGCGAAAAAATACACCAACAGGGGGTTACAGTTCCTCGATCTCATTCAGGAAGGCAATATTGGCTTGATGAAAGCAGTGGACAAGTTTGAGTATCAGCGTGGATACAAATTTAGTACTTACGCCACTTGGTGGATACGCCAGGCAATCACCAGAGCCATTGCTGATCAGGCCAGAACCATACGCATTCCAGTGCACATGATCGAGACCATCAACAAGCTCATCCGAACCTCAAGATACCTTGTTCAGGAATTGGGAAGGGAGCCAACACCTGAGGAAATAGCTGATAAGATGGAGTTTCCTTTGGAAAAGGTGAGAAAGGTTCTTAAGATTGCCAAGGAACCAATTTCCCTTGAGACTCCAATAGGTGAGGAAGAGGACAGTCATCTGGGTGATTTCATAGAAGACAAAAAGGTGACCTCACCAGTGGATGCGGTTATCAACCTAAATCTGTCCGAGCAGACACGCAAGGTCCTTTCCACCCTGACACCTAGAGAAGAAAAAGTACTTCGTATGAGGTTCGGCATAGGAGAGAAGGCGGACCATACCCTGGAGGAAGTGGGACAAGATTTTGCGGTTACAAGGGAACGAATCCGCCAGATTGAGGCCAAAGCTTTAAGAAAGCTTCGACATCCGAGCCGGCGCAAGAAGCTCAAAAGCTTTATTGACAGTTGACTCTAGGGTGGTAACCCGAAACCGACCCAAACCGGAGGAAAAGGCTTTGAAATCCGGGACAATTGGCTTGCTCATCCCCGGGGATATTTCCCTTGACAAAGGAGATTGTGGCCAATATAAAGACAAAATTCCGCTTAACGCTGGGCGTTATGGGAATGGAAAGCAGAAATGGGCCCATAGCTCAGCTGGCAGAGCCACCGGCTCATAACCGGTCGGTCCCTGGTTCGAATCCAGGTGGGCCCACCAGCTACTGTGACATGAAGATTGGAGTTTATTACATAAGGCAACACCCATGGGGAGGGAAAAAAGATCTCTCGCCTTGGGACAAAGATCGGTCTGGCAATGGAAGACCGGGATTCCGAGGGACTCGGGAAAAAGGGTGCGGCAAACAGGCTGCACCCTTTTTTTATGCCATAGCCAGGAACAAACCCTAAGGCTTTATCAAGATCAAGACTAATAATTTTAGAGCACTGGAGTACTGGAGTACTGGGATGGTAAAGATGATCAATGAAAGAAGTTTACCAATACTCCATAACTCCAACACTCCAATACTCCAAATAGAAGAATTCGGAGGAATACCTTGCAAAATACTTTAAGACTTCTCATTAAGCTGCAAGAGATCGAAAAAAGGGTCACAGCCCTTGCAAAAGAAAAGGCTCGCGCTCCCGTACAAATTGCAGTGATGCAAGAGGAAGAAAGTAAGGCGGAGGGGAGACTAGCTGAAAAAGAGGAAATGCACAAGTCAGCGCAAAGATTGCGAAAAGAGCTGGAGCGTGAGGTTGAGGATCTCGAGGGGCGAAAGAGCAAGAGCAAGCTGAGGCTTCTGGAGGTTAAGAGTAATAAGGAATATCAGGCCACACTAAAAGAAATCGACGACATCGAAGATCTTATCCGCAAGCGAGAAGACCAAATAATTGAACAGATGGAAGTGGCCGAATCTCTTGCCAATGAAATTCGAGAGCACCAACGCTTGCTGTCAGAAGCCCACAGGAGGCTAGAACAGGAAGGCGCGCAGCTTGAAAAGGAGGCGGCAGAGGCAGACACTTTGATTGCCAGCCTTGAGGAAGAGAAGGAGCGCCTCAAGCCGCAGATACCTGCAGAAATGTGGCAAAAATATCAATTGTTGAGTGCCAACAGAGGGGGAGTTGCTCTGGCGCCAGTCAATCAAGCCACATGTCAGGTGTGCCACATGAACCTGCCGCCCCAGTTGTTTATCGATCTGCAGAAAAATGAAAAGATGATGCACTGCCCCAATTGCCAAAGGATTATTTACTGGGTGGGGCACGAGGCTTATAGACAATCGTCCCAGGTTCCGGGAGAGCCTGAGTAAATGGATTTGCAAAAGCCGGCTGACCGTCACAGATTGAGCAGTATTTTAGAACTCCTTGGCAAGCGGTTGACTCCTGAATTGCTCGGAGAGGAATTTTTAGATATCAGCCGTAAAGATTTGCGAGGTCTCTTTGACCAACTAGCCGCACATGTGCTTCGCTGCAGCGACTGGACGGATGCTGGCAGCACAGAGCAGGAATTATCGAGGATGAGGGGATCACTTTATTGTGATGGAGCCTCGAGGGGAAATCCAGGACCGTCTGGGGCTGGCGTAGTAATTTTGGATAATAATGGGGAGCAGATTTTCGAATTAAGTCGTTTTCTCGATAATGCCACCAACAATGAAGCAGAGTACAAAGCGCTCATAAGGGGACTGAGCGCGGCTGCGGATGTTGGCATCAAGCGGGTGCAAATTTTTCTGGATTCTGAACTGGTGGTAAACCAATTACTCGGGACGTACAAAGTTCGCAATCCTCGTTTGCTCAAATTGTTTGGCGAGGCAATGTCGAGATTGCGGCTGTTTGACGAATATGCTATTTTTCATGTGGGCCGCGAGCTTAATCAAAAGGCAGATCGACTGGCCAATGAGGCCATAGATCGTGGTCTGGGGGGAGGGGATAGAGAAAGGTATCGTTTGGAGGAGAGAGAATAGAGTAGGTTAAATGATCGCTGCTCCGCTAGGCCGCTTTGCGGTCTGGGGAGGAGAGGAAAGTCCGAGCTCCACAGGGCAAGGTGCTGGGTAACGCCCAGTCCCGGTAACGGGAAGGAAAGTGCCACAGAAAGCAAACCGCCGGGGGAAACCTTGGTTTTTCCCGGTAAGGGTGAAAGGGTGAGGTAAGAGCTCACCAGCTCCGATGGTGACATTGGAGGCTAGGTAAACCCCACCTGGAGCAAGACCGAATAGGAGAGCGCCACCGGATGGCCCGTCCGAGCTCTCGGGTAGGTCGCTCGAGGCCTCGAGTAATTGGGGCCCTAGATGAATGATCATTGTCCCTCGAGGAGAGATCTTCGAAGGATACAGAACTCGGCTTATGACCTGCTCTATTCTCCCTTTTTTATTTTGGTAATCCTCGTACCCCTTCAAGTTAGTCCCCATAATTCTCTAGCCATCTACAAATAATGCGTGTTGTTGCCATAATTCCAGCTGCGGGTGCAGGGCGGCGTATGGGAAGCGCCGTGGAAAAGCAGTTTTTACATCTAAGGGGAATTCCCATTCTCGCCCACACACTGAGAGTGTTTGATAAAAGCCCCGAGATTGATGGAATAGTGCTTGTGGTGGCTCCTCAGCAGCGTCTAGCTTTGGAGAGTGAAGTCCTCGGCCCATATCCTTGTGAAAAGCTGCTGCGAGTCGTAGATGGAGGACCTGAGAGACAAGACAGTGTGGCCAACGGACTCCGAGCCACTCCACCTGAGTGTGATTTGGTGGTGGTTCACGATGGGGTAAGACCTTTAGTAAGCATTGAGCTGCTGGAGGCGGTGGTGGAGGCGGCCCATCATTATGGGGCAGCAATAGCAGCCATACCTGCGGGCGACACGGTAAAACAGGCCGAGAGTAAAAAGGTGGTGGCCACCTTGGAGCGTGAGACCATTTGGTTAGCTCAGACACCCCAAGTATTTCGGGCTAACCTTTTGCGACTGGCCTACGAGAAGGCTGCACGGGGTCAAACAATTGTAACAGATGATGCCGCATTGGTGGAGCGAATTGGAGCCCCAGTGCATCTGGTCCTCGGCTCCCCGGAGAATATTAAGGTAACCACCCCATTCGACTTGGTGTTGGCGGAAGCTATTCTTACAGGACGGGAAGGGCAAAGAGCATAGAGGACAGAAGTCAGAGGTCGGACGATTTAAGTTCCAAGTTCAAAGTTAAGAGCTAAGAATGGACGATTTCCACAGCTTACCGTCTACCGTTCACCGTTTACCATTTAAGATTTCTACGGATTCTACGACTTGATCGATTTGACTAATTGACCAGGCAACCAATTGACAGATTAACTAATTGACTCGTTGACCAATTGAATATTTGACTTGCCCCTAAACCTAAAACTTGGAACTTAAGAGATGATTAGAATAGGCTTCGGTTATGATGCGCATCGTTTGGTGGTTGGCAGAGCTCTGATTCTTGGGGGAGTGAATATTCCACACGACCTTGGCTTGCAGGGTCACTCTGACGCCGACGTCTTAATCCATGCTGCGTGTGATGCACTCCTCGGCGCTGCGGGGCTGGGAGATTTGGGGCGTCACTTCCCAGATACGGACCCGGAGTTGGCGGGAGTGTCCAGTGTAGCGATCATGAAAAAGGTTGCGGAAATGATCCGAAAAGGGGGCTTTGAGTTGCAGAATTTGGACACTACAGTGGTGGCCGAAAAACCAAAACTGGCTCCATATATTGAGAAGATGATAGCTATAATTGCTGATGCCCTGGAGGTGACCCCCCGAAAAGTGAGCGTAAAGGCCACGACTACTGAAGGAATGGGCTTTACCGGAAGAGGCGAGGGCATAGCCGCTTATGCTGTGGCTGCTCTCACTGTTAGGTAACGGGGCATAGGTTATAGGCGATAGGTGATGGGTAAGAGCCTATGGCCTATCACCCATAAACCATGACCTGACGAAGTCACGACTTGAACGATTTGACCAGTCAAACAAAAAATCTAAACTGAAACAAAGGCCCGAGGGGAATTGAAAATATGACTATCCGGATTTACAACACCATGAGCGGTCAAAAGGAAGCTTTTGAGCCCTTAGAGCCAGGCCGTGTTCACATGTATGTTTGTGGGATTACAGCCTATGATTTCTGCCACGTTGGACACGCCCGGTCAGCCATCGTTTTTGATGTGATCTATCGCTATTTGCAATATAGGGGATTTGAAGTAGTTTGCGTGCGGAATTTTACTGACGTTGATGACAAGATCATTAAACGGGGCCAAGAAGAGGGGGCCAATCCACAAGCCATCGCCGAACAATACATAGAGGCCTTCTATGAAGATATGGATCAGCTTGGGGTGGTGAGGCCGGACTATGAACCACGGGCAACCCAGTTTATCCAAGAAATGATAGAACTCATTGAGATTTTAATAGAAAAGGGATACGCCTACCAGGTGGACGGTGATGTTTACTTTGCAGTGGAAAAATTCTCGGGGTACGGGAAGCTTTCCAAGCGCAAGTTGGATGATATGATTGCCGGGGCTCGAGTTGCAGTGGAAGCTGGCAAAAGACATCCCATGGATTTTGCTCTGTGGAAAGCAAGCAAACCGGGGGAACCAGCTTGGCCAAGCCCGTGGGGAGAGGGGCGGCCAGGCTGGCACATAGAATGTTCTGCCATGAGCAGCAAATATTTGGGCAGCACTTTTGACATTCACGGAGGAGGCAAAGACCTCATTTTCCCCCACCATGAAAACGAAATCGCCCAGTCGGAAGCGGCCTTTGGGAAAAGCTTTGCTAGATATTGGGTCCATAATGGTTTCGTCAACGTTAACCAGGAAAAAATGTCCAAATCTCTGGGCAATTTCTTCACTATTCGGGAGGTATACGAACGTTATCAACCAGAGGTCTTGCGTTTGTTTCTTCTCTCGAGCCACTACCGAAGTCCGGTGGATTTTTCTCCCGAAAGCATGGCTGAGGCAGAGAGAGGTCTCGAGAGGTTTTATCACACCATAGAGCAAGTGAGTGAGCTTGTTGGGGGGCTTCCCCGTGCAGAACAGTTACCCACTAGTAAGGACCCTGAATTCAACAGCTTGCGGGAAAAAATTGATACTATTTTGACAAGATTTCAGGATGATATGGACGACGATTTCAACACGGCAGCAGCATTGGGTCAGCTGTTTGATCTGTCCAGAGCCCTGAATCGATTTCAAGATAACCGGCCGGGGAAGCCAACTCCTGAAGAGAAAAAGCTACTTGCACAAGGAGGCCTTCGCTTGCGCGAGTGTGCCAAGGTTTTGGGTCTTTTGGAGCGGTCACCTGAAGAGTTCTTCCGAGAACACAGGCGGATGTCGCTGGAAATGCTGGACATCGATCAGGAGGCAGTTGAAGGGTTAATCGCAGAAAGAGCTCAGGCGAGAAAAGAGAAAAACTGGGCTCGTGCGGATGAGATCAGGAACAAGCTGGCCGAGATGTCCATTGTGGTGGAGGATAAACCCGAGGGCACTCGTTGGCGGGTCAAGACGCCAAGCGAATAGGAGGCGGGACGGGAGGTCGAGCGAGACGGGAAGGCAGGGTAAGGCTTTTAATGTCCTCGTCTCGCCAGTCTCGCGCGTCTGGTGATTAAGCAGTCTCTACTGCTTAATCTCTTCCTTCATCTTCTTCTCAATCTTGGCCCAGGTATCTCTCAAGGTCACCGTGCGATTAAATACCAATTTACTAACAGAAGAGTCCGGGTCCGGGCAGAAGTAACCAAGTCTTTCGAACTGGTAGCGACTTTTTGGAGTAGCACCAGCTAGGGAGGGCTCAAGGCGGCAAGATTGCAAAACCTCCAGAGAGTTTGGGCTAACATTGCTTTTGAAATCGCCACCTTCTTCCACTTCTTCAGGGTTGGCCTTTAGGAAGAGATGATCATATAATCGCACTTCCGCCTCGATGGCATGGCCAGCCGAAACCCAGTGCAGGGTCCCCCTCACTTTGCGTCCGTCAGGTGACCAGCCACCTTTGGTGGCAGGGTCATAGGTGCAGCGGAGCTCGACCACCTCGCCGGTTTTCTTATCCTTGACCACATCTACACAGGTAATGTAGTAGCCGTAGCGCAGCCTTACTTCACGTCCAGGTGCCAGACGAAACCACTTTTTCGGGGGATCTTCCCGAAAGTCATCCCTTTCTACATATAGGACCCGGGAAAAAGGCACCATTCGCGTTCCCATGGTAGGGTTTTCAGGGTTGTTTATGGCTTCCAATTCTTCCACCTGGTCTTCGGGATAATTCTCAATTACTACACGGAGAGGCCGCAAGACACCCATGACCCGGGGGGCGTGTTTATTCAAATCCTCCCGAATGCACCACTCGAGTAACTTTATATCCACCATGCTGTCTTTTTTTGCTACTCCGATACGCTCAGAAAAATCTTTAACCGCCTCAGGCGTGTAGCCCCGCCGGCGGAGCCCGGATATGGTGGGCATCCGCGGATCATCCCAGCCACGGACATATCCCTCTTCCACCAGTCGTAGCAACTTTCGCTTGCTCATAACGGTGTGGGTCAAATTAAGGCGAGCGAACTCTATCTGTTGAGGTTGATAGACCCCTAACTCCTCTAGAAACCAGTCGTATAAGGGGCGATGATCTTCAAATTCCAAGGTGCAAATTGAATGGGTGATCTTTTCAATAGAATCACAGAGACCGTGGGCCCAGTCATACATGGGGTAGATACACCATTTATTGCCCGTCCGGTGGTGTTCAGCATGCAAGATTCGATACATTACCGGATCCCGCATGTTCAGATTGCCCGAGGCCATGTCGATTTTCGCCCGGAGCACATGAGTGCCGTCTTGGAACTCTCCCGCCCGCATACGTCGAAATAGATCCAGATTCTCCTCAATTGAACGATTACGGTATGGGCTTTCTTTGCCGGCCTCCGTCAGGGTACCGCGGTATTCTTTTATTTCTTCCGCGCTCAAGCTGTCCACGTAAGCTTTGCCTTTCTTAATGAGCTGCACTGCATAATCGAATAACTGCTCAAAGTAGTCGGAGGCGTAATAGAGGCGGTCATCCCAATCGAACCCTAGCCAGTGGACATCCTCTTTAATTGATTCCACATATTCGAATTCTTCTTTGGTAGGGTTGGTGTCATCAAAGCGGAGGTTGCATAGGCCCCCATAAGTTTCGGCGAGACCAAAGTTGAGACAAATGGATTTAGCGTGTCCAATATGCAAATAGCCATTCGGTTCGGGAGGAAACCGGGTCATTACTCGACCATCATATTTGTTTGTTTTTAGATCCTCCTCGATGATTCTTTTAATGAAATGGGTGGGAGGGGCAGGATCCGTTAAAGCCATGATAGGGGCTCCTTTCTCTAAAAAGTTAGCCAACCCCAGGGGGGGGCAATGGTTCTTTCTTATGAGACAGTAGCTGGAGTAATCGAGTGGTGCAGTAATGGACTAATGCGGGGACTAATTCAACTGTATTTTT
>JAJDNT010000255.1 GCA_022340515.1 Deltaproteobacteria bacterium
TTCATACGCCCAGAAAGGTGCGCGTCTGGAAGACCTCATTGCCGGGCTCTGCTATGCTATAGTTTACAATTACCTCAACCGGGTGGTGGGAAAACGGAGGATCGGCAAACGAGTGATGTTTCTTGGCGGGCCCTCCTTGAACAAAGGAATTGTAGCAGCCTTTGAAAATGTTCTCCGGCAAGAAATTATCATGCCGGCGCATCGGGAGGTCCTCGGAGCCCACGGTGCCGCCCTGAGCGTCATGGAGAAACGACTGAATTCAGAAGTGGTCAAGTCAAATTTCCTGGGCCTCGAGCCTCTGATTGAGGCCGACATTTCCCATAAAGAGAAGATCTGTCGTGCTGATAAAAACTGCCACAACGAGTGCAAACTAAAGATATATGACTTTGGCGGTCGCAAAAGTGTTTGGGGAGGCGACTGCGGCCGTTATGAAATGAGGGGAGATCGGAAAGAGACTGAAGAAAACTGGTTCAATAAGCGCGAACTTCTTTTTCTCCATTACCTCAAAGACCAGTATGTAAATCTACAGGAGCTCCGCTCCAAGGCAATTGAGAAAAACCAACCTTGTGAATCAATCAACGGCAAACCTACCATAGCTATCCCTCGGGCTATCCACATGTTGCAGCACGGTGTACTCTGGTCCCATTTCTGGACAAATTTGGGCTTCGCCGTTGTTTTTTCGCCAAAAACTAATCACGAAATTTCAGTAGCGGGCATCGAGTCCATGACCGCAGAGACTTGCTATCCCATAAAGGTTTTTCATGGCCACGTTAAAATCCTTATGGAACAGACCCGCTATCTTTTTCTCCCTACCATTATAAACATGCCTACACCTCAAACCGAGGAAACCGGCTTTTTCTGTCCACTTGTGCAGGGCAGCCAGTTCATGGCCAGAGCCGCCCTGGATATCCCTGGCCCTTCCCTGATTTCCCCAACGGTCTACCTGAGGGAATCTGTGGAAAAAATCGTCTTGGATCTCCACCGGGACCTCGGTGATCGTTTGGGTCTCAGTCACCGCCAAATTGACCGCGCCTATCGGCAAGCCTGGGAAGTTCAGTTGGCCTTTCAGAAAGATCTTATCCACCATGGTCAGACCTTCCTAGAATCTCTGGAAGCCAACGACCTCTGGGTAGCGGTGAGCGGCCGTCCTTATAACCTTTACGACGAGAGGTTGAATCTCAAACTTGGACACAATCTGGCCAAACTGGGAATCAAGGCCGTCCCTCAAGATTTTCTGGACACCGAGAGTGTGGAATTAAGCGATTTTCCCAATATGTACTGGGGATCGGGTGCCCAGATTCTCCGTACGGCCAAGTTTGTCAAGGCTAGTGCCGGCGCTTATGGTGTACACCTCACCAATTTCAGTTGTGGTGCCGACTCCTTTGTTGAGCACTTTTATCGCCACGTCATGGGACAAAAGCCTTATCTTATCCTGGAGCTTGATGAACACAGCGCAGTGGCTGGAACGATTACTCGGCTTGAGGCATTTAAGAATGTGATTCAAAACGAGCACAGCCAGAGCATTAGAAGCTGGCAGGAAACAAAGTGTTGCGCTTCCTAGTTTAGTCGCACGTTGTCAAAAACGCATAGCGCATAGAGCATAGCGTATAGGGAAAAAAAGCGTAAACGGTAAATGGTAAACATTGAACAGTTGTGAAACCGGTGCATGGTTGGTTTACCGTTCACCGTTTACTTTTTACCAAACGCTTGGCGCCATGCGCTTGGCGGTGAGTGAAGTGAGCCATGAATCAGTTTGAATCAATGAAAGCTAAGGTCGGCAAATTCAGCTTGGCCAATAAGACCATACTCTTACCGGAGATGGGGCATTCCGGCAGCTTCCTTGTTGCTGCTGCAATGCGAAGTTTCGGCATCGATGCGCAAGTAATGGAAACATACAAAGGTTTGCAACTGGGCAAGCAGTACACCTCTGGCAAAGAATGCTTTCCTTGCCAGATCACCCTGGGAGATGTCCTTTACCATCTGGAGCGCGAAAAGGAGCGCCTCGGAGAAGGTTTTAACTCTGAAAACTATCTTTACTTCATGGCCGAATCTGGGGGACCATGCCGATTCGGCATGTACAACAAGCTGCACCGAATCATCCTGGACTCCATGGATGGTTTCAGCAAGACCCGCATTGCCTCCCTCACCGCCGAAGACTCCTATTCTGTGGCTGGCTTGATGAAGCCGGAGGAGAAGACGCATTTCCGCAGAAGTGCTTATGTGGCCGTAGTCATAAGTGATATTCTAGATCGAATGCTTTGGCGCACTCGTCCATACGAGAAAGAGAAGGGTCAGGCCGAAGCCTATTATGAAAAGACCCTAGAAAATATGTGTCTGGCAGTGGAAATACACGGCCGTAAGAAGAGGTTCCAACAGATCTACCGGACTTTAGAAGAGGCAGTTGTCAAGGCCCAGGACATCATAGAGCCCACCATTCCAGCAAAACCGCTCATAGGTATGGTGGGCGAGATTTATTTGCGCAGCCACACCAAGTCAAACCAGGATCTTATCAAACTCTTGGAGAGCTATGGGGGTGAGGTGGTTAACGCCTCTCTTGCCGAATGGGTGAACTACGTTTCCTATGACAATATGCAGAAGGCCGGAAGAAAAGCCCTCTTGGCCCTGAAGCAGCGTGACCTCAAGTCACTGAGCCAAAACCTGCGACAATGGTTAAGTAACCGCATTGAACTAACTTACCAGTATTTCCGTATGGATCAGATTTATCGCCGGGTGAAAAAACACCTCCACATTTACAATGATCACAAGATTGATAAACTTGAAAAGCAACTCGATAACGGTCGGCTCTTCTCTTTTCATGTGGGGACCGAAGCCGGTCTGAGCATCGGGGGAGCTTTGGAGTATTGCCTCCACGGCTTTGATGGCATCGTCAACGTATTCCCCTTCACCTGCATGCCCAGTACTATGTGTTCAGCAGTTCTCAAACCTCTCCTAGACCGTAAGCAAATCCCTTATATTGACGCCTCCTACGACGGCACCTACCAACCCAACCTCGAGGCAGCGATTCGCACCTTTATGTACCAAGCAGCACAGCATCAAAGAAAGCGCCTGGCACAGGGAAACACTAGGCACTAGACACTTTTCGATTTTGAATTGCGGATTGCGAAACTGGGAACCCGGCCGGAGGGTGGGAGTCCGAAGGACAATTTCGGATTTAAGAGCAAGCGGTCAGTAGCAAGAATCTAGAATCCAGGAGAAAAACAAGCCAAATTAACTTCATCTGAGCCACCGGCTCTATGAACCGCAGAATGTCGAACAAGGAATTTCAAATATCGAAGTGATCATTTCATCATTCTGCGGTTTTTTGTTCTGCGG
>JAJDNT010000278.1 GCA_022340515.1 Deltaproteobacteria bacterium
GAATGAGATGTGGTTCAATCCAGGTGGATTTCTCTCCAGTCTCACCACGACTTGGATTTCATCAACTCTTTGATCCTCTCCTCATGTCTTTTTGCGACCAGAAGCATTCTCTTGTCTTTGGCCTTTTTGATTTTCTCCAAGAGCTCTTTGAAATCGGCAGGTTTTTCCACGAAATCCATGGCTCCCAGCTTCATGGCCTCCACGCCTTTGTCAATAGTGCCGTGACCCGTGAGTAGAATAATCTGTAGGTCTGGATTGATTTCTTTGAGCTGCTTTAGAGTCTCCAAGCCGTCCATGTCTGGCATGAGAAGGTCCAGGATGATAGCATCGTATGGCTCACCTCTGGCCTTGTCGACAGCCTCAGAACCTCCCCCGGCTGTTTCAACGTTGAACCCCCGGCCCTCCAGTCTTTCTGCCAGCAATTTGACAAAATGGGGCTCATCGTCAACCAGGAGTACCTTAATTTCTTCTGTTGAAGTCATTGGCCTCTCCCTACTTAATCATCTTCATCCATAATTTTCTTGGCGGACTCAAAGTCTCCGGCCTCCGCAAAGGTGGCAGCCACCATGGTATCTTCCATCTTGCGCTTGTAGGCGGCTTTCATCTTTTTTACCAGCACATCCAGGTTCACCGGTTTTTCCAGATAGTCAAAGGCACCCAGCCTTTTGGCTTCCTCTTCGTCCTTTTCACTGCCGTGACCGGTAAGAATGATCACCTGGATGTTCGGATAGGCCTTCCTGACCTGGCGTAACACATCCATGCCATTTATGCCGGGCATCTTCAGATCCAGGACCATGACATCTGGCTCCTGACCTTCCACATAGGAAAGAGCCTCCTCGCCGTCAAGGACGGTATCGGAACGCAAATCACGCATGTGTAACCGTTCTGCCAGAGCCTTGACGAATTCCTCCTCGTCATCCACCAACAAGACCTTCATATCCTTCATGTTTACTCCTCCTTTTCGGGGGCAGATTTCTGCTCTTTCACCTCGTTGAGAATTTGCTTGGCACCCTTGAAATCTCCCGACTCGGCCAATGTAGCAGATACCATAAGATCTTCAAGTCTTTTCCGGATTGATTTCTTGCTCTTGCCCTTCTTGGATTTCTTCTTGGCTCCAGCCTCGTGTAGCTTAGCTAGAAGATCCTCGAGGTCGAAGGGAATCAGCAGGTCGGCAAAAGCACCCCGTTTCATGCCCTCGATTGACCAGTGGATGCTGGAGGGACTCGTCAGGGTAATAAACTCGGCGAAGGTTTTTGTCTTTTTCATGGAATCCAATATTCTGATTCCATTTGCCCCAAGATCGTTCACGTTTATGACCACCACATCGATGTCATCACGCTGCAAAATGGCAAGTGCCTCTGCGGCTGTCTGGACGAAGCTGACCGCCATTCCCTTTGAGCAGATACGCTCGGACAGTGTCCCCATAAATCTCGAGTCCTCGCCAATCATCAGGACATTCTCTTTCACACTATCCAAACCCCCTCGTGGCGAGAGCGTTTCCATTGTTTCGGCCGATCAAACTAAGGCTAAGCATTTACCGGAACCAGGCCTGACCAGATCTTCACCCCCGCCAGGGGAGAATCGTCCATGGAAATCCGGCCGACCCAAACTTTGACCCCGGGAAGTTCCAGACGAGCCCCTTTTGCCTTTCTGCCAGCCCTTTGGAGAAACTCCCTGGCCGTATCAGCTAGCCCGGCCTCGGCAAAGGTCACTGCAGTGAGCAAATCATCCAAAGTCACTTTCTTTTTTTCCCTCGCCTTCGCCTCCACAAAAGACAAAGCGGTTTCAGACTCGTTTGCCTCGGCAAAAGTCACCGCATTCATCAAATCTTCTAATCTTTTTCTCAGACCTTTCATGGCCACTCTCCTTTGTTCCCAAGACTCTTTGTATATATTATTTAGCAATGACCGTGCCACATATTTATTTACTTTTATTTCAATAGTTTACAATATAAGGGAACTTTATATGTTTCATTAAGTCTCATAATGAGACTATTTCATATGTTTCATTTTAATTCAAAAGTCAACAAATGGAAAAATCTGGGAAGAGGATTAAGGAGTTCAGGCGACGCGGGTGAGCTGGACGGTGAATCTTCTCCAATATATGACAATCAACCTTAATGCATCTTTGCGGGGAAAGAGAGAATGACTTTGTTGCCATTTTTACCAACTTCTTCGATTTCAACTGAGCCACCTAGCTCCGCCATGGTCAGAGCCAGTATGGCAAGTTCTGGATCTTGTTCTCCAGGGGATATACCGGTGGGGGACAAGGCTGCCGCTATCTGCTCTCTGAGCCAATCCCCTTCTGGAGATCCTTGGTCTTTGACAATGACTTGTGCCATGTCTTCCGAGGGGGAGCAGACTAGGGTTACTTTTGTTTGATTAGGGGAGCACCGCCACAGGGCCCTTTCGATAAACCCAAAGATAACGTATTGAATCCTAAAGGGATCGCCGTGGATCATCAGCGACTCAGGGGCAGTTTCAACCTCGAGTTGAACCCCTCTCAGCCTGGCGAATCGCTGCGCCAGAGTGGTAATCTGCCGGACCAACTCATGGAGATCTAAGTCCACCAAAGGCTTGTCCATGCTGTGAGCGAACTGGTTCAACCGTTTGACAATAGCCGCACTCCGCTGTATCTGTTCCTCTATGGAGACCAGCAGGTTGGTTAATCTCGAGTACGGTGGCCAATCTTTGGGCGCGTCTTTTCCCAGGAGATCTCCCATGAGCCCAACTGACTCGTTAATAATAGCGAGAGTGTTTTTGATCTCATGGGAAAGGCTGGCAGTCACTTTGCCCATGAAACCTATCTCTTTTGCTCTAATGAGTTGTTCAACCTTTTTAGTCATGGCTTCAACGCATTCTCGCTGCCTTGGCAGCTTCTTTCATTTTCGCCAGCATTTCTTCTATGTCCACCGGCTTGATCAGGTAATCAAAGGCGCCCAACCGCATTCCTTCAATACCCTCCCTGGTGGATCCATGGCCAGTCAGTAGGATCACCTGGGTATTCGGATGGGTCGATTTGATTTGCCTCAGAACTTCCAGTCCACCCAGCCCCGGCATCATCACATCGAGAATTACCACCTCGAATTCCTTCTCCACCAGCCTAGCCAATGCTGCTTCCCCGTTTAGTGCGCTGTCCACCTCGATACCTCGCAACATGAGTCTCTCCGACAGGGCCGAGACAAATTCTTCTTCGTCATCAACCAGCAACACCCTGTATTCAGACATCTTCGGCTCCTATGCCATCTGACATTTCTGAGGAAGAACTACCGTGAAAGTGCTACCCCTTCCCACCTTACTTTCTACTCTAATGTCCCCACCGCATTTGGCTACAATGCCATAAGAAATGGATAGCCCCAGTCCGGTTCCTTGCTCCTTACCCCTGGTGTAAAAGGGATCAAATATGTGTTTAAGGTCATCCGGGTGAATACCACGGCCGTCGTCGCTGATTGCAACTTCAACGGTGCTGGGATCCGTCTCATTTGCCTTGGTGGCAATAGTGATGTTGCCCCCGTCCTGCACCGCTTCAAAGGCATTGTTAATGATGTTCAAGAAGACCTGCTGCAGCTGCCCCCTGTCGTGGGCGATGGGGGCGAGATCCGGGGCAAGGTTGAAATTTACCTTGATATCTCGGTGGAAAGCCTCCTTCTCCAAAAACCCCAGTACCTCTTGCAGCAGTTCGTTGAGGTGTATGGTCTCAACCTTCAAATCCATGCGCTTAGCGAATCCCAGCAGCCGATGGGTTATTTCCCGGCAGCGGTTGACCGACCTCAAGATGGAGTCCACCTGGGATAGCAATTTTTCCTGGTCATGGTATTCCTTGGAGAATTCCACCAGGTCTTTAAGCAAGCCTGCTTTTTCGTTGATAATAGCCAGAGGGTTGTTGATCTCATGAGCCACCCCAGCGGCCAGCCTCCCCAGTGAAGCCAGCTTGGCAGTGTGTTCCACTTCGATATAGCAGGACTCACGCTTTTGATCGGCTTCGCGGATTCGATCTACCAAGAGGTTGGTGGCCCTTAAAGAGACTATGAAGATGACCGCCACACTGACCACTAGGACCAGGAGAAGTTCGCTTTTCAAGGTAAACCAGCCGGCCATCACCTCGCCGGGTTCCTTGGTCAGAACGAGAATAAAATTGGCACCCCGCAAGTAGGCGTAACCTAGCAGGTGTTCCCCGTGCTCGTCTTTCGTTCTGGTTATCACCGCTTCCTGGCTCATTGGTGGGACCAAAAGAGAAATTTTGTCCAGAACTCTGCCGTGGGCTCGCGAAGGTGTCTGCAGGACACCCTCCTGATCGATAAGAAACATATCGCTCCCGGGCCTCAGGGTGATGGTGCTGATGAGTTGATTGAATTTCTCCGTGTCGATGGTGGCGCGCAACACGTAAAAATCACCCTCCACAGCATCCCGCTTGATGGCTATGACGAAATGCGGAAATTTCCGATAGCCCAGAAAAACATTGCTGACGTAAACCCCGCGAAGCTGTACCTCCTGAAACCAGTCTTGATCCCTGTAATTCTTGCCCTTGAGTTCGTAGGGCCCGGCGTAGCTTCTCTGTAAACCGGAAGAGTCGATGAGACCGAGGTCTACAAACTCCGGAAACTCTGCTTTAAGACTCTGAAAAATGAAATTGAGACGAGCTTGGTTGCTCAGTTCCTCAAAAGAACGCTCCCGAATCAGCAACCTCAGGGTGGACTCCCGCTCGCTCAGGAAAAGCTCGAGGGTGTGTTGTGTGTTGGTGATCAACCTTCTCAGCGGTTTGACGATTTCTTCCTTGAGAGCACTTTGATATTGATAGTAGTTGATTGCCGCCATGAGCAGCAGCGGAATGACTGCAGTGGCACAGACAATCAAGACAAAATTTTTGCGCAGCAGGTCGTATCGTTCGGGACCCTCCCCGTAGTTGGGAAAGTCCTTTAAGCCTTTAGGCATGAACCGTCGAAACTTTTGCCACATACCGCTCATTTTCATCAACCTTGAGAAGCTTCTTCCCTCAGGATAGCTCCGGGCTCGAGTTTACCGACTCTAGCAAGCTCCAGGGCCTGGAGGTACGGCCCTATTACCGAGTCAATAACCTTAACTTTTTTCCAGCTGAGATACTCGAAATACTCCTCCTCTATACCACCGCAGATTACCGTATTGATCCCTTCGGTGAGAATCATATGACAAAGATCTTCAGCGGACACGGTTGGTAAAACCACAGTTTTGGAGTGCAGGGGTTCACCGGTGGAATCCACCGTGGCAACCAGTACCTCACTGGTCAGGTCAAAGCGCGGCGCCACCTGGTCTCGCCAAATGGTAATCAGCAGTTTCTCGCTCATTTCCCGCTAATCAGCAATTATCGTGCCACATATAAAATCTAATAAAATCAGCATCTTGAGAATATAAAGGAGTTTTATCTGTTTTATTATGAGACAAAATAAAACATTCGCCGGATTTCTTTTTGGTGCAAAATTGAGACTATTTGACACACTATATCGGTCCAACGGTCAAACCAGGTTATGCTGCTTCATCTTACGCCAAAGGGTTGACCTACCCCAGCCAAGAATTTTTGCCGCCTTGGTCCTGTTGCCCCTGCTCTTTACTAGGGCCTCGGAGATCATGCGACGTTCCATCTCTCGCCAGTTGAGGCGATTGTCAGCCACCCTCTTTCCTATACTCTCCTCCAGCCCAGGGTAACTGCCCATTTCACCAACAGTCGCCCTGACCTCTGGTCGCAGGGCTTCATCCCATGGTCCTCCCAGATAATCAGGCAAATGTTCTTGCTTTATAATGCTTTCATGGCAGACATTGGTGGCATATTCCACCATGTTGGCCAACTCGCGCACATTACCCGGGTAGGGATACTGCCTGAGGATCTCAATGGCCTCCGGGGAAAAGCCTTTGATTTTCTTTTGAAATTGTCTGTTGAATTTGTTGAGGAAATACTCCATCAGAAGTCTGATATCTCCCTGCCGCTCTCGGAGGGGCGGTACTTCGAGTCTCACCACATTGAGTCGGAAAAGAAGGTCTTCTCGAAAATTTCCTTGCCGCACCATGGCCTGTAAATCACGATGGGTTGCGGCTATCAGTCGCACATCGGCTCTTGCGCTTCTGGTCCCGCCCAAAGGGATAATCTCTTTGTCATCCAGGAAAGTCAGAAGCTTGACCTGAAGGGTCAAAGGTAAATCGCCAATTTCCGTTAAATAAAGCGTCCCTCCGTCGGCCAGTTGGAAGCGACCTGGCTTATCCCGCACCGCACCTGTAAAAGCGCCCCGTGTATGACCGAAAAGCTCTGATTCCAAAAGTGTCTCGGGCAAAGCGCCGCAGTTGATCTTGACAAAAGGCCCTTGCGCTCGGGGGGACACTCTATGGATCACCGAGGCAATCAGATCTTTACCAGTACCGGTCTCGCCGGTTATCAGCACTGAGGAATCAGTCTGTGAGATAATAGGAAGTATTTCCAAGAGTTTTTGCATCTTGGGGCTGTGACCAACCAAGTCAGCAAAATCGTGAGTTATTCGTGTCTTCTTATCCAGCTCCCGAAGGAGGGAAATATCCTCGATCGTCTCTATCACCCCTAGGGGTTTACCCTCATCGTCCTTGAGAACAGAGGCGTGGATCATAACGGGGATTTTTTGTCGTTCCCGATTGACTATGTTTCCTTCAAGATGCACAGCTCGGTCATTTTCCAAGACCTGCTTTGCCGGACACTTCTGAGTACAAAGGTTATTCCTGATTATGTGAGAACAATCAATCCCTATGGCCTCCTCTCGGCTGAAGCCGGTCATGGCCTCAAGGGCTCGGTTCATTGCCTGGAGGCGCAGGTTTGTGTCCAGAACAGCGACCCCCACAGGAATGCAGTCTATTACTTCTTCGACCTTGACACTTTCTTTTGGAAAAGAGGAAAAATTCATGGTGTAAATCTCCTTGACACCTCATACTATCAAGGATAACAGTTTCTATCGATTGTAATAAAACCTACGCCAGAATTGGAACCTTGTCAACAAAATGAAACGTAGTGAAACAAATTCCTTTACAGTCCAAGAAGCATCGGAGGAGGATGCTCCCGCCATCCTGGCCTTGGCTGATGTACACCGGGATGAACTGGGGGCAATCATTCACCACCGACAGTGGTTGTTGCAACAACTAACCAGGGGAGAGATCTTCGTCGCCAAAAGTGGCGAGGGCAAAGTGATAGGCTTTGTTGTTTTCAATCATCAAAGTCTCAAAGGACAAGAAAATACCACCGTCTACTATCTGTGCACCGATAAAGATCACCGGGGGCAGGGAGCTGGAAAATTGCTCATGGAAGCAGTGGCCTCCGATGCGCGAATCCGCGGCAAGAAAACCATAGAGCTGAAATGTCCGGCTCACGCTCCGGCAAACGACTTCTACAAAAGCATTGGTTACCAGTTGCGACTGAGCGAAACAGACCGTGAGGGAAATCGTTTAAATGTCTGGACCATAAGCCTCTGAACCTACTTTTTTAATTTGAAGAGTACTGAGCTTGAGCAAAAAAAAACCAGGGCCTGAGACCCTGGTTTTGTTATTTGACTCCCCATAGAGTGCCAAGGGCAACTAAAGCTGTTGACTAACCTAATGGCCCCCAGTACCCAGCAGTCCGGAGGCACCCAGGCAAAGTACCAACACTTCCAGTATGACCAGCACTATAAAGACGATATCTTTCTGTTTAACATAGTTAGGTAAAATGACTAGAAAGCAGACTATGGTCATCCCCGCCAGCAGGACAATGCCGATAAAATTGAGAAAGTCGCCGTTGCCCAACAGGGTAACCCATCCCCACCCTATGGGGATTTTGGCCTCATGCACGTAATGGCTCACCGGCATGGACCAGTATTGCGAAACCTCGTTGATGGGTATGTAACTTTCAAGAATTCCACTTACGTAGACCCCGAAGGTGATCAGCAGGATCGCTATGGCGCCCCAGCTGCCATAAAAAAGCAGGTTGGCATAGGTTATCTGTTCTGGTGGAGTTGGTGGTGCCTTAGGTGTCATTTTTTCACCTCACTGATTAGTGCTCATCCGAAAACGACCGTTTTCAGATGAACGCGATCAGCTATCAGCCCTCAGCCATCAGCAAAATACATGTGAATACAATACATTAATCTGACCGCTGATTGCTGAATGCTTAATGCTGACAGCTCCATCCGGGAATCTCGGATTTACGGATGGATATTGATTAAATACCAAGGCCCTTCATAAGGGCCCTAATCCCAGCAAACGTAAGCACTATAATGACAATGTAGCGGATGACCTTCGGCTTCGCCACCGCCAGGATTCTCACTCCCACAAAAGATCCCAGCATGAGTCCGACGATGGAAGGCACCGCCATGAGGGGAATAACGCAGCCCTGATTGAGATAGATCCAGGCCGCCGAGGTATCGGTGATGGAAAGCAAAAACTTGCTGGTTCCCACTGAAAGTTTTAGTGGTGCCCCCATGAGCAAATTGAGCACGGGCACATTGGCCCACCCTGCACCGAGACCAAACATACCGGCCATAACCCCAATGACGATAAAAAGAATCAACCCTGGAAGGGTGCGGTGGGTTTTCCACTCGATGTTTTCTCCGGTGGAAGGCTCCAGATATGCACCGGCCATTTTCAAGGCTCCCCCTATGCCGTCCTGTTTTTCCACCACCGGCCGCTCCACGTTCTTGGACAAGGTGAGTAAGGCCGCGATGAAAATGATCGTCGCCCCCAAGGCAATCTGGATGATGTTCGTGGGCAGAGCAAGACCCAGGAGAGCACCGACAATGGCACAGCTGGAGGCAATGAGAGCAACCGGCAGGGCGAGACGGAGATTGGCAAAGTTTCTCCTGAGCAAACCCGGTCCTGCTGCCAGAGCCCCTGCCAGGGCCACCAGCAACCCTGTCCCCCTGACAAAGTCAAGGTGAAATGGGAAAAAGCCGCTCACCAGGGGAACATAAAGCACACCCCCACCCACGCCGGCCAAAACCGCCAGGATTCCCAGGATGAAGCAGAAGAAAAAGAGAACAATAGGCCAGAACCACCAGGGACGTTGCGAACCTTCTACAGCAGCGGCTTCTACTGTAGCCCATGCGGGTGATGATACCAACCAGAGGAAGAGAAAAACCGCCTTAACCGTTAGCACTCTGCAACCGTTTCTAAGCATTGACTAACCTCGATAGATATTGATCAAGTGAATCGGATAGGACTTACAAGAGAGATGTGAAAAAAGAGTACGTGCATTTTATAACAAACTCCCATCTAAGCTAGCAATCCCTCATCTTTCTGTCAAGATAAAACTATTCTTGAAACTAAGTGCAGCGCGGCAGGAAGCTGAATTGGAGGTGGCGCTTTTCCCTCCTTGGGTGACATCAGGACTTTGTTTTATACAGCAGTATGGGCCGAGTGGTCCGTCGAATAATCTGCAGTGATCTCTCACTCAGGATGTTAAAAAGACCGGACTTGCCAAAACCCTGAGCTCCAAGCACCACCAGATCGTAGTTATTTAGGGCTATTTCTCGGACCACTTCTTCGACCACGTTGCCTTCTATAAGCTTGGTTTGAGGTTGGTGGTCCAGGTTTTTTAAGGTGGCCTCCCCCTTTAGAACACAGGCGTCGGCAAATTCCTGGCTTTCTTGGTCTTCGGTATTGCGAACGTGCATAAGGGTGATTTCGGGCTTTTTCCTCAACAGCATAGGGCCGATAAAATTGAGAGCTTCTTGGTCACAAGAGGAGCCGGAGTAGGCCACCAGCACCAGATGTATGTTTCTCAGTTCTCTGACAATGAGCACGGGCCGGTTTGCGTGATGGACGACCTGAGTGTGCACCTGCCCCAGAAGCATCTCCCTGAGAGCAGAACACCGATGGCAGCCTAGTACAATGAGGTCGACATCCTTATCGCTGGCTTCACGGATAATCACCTCCGCCGGGTCCCCCACCAGAATCCTGGGTTCACAAGGGACTTTACCCTCGAGGCAGATCTCGCAGGCATCAGAAATGGCCGCCTCGACCTCTTTGGCTTCCTCGTCAATTTTCTTTTTGTGATCTTTTTTCAAAAATGGAATGTCGAAGTCTTCCAGAATGATGTTTCCCACATCCTTCTTTACGTGGATGGCCTCCACCTCGGCATCGACATGTTCTAGCAGGTAGCAAGTGTACCGAAGTGCCAGACGTGATTCCAGGTCTTGATCGACCGCAACGAGAACCTTCATACGACCCCCTTGTTTATTTCTTTTTCAAGCTATTGTATTTCTACCGTTGGCCCCGGAAGGCTTGGGTAACACCAGCAGATTGTTTTTTCTATCCAAGAAAATAACCACTCCCGGTAAATCTTACCAGTTTCCCGCCTCCGAATCCCCACTATCCTTTCACTGCGATCGATCCGGCCTTTGTCCACCTTGGGCGAGTCTGTCTCAATTTATCAGAAGTTAAAAGTAAGTGCAAGTTTTAACAAGCTATCCCCTCGGCTCTTTCTACTAGGGATAAACCAAAGAATTCTCTTAGTCTATCCCTTTAACCATACCTGGTTATAAGTCGGAAGTCAGAAGTCAAACGAGAGAGGAAAGCTGTTTCAAAGCACTAAATACCCGCCCGCCTCGCCTAAGCGAGAGCGATGGCGGGCAGGTCGAAAAGCAGAACAAGGAACCGCAGAATGATGAAGTGATCACTTCGATATTCGATATTCCTTGTTCGATATTCTGCGGTTCAAAGAGGAGGTAGCTTTGATGAAGTCAATTTTGATTGTCTTTCTTCTGAATTCTGGATTATGACCCCTGGCTCCATGCCACTTGCCCTATGCCTTTGCGGGTGGCAGAGCCAGTGACCTCTCCCCCCAGGCACAGAGGGAAAGATTTCCTAGCCTCAGCAAGGTGAGGCCTGCTTTCTGGAAGAGAAACTGCTATAATCCTGCCCGTCATTGTGAACCTTAGTGAACTAGTTATCATCTGAAAACCCTGATTTTCAGATTAAAGCCATCAGCTATCAGCACTCAGCCATCAGCAAATAAGAATACGACTCATGAAACTGACCGCTGAATGCTGACAGCTCCATCCGGGAATCTCAGATTTCCGGATGGACATTGACTAGGAGCGTCCATGGCCGTGTGGCTGGTTACTGCCATTCTCATCATAACCTTGATCCTCCTTATAACTGAGAAGCTCCCGGTGGATCTTACAGCCATTGGTGTCATGGTGGCGTTGATGACAACTGGTATTCTCTCGCCTTTGGAAGCTGTGGCCGGTTTCGCCAACCCTGCGGTCATCACAGTGGGGGCTATGTTTCTCATTAGTAAGAGCATGATTCGCACCGGAGCTGTGGGCTTTATCGGTGAGACGGTAATTCATTTGTCCAGAGGCAGGCCCAAGCTTGCCATGCTCTTGGCCCTGTTGATAGTGGCCTTCGCCTCTGGTTTCATCAACAATACTCCTGTTGTGGTTCTCTTCATTCCCATCATAATGAGTCTTAGTTGTGCGTATGATCTCAGCCCCTCCAAGCTCCTTATTCCTGTCTCCTATGCCTCTATCCTCGCTGGCACCTGCACCCTTATTGGCACCTCCACCAACATCATTGTAAGCGACCTGAGCCTCATGTACGGCTACGGCAAGTTAGGCATTTTTGAGCTCACCCCATTGGGCGTTCCCATTGCCTTGTTGGGGATAGGATTCATTTACTTTGCTTCTTCACGGCTCATGCCCGGACACGCCACTCCGGTTTGTGAAGTGAAAGATAGCGAGCATAGAAGGTATTTGGCCGAATTCGTAGTGGGTCCAGACAGCCCCATGATAGGCCGGGATCCACAACAGGCTCTGGCTGAGAAATCACCCTTTTTCGAAGTCTTCGAGATCATTCGAAAATCTCATATTATCTATCCATGGCGCCAGAGGGTAAAGGCAGAAGCAGGAGATACTTTATTGGTGAAGGGCTCCCCAAATGAGATTCTGGGTGTACTTCGTGAAAAGTTTGTTGACCTCCATCAGCCCGGGCAGGATCTAAATTTCATTCCTGGTGACAAAGAATCCGTAATCCTCGAGCTCATTATTCCCCCACAGTCGGCTTTGCTCGGCGAGAGACTTCTTGAAAGTACCCTCCATGGAACTCATGACATACACATCATTGCCGTAAAAAGACGGGAAGTACATTATATCGAACAAAAAATCAGAGAGCTTAAAATAAAAATTGGAGACATACTTCTGGTTCAGTGCCACGAAGACGAACTCGAACAGCTGCGGAGAAACCCGGATTTCATCGTGGTGGAAGATGTGCACCACGAGATTATCCACAAAAAAAAGGCTCCCATGGCGGGAGTCATTTTTGCCGCTCTAATTATCTTCGCCAGCACCGGCTTGGCAGACATCATGGTCTGTGCACTGGCAGGGGCTTTTCTAATGATCCTCACCGGTTGTCTGCCGCTGCGAGATGCCTACCGGGCCATGCAAGCTAATGTATTAATCCTAATAGTAGGCACCATTGCCCTGGGAACGGCCATGGAAAAAACCGGCACGGCCAAATTTTACGCCCAGGAATTCATCTCTTTACTAAAAACCTTGGGCCCAGTGACCATTCTCGCCGGTCTGCTGGTTTTCACCAGCCTCAGCACACAACTGCTGAGCAATAACGCCACCGCCGTCCTGATGATGCCCATTGCTGTCTCTGTTGCTTTGGAATTGGGAGTCAATCCAAAGCCTTTCATTATTGCAGTCTGTTTTGGTGCCAGCGCCTGCTTTGCAACCCCTGTGGGCTATCAAACAAACCTTTTGGTCTACGGGCCTGGAGGCTACAGGTTCAGTGACTATCTAAAACTTGGCATTCCCCTCAACCTAATCGTTCTGATAATGGGCTCTATTTTCATTCCCCTCATCTGGCCACTATAATCTCTCAACCGCCCGCCCATTTCACAACCTACGTCTTTCGAGCAACAATTACCCACTTTGTCTACGGGATAAAATGGGTAAATTTACCCATTTTATCCCCGGTACGTTTTGGGTAAAAAAGGCGGAAGGCAAATAATATGTTAAGATAATCGTTGGTCTATTAAGATCGATGATAATGACCTTTATTGTACCTGTGATCTGGAGAGCGAGTAAATGGAGCAGAAAGACATCAATGAGGAGATGGTTCAAAAAACAGTGGCTTTTCACGGCCACATGTGTCCGGGACTTGCCGTCGGCATCCGGGCAGCCGAGGTGGCCTTGCGAGAAATAGGCCCCCACGCCCAGGATGAGGAAATTGTGGCAGTGGTTGAAACAGATATGTGCGGTGTGGACGCCATCCAGTTTCTCACCGGCTGCACCTTTGGCAAGGGTAATCTAATCCACCTGGACCATGGCAAAAATATTTTTACTTTCTATCGTCGCTCGGATGGCAAGGGAGTTCGTGTTGCCAGCAGGCCGGAAGCTTTTGGCCAGCCGGATCCTGAATGGGAAGCCCTCCGAAGCAGGCTGGCTGAGCCGAATCTGAGTCAAGAAGAACGGGATCGTTTCTGGCAGTTGCATGAGGCCCGCGCCAGGCAGATCTTGGACATCCCCTTGGAAAACCTTTTCGAGCTCAAGAAGCCTCAGGGCAAGATACCCAGCCACGCCCGCATTATGGAGAGTGTCATCTGCGAGTCCTGTGGCGAAGGAGTTATGGAAACCCGCACCCGGCGCTTCTCGGGCAAAACACTCTGCATTCCCTGTTTCAACCAAATGGAGCAGCGCTAGGGCGAAGCGCACTAGGCACTAAGCACTTTATTAATTTCGAATTTCGAAATTCGAATTTCGAAATTTTAGCTCTATGCCCTATGCCCCATGCCCTATGCCTGAAGCCTGGCACACCATTTGCCTATTACCTAATACGCTGGATCCACTCAATGACTGAGAAATAGCGCTTTCTCCTTATTCAGCGCTTACTTGGGCTGTTTGCCGAGCTCAGGTGAAACAGTAACCTTGCGCCTCTGGAGTATAAGTATGGATACCTTGAAGTCTCCCAAAAGACACCATCACTCGAGAACTGAGGTCAGGTGGGAAGTACACTTTTTCACCGACCGGGGTCATATGGAGGGTGAAACCGTTAATATCAGCTCGGAGGGCGTTATGGTCTCCTGTAGGGAACTGCCTCCCTTAGAGGACAATTTTCGCCTAATAATCCGGCCCCCAGACCACCACCCTCTGGACCTCACCGGTAGAGTGGTATGGACTACCATTTGCAACCCTGTCAGTGGCGCGGATAGCATTGGTGTTGACATTCAAGTTATGTCAATAGGGGAAAAAGATAGACTCTATCTCCAGGGATTAATTAGCGGACCCTTCGAGAAAGAGGTTGTTACCATTAATAAAGAGCTCATGGCTCGGCCTAAAGTGGAAACCCAGAGACAAGGGGGACCGACCAAGGCACCCCAAATTGCAGATATCAGCTTGCCGGTGTTCTACAACAAGGGGGGGAAAACTGTGCAAGCCATTGGTAGTCGGTTTTCCACTAAAGGTTGCCACATTTACACTAGGCTGGCCCCTCCCAAAGGGTCAGTTTTCTCTCTGCAAGTGAAAAACCCTCGAACCGGAAAATCCATTCAGGTGGACAGTTCTGTGGTTCAATGTAAACGTTGTCTTATCAAAAATCATTGGGGCATGATCCTCCGGTTCATGAATCTGAGCGGTTCGGAGAGGGAAGAAATTAGGCAAATCTTGGAAGAGGCCTCCATTGCCGTAAAGCCAGAGAAGGAGCCGAGATACATAAAGAGCAGAATAGGACAGGCTCTCCTGAAACATTTTAGCAAAAAACGTACTGTGCATTGATCAGCTGGCAGATCTAGTCATTTAAACTTTCTCATTTGAAATAAGTTTTTTCATCTTTCTCAGATTTCACAATGCAAAGTTGCTCTGGATTCAATCACGGCCTAGTGCCAATTGAACCTCCGGTTTCCTGCCTCATTCACCCTTGAGCACATTTCTTCACCCTCCTCGGATCCAAGCCTGCCCGACGACCTACTTCTTGATAGACCGCTGATCGAGGAGAGTGCAGTAGTTTTCTTGCCTTGACGGTTCCCTCGTGAGAAGATAGGAACCAACTCTTGTTTACATAGATGAAAGGGAGTTTTACGTATGACCACGAAAACGAAATATCTCATCACCTTAATACTCTTGAGCATGGTGGACACTGTAATTCCCTTCCCCATCATAGGAGTGATCCTTATATACATTCTTCTCCAGAGGCCGCCCTGGTTCAAAAACGTGGCTGCGGAGATCTATGGGTCAGCAGGGTCGGAGCAAACTCAATAAGAAGATAACCGCTGTGATCCGGTTGTTGAAGACTGACGCTGTTATATGATAGCTTCTCCACATTCTGTCTAACCAAATAGAATGATGATTCTGCAAAACTCTGGCCTTTGACAATCAGAAGAGGGGCACGTAAATGGATAAAGAACGTCTCAAGAAGCTGGCCGAAGATCCTCGATTCATCCAATCCATCTATAACTACTGTGACCGCTGGTGTGAACGCTGTCCGTTCACTGCCCGCTGTTTGAATTTTGCTCTCGGCCAAGACGAATTCGATCACCTGGAGACTCAAGATCTAGACAACGAAGCCTTCTGGAAAAAGTTATCAGAGACCTTTCAAATGACCCTGGAAATGCTGAAAGAAGCAGCAGAAGAGCAAGGAATAGACCTAAATTACATCGATACGGAGGAAGTGGAACAGGAAGAGAGATTAAACAACGAACTGGCCAGAGATCATGAGTGCTCCCGCATGGCTAAGCTCTATAGTGAAATGGCTGATGATTGGTTGGAATCAGCCAGAGAGCTCTTTTCCCCAGAGGAAGAAGAAATATCTGCTGCCGAACTCCTTGAGCGGCTGGACAACAGCCTGGCTGAAAAAGATGACGGCTTGTTGGAACCAGTGGAAGTTGTGGGCTGGTATCAGCACCTGATTTATGTCAAACTCATGCGGGCGATCCGGGGCGAGTTGTTAGGGGAACCAGAAATTCTTGCTGAATATCCCAAGGACTCGGATGGGTCGGCTAAAGTCGCATTAATTGGCATTGACCGTTCCATCGCTGCCTGGGGCGAGATCCGCAACCTTTTTCCCCACCGAAGCGATCAGATCATGGACATTCTCCTCCACCTCGAACAACTGCGGCGGAAAGTAGAAAAAACATTCCCCCAGGCGAGAGCATTCATCCGACCTGGGTTTGATAAGATTGATTTAAATAGCTAGCGTATTGGAGAATTAGAGAATTAGGGAATTAAGGAATTAAGAGATATTAAGTAGATTCCCCTTGGGAGATCTGACCAATACCTGAATCCCTAAATTCCTCAATTCCCAATCACCCTTTGACCAATTCTTTGGTGTACTGGAAAGCGCCGTCTCGCTCGATCCAACCTTCGCCCCTTCTCTCCAAAATCCAGCCACTATCTTTCTTACCGCCAAAGGGGAGACGAAGGGGGGTAAAGAGAAAATCAGGATTATCATATACCATCCCGAAGTGAGTCTGAAATGTTTCCCTTGTCTGCTCAGTTGGAGATCCGAAAAAAGACAAAAGAAAGCCATATTTGGTTTGAATTAACTCCTGTGCCAAGGCTTCCTCGTCCTGAAAGGGGCTGAGCACAAGAA
>JAJDNT010000287.1 GCA_022340515.1 Deltaproteobacteria bacterium
GGAGGAGGAGGGTGTTGGCAGGATAGCCTTGTGCGGCTGCGGGGAAGTTGCAGAATTGGCTCACCTGTTTTTGCAAAACACCTCAATAAAGCTCGCTGGAGTATTCGATGAAAAATCTGACGGACGGAACTTCTTTGGGCACAAGGTAATAAACTATGAACAGCTAGCCAACGATGGCTATGAATACGTTCTTCTCACCCAGGTCGAGGATATCCAAAGCCATTTTGATCGTATTGTTGACCTTGGAGTGAAACCGGAATGTATCTTGCACCTTCGCGACTATTCCGAATAGGGCGGATGGGATAAACGGTTATGAAAGTGCCTCTACTCGATCTAAAAGCACAGTATCAGACTATTAAGCATGAGCTGTGGCAGGCGATGGAGGAAGTCCTCGAATCGCAGCATTTTATTCTCGGCCCGAAAGTGGAGGCACTGGAAGAGGCTGTAGCTCCCTATTGCGGCTGCCAATACGGGGTCGGGGTGTCTTCTGGGACTGATGCCTTGCTCATTGCCCTCATGGTCAAACAAATTGGCCCTGGCCAAGGAGTTATTACTGTTCCTTATACGTTTTTTTCCACGGCCGGCTCTGTATACCGGCTCGGAGCGACCCCCTTTTTTGTTGATATCGACCCGGTGACTTACAATATTGATCCTAGGTCCATCAAAAATTTCGTTGAGGCAGAATGCAACTTTGATTATGCCGCAGGTGCACTTCTACACAAAGGAAGTGGTATAAAAATACGGGCCATCATCCCTGTTCATCTCTACGGTCAATGTGCCGAAATGGATTCTATCATGGAATTGGCCAAAGAGTATCACCTGGTGGTGATTGAGGATGGAGCTCAGGCCATCGGTGCCGAATATCCTTTCGAGAATCATGGTTCATCATCGCGAGCCGGTTCCATGGGAGACTTCGGCTGTTTTTCCTTCTTTCCCTCCAAAAACTTGGGAGGCTTTGGTGATGGCGGCATGGTGACCACCAGCGACAGAGAAATGGCAGAGAAGCTTAAAATCATGCGGGCTCATGGGTCAAAACCAAAATATTATCACCATCTGGTGGGGGGTAACTTTCGGCTTGATGCTCTGCAAGCTGCCGTGCTTTCGGTGAAATTCAAATACCTTGATACCTGGACAGATAAACGGCGGCAAAACGCAGCCTATTACAATTCCCTTTTTCAACAATCTGGACTGATCGAAAAAGGCTTTATTTTTCCACCTAAAGCAATATGGGAAAGCGGTTCTGCAATAAATCCGCAATCCGCAATCCCTGCCCGCCATCGCGAGCCTGCTCGCTCAGGCGAGGCGGGCGGGCGCAATCCGAAATTCGTGGGTCATATCTACAACCAATACGTGATCAGAGCAAAAAGGCGGGACGAGCTGCGGACCTACTTGAGAGAACATGGTGTCGGCACGGAGATCTACTACCCCTTGCCCTTACACCAGCAGGAATGCTTTGTTGAGTTGGGTTATAAGGCAGGGGATTTTCCTGAAAGTGAAAAAGCGGCCGCAGAAACCCTGGCTTTACCGATCTATCCCGAGCTTGAGCCTGCTCAGATGGAGTATGTGGTAGCGAGAGTGAGCTCTTTTTATGCAAACTAATCTTGCGTTGGAAACAGAAAATTGCTACAGTCCAGCGTTTTGATTTTGTTGATTTCAATTTCCAGCGCGGCTGAACATTCTGGAGCATTTGAGAAGATACTGAATAAACCTATTAGGGAGCTTTAAATGAATTCTGAAATTGCAAAGAAGAACAACGTCACCTGGTTCAATGGCTACGTCACCCGGAAAGACCGTGAGCAGGTCCATGGTCACAAAGGTGCAGTTATATGGTTCACTGGCCTTTCAGCTTCGGGCAAATCGACCATTGCCCATCTGGTGGAGAAAGAACTCCACAAGAAAGGCTGTTCCACCTATGTGCTGGATGGCGACAATGTCCGCCACGGTCTGTGCTCTGATTTGAGCTTCCGCCCTGAAGACAGGGCTGAGAATGTTCGCCGCATCGGTGAAATGGTCAAGCTTTTTGTGGATGCCGGCATTATCGTCCTCACTGCCTTTATCTCGCCATACCTCAAGGACAGACGCAAGGTCAGGTCACTCTTCCAATATGGTCAATTTTTGGAAATACACATTGACTGCCCGGTAGAGGAATGCGCCAAGCGTGATAAGAAGGGCATTTACGAGAAGGCCAAGGCTGGCATTATAAAGAATTTTACTGGGATATCATCTCCTTACGAACCACCGTACAGTCCGGAATTGGTCATACAGTCCTATAAGGAAGATGCCAAGGCAGCAGCAGCAAGGGTAATCGAACTGATCGAGGAGTATAAGATTCTCAATCGAACACTGGAAGCGAAAAAATAAATGCAAGATGACATGATCAAAGTAATCGTTACCGGATCAGGATACTGGGGAAAGAACCTGGTTCGGAATTTCCATGCACTTGGTGTCCTGGCTGGTATTTGTGACAGCGACCCAAGAGTGCTGCAGGATTTGCAGGAGATGTATGAAGGCGTGGTTACATTTCAGCGGTTTGACGATTTACTCGATGGTTCAGGACCAGCAGCTGACGCCATCGCCATTGCCACCCCTGCCGAGAGTCATTGCGAACTTACTAAAAAAGCTCTTTTGGCGGGTAAACATGTCTTCGTGGAAAAGCCCCTTGCTTTGACCGTAGATGAAGGGGAAGAACTGGTAGAACTGGCGGAGGAAAAACAACTCACCCTCATGGTCGGTCACATTCTTCAATATCACCAGGCGGTAATTAAGTTAAAAGAACTGATAACAAATGGGGAATTAGGCAAAATCCAATACCTCTACTCTAATCGGCTCAACATTGGCAAAATAAGGGCAGAAGAAAACATTCTCTGGAGTTTCGCCCCCCACGACATCTCGGTGATTCTCATGCTATTGGAAGAGATGCCGGAAACAGTATATGCAACCGGTGGCAGTTACTTGCAGCAAAAGATACCGGATACAACCCTTACCACTTTGGATTTTCTCAGCGGTGTCAAGGCCCACATCTTTGTCTCTTGGCTCCATCCTTTCAAGGAACAAAAACTGGTTGTTGTAGGCGACAGAAAGATGGCGGTTTTTGATGATGTGAGCCAGGAGAAACTGCTTTTGTATCCTCACAAAATAGAGTGGCTTCATAGAATTCCCGTGGCCGCCAAAGCGGAAGCCGAGCCGGTAAAGTTGGAGATGGAGGAGCCTCTGAAGGCAGAGTGCCAGCATTTTTTGGAGTGCGCCGCCCATGGAATGACTCCAAAAACCGATGGCAAAGAAGGTTTGCGAGTCTTACAGGTACTCGAAGCCTCCCAGGAGTCCCTCAACCAGGAAGGTTGCAAGATTCAACTCAATAACAGGGGACCAGTAGTAAGTTTCCTATCACCTGTATCTAAAGACCCTTTTGTCCATGAATCATCCTTTGTTGATGAGGGGGTCGAGATAGGTGGGGGCACAAAGATCTGGCATTTCTCCCATGTTCTTTCTGGTTCACGGATTGGAGAGAATTGCAATATCGGGCAAAACGTAGTTATTGGTCCTGACGTAACCATTGGCAAGGGCTGCAAAATCCAAAACAATGTCTCAATCTACAAGGGGGTGACTCTCCAAGATGAGGTCTTCTGCGGTCCATCTATGGTTTTTACCAATGTATACAACCCCCGTAGCTCTATCCGCCGCATGGATGAACTTCGCCCCACCTTGGTCAAAAAAGGGGCTAGCATTGGAGCCAATGCTACGGTGCTATGTGGCATCACCATTGGCTGTTACTCCTTTATTGGAGCCGGGGCCGTGGTACTTAAAGATGTACCTGACTATGCGCTGGTGGTGGGAAATCCAGCTAGACAAAAGGGCTGGATGTGTGAGTGCGGAGTAAGGCTTGTTTTCCATGGCAATGAGGCCACCTGCGGAGAATGTAGAAGAAGCTACCTTTCTAAGGAGTCAGATCGAATAGAGGCAAAAATTTAAGAGACAATCCAAGCAACCTCAATTTTTCTGTAGGTA
>JAJDNT010000292.1 GCA_022340515.1 Deltaproteobacteria bacterium
AACTATGCCTTGCGGTCTGGTGAGCATGGAGGTGTAAGTTGTCAGGTCAGTGGATTTAAATCCAAGTGCTTCAAGATCAATGAATGCCTTGGACTGGTCTAATATGCGGATTACCACCTTCTCGCCAAAAATAGTGGGCAGGGTGGATATACGCATGTCAAATTGATTTTTGCCTACCTTGAGCTTGGTGCGGCCGTCCTGTGGACGCCGCTTAACCGAAATGTCCATATCGCCGATTATTTTGATTCTGGAAACGAGGGGGGCCAAAGCCGGCAAGCCAACCTTGAAAATATTTTTCATCATCCCATCTATACGGTAGCGCACAGATACCTCTTTTTCATGGGGCTCGATGTGAATGTCGCTGGCGCTCAGTTTGATGGCATCGGCAAGAATTGCATTGGTCAACCTAACGATGGGAGCTATTTCAGATTGGCGGATGAGCTCGTCTACGTCGTATTCATGGTCTTCCCTTTCCTCGGCGAGAACTTCCACCTCCTCGGTGGGAACCATGGTGGCGAACATATCGAAGTCAAAAGCATCCCCGTATTTCTCGTCTATGGCCTCACGAATATCCTCTTCGGCAGCAACCGCTACTGAGACATCAAGTCCAGTTTTGAATTTGACCTCGTTTATAGTGCTATAATCTAGTGGATTGGCCATGGCAAGACGCAGGCGTCTTCCTGTCTTTTCATAGGGAATGATAAGCCTTCTATTTGCCTGCTTGCGGGAGATAGTCTCGAGGACCTCATCCGGGATTTCCTGATTTTTCAGTTTGACGTGAGGGATATTGAGTTGTTTGGACAGAGCCTGGCAAATGTCCTCTTCCTTGGCCCAATTCTTCTCAACTATAATCTTGCCCAGATGTTTCTTTGTTCCCTTTTTCTGTTCTTCCAGTGCTAAGACCAACTGATCTTCACTAATCAATCCCGCTTCCACTAGAATCTGACCAAGTTTTTTACGTCGCATAGTCATGGTTTACCGTCTGTTATCCATTGCAGAAAAAAGCTCACCGCCTGGTTAAACTTAAGGCAGAAACCGATAAGGGGCGGCTTCGCCCTCGCAGTTCATTAGCATATCCTTGATATATTTACAACAGCTATGCAGCCAAGTAAAAACCTCTCTGTTACCGCACTGGACACGGTATAATTGCTCTCGTATAATGGTTGTTTCTGCGAAACAATGGAGTAATGGAGTCCAGCGTAATTAGACTTTAGAATGTACATTTCAGATTTGAGCTGTCAGAACCAAGTCTCAAGGAACGAATTCAGTCTCAATCCGCATTCTGCAAGCTAAAATTATAAATAATGCTTACTCCAATACTCCTCCACAAAGGTTTGCATGCTGCTTAAGAAAGTCCAAGATACGCTGACAACATACCGTATGCTCCAAGCTGGAGACCGCGTGCTTGTTGCCCTATCCGGCGGTCCTGATTCGACAGCTCTCTGCCACATCCTCTATCAGCTACAGCAGACCTACAGTGTCGAATTGGTGGCGGCTCATATCCATCATGGTCTGCGTGGCAGTGAGGCTGACCAGGATGCCTTATTTGTCCAAGACCTTGCCCGCCAATTGGGTCTGCCAGTTGTGGTGCAGCGAGTGGATGTCCACGGCTGGCGTAAAGAGCAGGGTGGTTCCCTGCAAATGGCTGCCCGAACACTTCGCTACCAATCCCTTCATCAGATTATGGCCAATGAGAGAGCCAGCAAACTTGCCCTAGGCCACAATGCCGACGATCAGGCTGAAGAGATTCTGCTACGAATCTTCCGCGGTGCAGGTCAGCGTGGTCTTACCGGCATGCCACCTAGCAACCCACAGGGAGTCATTCGACCTTTGCTGGAATGCCACCGCCACGAAATTATATCCTATCTCGAAAACCAAAGTCTTCCCTGGAGGCAAGATGCGTCCAATTTGAAGCCTTGGTGCCAACGCAACTTATTGCGCCTCGAACTACTCCCACGGCTCCAACAGGATTTTAATAGCAATTTAAGTGCCACCTTACTGAGGACCAGTAATATCTTTCGTGAGGAGGAGGATTTCTGGGAGTCTGTCTTATGTGAGTGGTTGGATAAATATTCTACTGAATGCGAGGACGGTGGCCTTCGTCTCCCTATTCGACCCCTCCTAGAGACGCACCCTGCCATGCAAAAGCGCTTGCTCCGTCGGGTGGTGGAAAAGGTTAAAGGAGACCTTAGGAGCTTTGGCTTTCATCACACGGAAATCCTTCTGCAATTATGCCACTCTGCCGCCGCCAATAGCCAAATCGATCTGCCAGGGAAGGTTAAAGCGGAGAAGAATTATGACTGGTTGACCATTGCATTGCACCGCCAGGCCACTGAAGATTTCTATTACCAAATCGCTGGACCTGGCTCCTACCCCTTTCCCCTCTTGAATCACAGGATGGTCCTTGAATACGCTGCTGTGGATCTGACCACTGAGTTTAGTCGCCATCCCCATGAAGCCCTCGTGGATCTAGATAGGGTCTCTTTTCCCCTCGTGCTCAGGTCAAGCAAGGCCGGAGATCGCTTCCGCCCCTTAGGCCTGGGTGGTGGCAAAAAGCTCAAAAAATTCTTCATCGATGCCAAAATCCCGAAAAGCCAGCGTCCCAGGATTCCAATTCTTTGCAGTGGGGAACGAATAATCTGGGTTGTCGGCCACCGGCTTGACGATGGCGTCAAGGTTACGGCAAAAACCAACCGACTGTTACGAATCCTCTATTTGGAGGGACTAGAGTAAGGAGCTCTCAGCTAGGAGCTTGCAGCCTTCTGAACTAGGCAGTAGGGACCATGCACTACTTGTTCTTAGGTTAAATTCGGTTCCCGGTGCTTAGTCCCTAGTGCCTAGTCGTTTTTTTCCTCTCACCACGGCCTTTACCGGTCAGGTGGTAGCTCTGGCACGGCTTTCGCAAGCTGTAAACAAATAAAGATTGAAGGCGTGAGCGTTATTACTGAGTAATTTTCTTTTGCTGTCTAACCCCTTATCTGGACAATGGAAATGCCGTTGACATTTACTTTGCAATGACTAATTTGATATGCTAGTAGTATTAAATGAGAATTGGAGTTTCGACCTCCAAGTTTGAGGAGAAAAGCATTGAGCCCTTTTTACAAAAATTTAGCTCTCTGGCTGGTTATCAGCTTGATGGTAATCCTGTTGTTCAACATGTTCAACCACCCCGGACAAAGCAAGCAGGAAACGAGCTACAGCGAGTTCATCGCTGCTGTGTCCGACGGCGAAGTAAATCAGGTAACCATCCAGGGAAATGACATTTACGGCAAGTACAAAGACGGAACCTCATTCAGGACTTTTGTTCCCAATGACCCTAACCTTATTCGGGAATTAAGGGACAAGGGAGTACAGATTTCCGCCAAAGCTGTGGAAGAGTCTCCCTGGTTCATGACCATCCTCATCAGCTGGTTCCCCATGCTCCTCCTGATTGCCGTATGGATCTTCTTCATGCGCCAGATGCAGTCTGGTGGCGGCAAGGCTATGTCTTTCGGCAAAAGCAGAGCTAGGTTGATTTCAGACTCGGCTCGCAAGGTGACCTTCGAGGATGTGGCCGGCATTGAGGAGGCCAAAGAAGAGCTCGAGGAAGTTATCGAATTCTTACGGGATCCAAAAAAGTTTACCAGGCTTGGGGGGCGAATACCCAAAGGTGTTCTTCTCGTCGGCTCACCCGGTACGGGAAAGACTCTGCTGGCTCGAGCTATTGCCGGTGAAGCGGGAGTGCCGTTTTTCAATATTAGCGGTTCCGATTTTGTCGAGATGTTTGTGGGTGTTGGTGCTTCTCGGGTCCGAGATCTCTTCGTTCAAGGTAAAAAGCATGCCCCCTGTATCATCTTCATCGACGAGATCGACGCCGTGGGTAGGCACCGTGGGGCCGGACTTGGAGGTGGCCACGACGAACGCGAGCAAACGTTGAATCAGCTCCTGGTGGAAATGGACGGCTTTGAGTCCAACGATGGTGTCATTCTAATCTCTGCTACTAATCGCCCCGATGTCCTCGACCCTGCCCTCCTGCGTCCAGGACGATTCGACCGTCAGGTAGTGGTCCCCTTGCCGGATCTGAGAGGAAGAGAGGGAATACTTAAAGTTCATGTCCGCCAAACGCCCCTGTCCACTGATGTGGACCTGAGCGTGGTTGCCCGGGGCACCCCGGGCTTTTCCGGGGCTGACCTGGAAAACCTGGTTAACGAGGCCGCCTTGCTCGCAGCTCGGCAGGACAAAGATCAGGTGGAGATGATCGATCTGGACTTGGCCAAAGACAAAGTTCTCATGGGTACCGAGCGCAAGAGCATGATAATGAGCGAGAGAGAAAAGCGCAACACCGCTTACCATGAGGTGGGCCACGCCCTTGTATCCAAGTTTCTTCCTGGAACTGACCCGGTCCACAAGGTGAGTATTATTCCCCGGGGTCGCGCCCTGGGAGTTACAATGACCCTGCCCATCGAGGACCGGCTCTCTTACGATCAGGAGTATATGAAAAACACCCTGGCCAAACTCATGGGGGGCAGGGTTGCCGAAGAGCTTGTTTTCGATCACCGCACCACCGGTGCCAGCGATGACATAGACAAAGCCACTAATATAGCCCGCAAAATGGTGACAGTTTATGGTATGAGTGAATCACTGGGGCCTATTGCTTTCGGTCAGAAAGAGGAGGCTATCTTTCTCGGGCGCGAAATTGCCCAACATCGAGATTATAGCGAGCAGACTGCCATTAAGATTGACGAGGAAGTGCGTCGCATAGTGGAAGAGGCTCATTCGACTGCCAAGAGGATTCTCCAGGAACACGAGGACCTTCTCCACAAAATCGCTGAGACTCTAATCGACAAGGAGACTCTGGACGGCAAAGAAATAGACGCCATCATAACGACCACTAAACCCGGCCTAGAGTTTACCCGAACCGTTACCGCTGAGGATGTAGTTGCGGGAGAACGCGGTCAAACCGAGATCAGCCAGCCTCATTCGGAACCCGAAAAAAAGAGGGACCCCGTTACTGCCAAAGAAAGAGACCTTCCCAAGGATAAACTCGGAGAGACCCAAGCGTGAACCGGGGGCGCTTCACCATTCGCTGCGGTGATCATACACTGGAGTTGGGCGCACGAACCCTGCTCATGGGGACAATTAACGTTACCCCCGACTCATTTTCTGACGGCGGCCTCTTTTTCCATACAGATCAAGCCATCAAACAAGGAGAGTTGCTTGCCTCTGAGGGAGCGGACATCCTGGATGTGGGCGGCGAGTCCACCAGGCCGTTCTCAAATTCGGTGGATATCGAAGAGGAGTTGCGGCGGGTAATCCCGGTTGTGAGCCAGTTGGCCAAGACCACTTCTCTGCCCATATCAATAGATACATGTAAAGGTCAAGTTGCCAGAGCAGCCCTGGATGCAGGTGCCAGTATAATCAACGACATCAGCGCGCTTCGCTATGACCCGGAACTGCTGCAGCTGGCTGCTAAGTCACGGGTTCCCCTTGTTCTCATGCACATGCAGGGATCCCCTCGTACCATGCAACTCGAGCCTCATTATGGCTCGCTGCTTTCCGAGATAATAGCATTTCTTGAAGAGCGGATTCAATTTGCCTGCGAGGCGGGTATATCCCGAGACCAGATAATCATCGATCCCGGCATTGGTTTCGGCAAGACTGTACACCACAATTTACTCCTTGTTAAACATTTGGACTCCTTGGCCACCCTCGGGCGCCCTATACTTTTAGGGACTTCGCGCAAATCATTTATTGGCGCCGTGCTGGACAAGGACGTAACCGAGCGCGAACCTGGTAGCTGGGCTACGGTCTGTGCCGGCATAATTAAAGGAGCCCACCTTGTCCGGGTCCATGAAGTCAAAACCTGTCGTCAAATGGCAGATATGGTGGACGCCATTATCAACGCATAGTGCATAGCGCTAAGCGTAGCAGTTTTCTATAACAGGTATTATTTAACTTATGGAAGTGATTAATAATTTCGCTATGCGCTCTGCGCCATGCGCTTTGCGCTCAAGAGGGCCATATTATGGGAAGAATTTTTGGGACTGACGGGGTGAGGGGCGTAGCCAATGTATACCCCATGACCACCGAGATGGCTATGCAGTTGGGAAGAGGTGTTGCCTACGCCTTTAAGAATGACAAGCGCCGTCATAAGATTGTTATAGGTAAGGATACCCGACTCTCAGGTTACATGATTGAAAACGCAATCGCCTCCGGTATTTGTTCCATGGGGGTGGATGTGCTCCTGGTGGGTCCATTGCCAACGCCGGGAATAGCCTTTATCACCAGCAGCATGCGAGCCGATGCTGGTGTAGTCATATCTGCTTCCCACAATCCCTTCCAAGACAACGGCATCAAATTTTTCTCCCGTGACGGTTTTAAACTCGACGATGCAATTGAGGAAAAAATCGAGGATCTTATTTTTTCTAACGATATTGATCATCTTCGTCCCACAGCAGAAGAAGTGGGCAAGGCTTTCCGAGTGGATGATGCTGTGGGCCGTTACGTGGTTTTCCTGAAAAATACCTTTTCTAGGGATCTCACCCTTGACGGCATAAAAATAGCAATAGACTGTGCCAACGGAGCCTCTTACAAAGTCGCGCCGGCTGTCTTCGAGGAATTGGGTGCCAATCTGGTGCTTACAGGGGTAAAACCTAACGGTTACAACATTAATGAAGAATGCGGCAGTGTTTATCCCCAGGTGACCGCTGAGTTGGTAAAGGAATCTGGTGCTCACCTAGGCATTGCCTTTGACGGAGACGCAGACCGTTTGATCTGCGTTGACGAAAAGGGAACAGTGATAGACGGTGACCAGTTAATGGCCATATTTGCTTCCCGCATGCTTAAGGAGAAAACCCTTAAAAATTCTACTTTGGTAACCACCGTTATGAGCAACATGGGACTTGAAATAACTCTTAAATCCATGGGTGGCAAACTAGTCCGGACCGCGGTTGGCGATCGGTATGTGGTGGAAAGAATGTTAGCGGAAGACTATAATCTAGGGGGTGAACAGTCTGGCCACATTATCTTTCTTGACCACAACACCACCGGTGACGGCATTCTCTCGGCCCTGCAGCTTTTGGAGGTTATGCTTACTGAAAACAAACCTCTGTCCGAACTGGCCTCCATCATGGAACGTTATCCTCAACACCTGGTGAACGTCCGGGTCAAGGAGCGCAAACCATTGGAGGATTTCCCCGAGATTACCCGCACTGTGGAACAGGTCAAAGAGAAACTCGGCGAAGAGGGTCGCCTCATTATCCGGCCTTCAGGAACCGAGCCTGTTATAAGGGTTATGATCGAAGGGAAGGACCAAGATCGCGTAGTCCAACTGACTGAGGAAACTGCGGCTGTCATTGGGCGGGTTATGTCTTGAGTGCAAAATTGTTCTGGTTTGCTGGCAAGGGATTATAAGTTTACCAGTTAAAGTGATTCTATGTTACTGGCTATCGACATCGGTAACACCAATACGGTCCTCGGCCTGTACCGCGGTTCAGAGTTAATCACTGATTGGCGTATCAGGACAGAACAGGATATGACTGCCGATGAGTACGGTATTTTGATGAACAACCTCTTTGCGGCCAAGAATGTCCAATTTAGCGACGTGACCCACATGGTGACCTCCTGTGTCGTGCCACCAATGCTCAATACTGTGGTGGAATTTGCCGACAAATACTTTCACCTTGAACCGCTCATTGTGGGCCCTGGAATCCGCACTGGCATGCCCATTTATTACGACAATCCTAAAGAGATTGGGGCCGATCGGATTGTCAATGCAGTAGCCGCATACGACAAGTATAAGACCAGTGTTATTGTGGTGGATTTCGGCACCGCCACAACTTTTGATTATGTCTCTCCAAAAGGTGAATACCTGGGAGGAGTCATTAGTCCAGGGGTAATGATCTCCTGCGAGGCACTCTTCCAAAAAGCCTCCAAACTGCCAAGAGTAGAGATCTTTGCCAAACCCAAGGGTGTGCTAACTAAGGATACAATTAGCGCCATGAACGTTGGTATAGTCTACGGTTACGCTGGCCTGGTTGACGGTATCGTGCGTAGGATCAAAGAAGAGGCTGGAACCGATCCTATGGTGGTAGCCACCGGTGGTTTGGCTCGCCTAATTGCGGCTGAGTCTCAAGAGATTGAAGTAGTGGACGACGATCTGACCCTGGAAGGGCTCAGGATTATTTTCGCCCGGAACCAGGACGAAAAAAATAAAACTTCATGCTAACTCTCATCAAACCACCCTTGCTTCGACCTGGAGATCGGGTAGGAGTGCTGTCGCCCGCCAGCCCTTGCCCGGCCCACGAGCTCGAGGCGGGCTGTGCTATCTTGAAGGGGCTGGGTCTGGATGTTGTTTCTCCTGGGGCTGGTGAGTCATCCCAGCCCAACTACCTTGCCGGAAGCGACGAACACCGGGCTTCGCGCTTCAACGAGTTTGTCCAAGATCCAGAGATAAAGGGTCTTCTCTGTGCCCGGGGCGGCTATGGCTCCTTGCGTATTCTGCCGGCCATCGCCTATGAACAGCTTCGGGCTATGCCCAAGTCTTTGGTGGGATTCAGCGATATAACCGCCCTGCTTCTCGCCTGTCATGTCAAAACGGGTTTAATTTGTTACCATGGCCCAACCGTCTCGACTCTGGCCACATCTGACCAGGAAACCATAGAATCATTTTGGACCGCCCTCAGTAGCAGTGCACCCGTAGAGCTGTTATTTCCCGAGGCAGTCTGCCTCAGGTCAGGTAGATGTGAAGGGTCGGTTCTCGGCGGCAATCTCACCACCCTTATTCACCTCCTGGGGACCTCTTTTCTACCCTCCCTTGCTGGAGCTATTCTTTTTCTTGAAGACAGGGGTGAAAAATTGTATAGGATCGACCGGATGCTCACCCAGTTGATCCATAGCGGCCTTGCCCAAGAGATATCTGGCCTTATTCTGGGTGACTTCTCCGAAAATGGGCCACGGGACGAACTCAACTATCTGGTAGAGGAACGCTTTGCCCCAAACTCTTTCCCAATACTTTCGGGAGCTCCCGTTGGCCATGGAAGGCGGAATCTTACCCTCCCCCTTGGCCTCCCAGCCACTCTTGATGCTGGGGCGGGTACCCTAAGCTATCATCAAACAGCCACAGCACCATGAGCGGGGACAATAGGATTCTGGGTTTATTACACAAGGCCGTATCTGAGGGGATATTTCCCGGTAGCGTCCTCCTGGTTTCCCACAGCAAGAAAATTATCTTTTTTGAAGCAGTGGGAAATAGCTCTCTAGTCCCTACGGTGCGGCCCATGACCCGCCAAATCCGCTTCGATCTGGCTTCACTCACCAAGCCCCTGGCGACAACTCTCAGCACACTTTGTTTGGTAAGCCAGGGCATGGTTGGGCTGGACGATTCACTTGCAAAACTTCTTCCCTCCACTTCAGTGCCGGAGGACAAAAAGAAAATCACTCTCAGACAGCTCCTTAGCCACTGTTCTGGTCTGCCCGCTTGGAAGCCCTACTATCTCTCTCTCGCAGCTTTACCCCAGATGACTCGTAAGAGCCAAATTCGTCGGCAGATTCTCGCAGAACCTCTTGCCTACCCCCCGGCAACCAACACCGCCTACAGTGACCTGGGCTTCATGCTCATCGAGTGGATTATCGAGGAGAGCACTGGAGTGGATCTTTACCATTTCACTCGGGAAAAACTCTTTGATCATCTTGGCTGTGATGCTCCGGGGTTTATTCCCCTCGGTGAGAAAAGCGGTTTTGATCATAACCAGTTTGCCGACACCGAATACTGTCCTTGGAGGGGCCGGATCATTTCCGGAGAGGTCCACGATGAGAATGCCTATGCTCTCGGCGGTGTAGCTGGTCACGCAGGCTTATTCGGTACCGCCCAGGAAGTCAAATGCGTCCTCGACTGTATTTTGGACACAATTTCTGGAGAAAATACCCCAGTTCCCTGGTCCAGGAAACAGTTGACCGAGTTTTTACAGCCGGCGCGCCTCCATACTTCCAGCACTTGGGCCCTGGGCTTCGATACCCCAGCCTCTTCGGACTCCAGTGCCGGCCACTATTTCTCCACTAACAGCGTTGGCCACCTTGGCTTTACTGGCACTTCCTTTTGGCTTGACCTCAAGAAAAAAATAGCAGTAATACTGCTCAGCAATCGAGTACACCCTAGCCGGGACAATGAAAAAATTAAGGAATTTCGACCTTTGCTCCACGACGCGGTTATGGAGGAATTCGGTTAAACAGCAGGCAGATTGCAGCAGACAGCGGGCAGCTAATGACAAAGAGCCAAAAGACTGCGGTATCATTTTTTTATAAGGTTGAAGGCAAATGACCATGAATGAAGGGCTATCAGCCCTAATGACATGATGAGCTCTACTAATTAGTTCTCAGTGGTCCAAGGCTGTCTGCATGCTGTCTGCTGGCTGCTGCCCGCTGAACCGAACCTATGACGATGATGAAGAGACCATCTAACAAAAAAATACAAACTATCCACTTAATAGGCATCTGTGGCACCGGCATGGGTGCCCTGGCGGCAATGCTTCACGAGGCCGGTTACCAGGTACACGGTTCTGACGAGAATGTTTACCCGCCCATGAGTACCTTTCTCAGTTCCAGAGGAATCCCCATTAAGGATGGATATCGGGCGGAAAACCTCGAGCCTCCCCCTGATCTTGTGGTGGTGGGCAATGTTATTCGCCGTGACAACCCGGAAGCGGTGGCAACCCTCGAGTCCGGCCTCAATTACTGCTCCATGCCCCAGGCACTCTACCGCTTTTTCCTGAATTCGTCTCAATCGATAGTTGCCGCGGGAACTCACGGCAAAACGACTACTGCCGCACTACTCGCCTGGCTCCTAACCGTGGCTGGCATGGATCCCGGCTGTCTCGTGGGTGGCTTGCTGTCCAATTTTAACCAGAGCTATCGTCTCGGCCAGGGAAATTACTTTGTAATTGAGGGTGACGAGTATGATACCGCTTTTTTCGACAAGGAACCTAAGTTCCTTCATTACCAGCCAAAAATATGTGTTCTAACCAGTGTGGAATTCGATCATGCCGACATCTTTTCCGATCTACGAGAGGTGGAAAATGCTTTCACAAAATTGATGAAAAGAATTCCTGCTGACGGTCTACTGATCGTCAACTCTGACGATCCCGGGGCCTTTCGCCTCAGCCGGAAAGTTAGTTGCAGGCTGGTCACCTATGGTTTCCAGGATCCGGCCCAATACAGGGTGGAAAAAGCTGACTATGGCCTGGGTGCTACCCGCTTTACTGTCTCTGGGCCACAGGGATTGAAGGTCAGTTTTAACTCCCTCCTTGCGGGAGCCCACAATTTGAGCAATACCTTGGCCATGGTGGCCCTGGGACACGAACTAGGTTTAGACACTGGCATCATCCAACAAGCTCTCAGCACTTTTAGCGGCGTACGCCGCCGCCAGGAGGTTAGGGGCGAACCCAATGGCGTCACGGTTATTGACGATTATGCCCACCACCCCACTGCGGTGCAGGCTACCCTAGAGGCGTTACGTCCCTTCTATGGCAACCGCCGCCTTTGGGCAATCTTCGAGCCCAGAACTAATTCCAGCAAGCGACGAGTCTTCCAAGAGCGTTACACCAGGGTTTTTGATGCTGCCGATATCGTGCTTATCAAGGAGCCTCCGGGATTGGACCGCATTGTCCCTGAGGAACGGCTATCGGCTCAGCAACTGGTGGCAGACATCAAAGCACGGGGGGTGAATGCACATTATTTCCCTATCGTTGATGAGATGCTTCCCTTCATCCTGTCTAAGGTCGAATCAGGGGATGTGCTCCTGGTGATGTCTACTGGATCCTTCGATAACCTGATTAACCGACTACTGGAGCAACTCAGCAAAAGTTGGACTTAACCACAGAGAGCACAGAGCTATCTTCTCTAAACTGAAACACTCCCATATTCTCCTTTATATTCAATAAACCATCCTCACAACACACTATATACTGTACCAAATCTTCTGCCAGCGAAGTGTGGATTAAGGGATGATATCTTTAATTAGGCATTTGTTTCTTTTGGGCCGTATTCATATCTTGCTGTGTTGTCTTAGGCGGATAATTTCTGTTTCGAGGCCTAACCTGAAGTAAGCCGCGGATGGTTAGGTTTAGGCTTCACATCACAACCCGAACTTGGAATCCTTGTGTAACCCAGAGGGTGCAAGACAGAGACTCTCCACCCAACCTCGCGCGAGCCGCATTTCTATACCTAACCTATCATTAGCATCTAGATTGTTTTCTGCCCTTAACGGTTATTTATGCGCTCGAAAGGCTCGCACATACCTAACAGCAATGACAAAGTTGCCACTTGAGACTGCATGTGCAGCATTATCCTAATTGTCCCTATCGGCTTGATGGCTTATCGAAGAATTAGGTAGAGGCAATTGTCTTCCATTTTATTTGGATTGACAGGGAGCACACTCTGGTGGTAATTGTGCCCGCCAATGGTATGGCGCGTCCACCAAACGAGATAGGTAAGGCTGTGGGCTATGGCACACCATATTCCCTTGCTGTCTAGTAGTAGGGTCTACCGCCGTAATCATTAATTCTGCATATTAAGTCAGTTAGCGAAAAAATTCCGCGGAATTGGGAGTCACACGGCGCCCAATACTGAATCTCCGTCACATATTCAGACACTTTTACCGCACAAGGAGGAATGCCATGAGAAAGGCGAAAGCAATGATGGTTCTGGTCTTGACTTTAACCCTCTTAACTGCAGTCACTGCAACGGCTGGACCGGTTCTCGATCGGATCGTGCAAAAGGGAGAATTAGTGGTTGGCACGTCAGGCAACCAGCCCCCTCTGACCGTCAAAACGAAGGAGGGAAAGATAATAGGTGTTGATGCCGATCTTTCCAGGATGATGGCTGCAGCAATGGGGGTAGAACTCAAGTTTGAGGTTATGCCCTTCGCTGAGCTGCTGCCTGCTTTAGAGGCCGGCAAGATAGACATGATTTTGTCTGGCATGACCATCACTCCAGAGCGCAATATGCGAGTGGCTTTCGCAGGCCCTTACTACATCACCGGCAAAGGCATCCTTACCAAAAGTCATACAGTAGCTTCTTTTCAAGATTCCACCCAAATCAATAAGCCCGATTTTATCATAGTGGCGCTAAAAGGCTCTACCAGCCAGATGTTTGTCCAGAACCTAATCCCCAAGGCCAAGCTCATTACCACCGAAACATTAGATGAAGCCATAGACATTTTAATTAAGGATAAAGCTCACGCCTTGGTAGCCGACTATCCCACTTGTGCCGTAGCTGCCTTTCGTCATTCGGGCAAAGGACTAGCAGTGGGGAAAGCCCGCTTTACCTTTGAGCCCCTGGGTATTGCCCTGTCTGAAAATGATTTGCTTTTGGTGAATTTGGTACAGAACATCCTTGGCATGCTCAAAGGAACTGGTGACCTAGACAAGTTGATGGAGAGGTGGTTTGAAGATGCTTCTTGGATGAAACAACTGCCATAGGAACCTTTTGGACAGTTTTCAGGAGGAGATTTATCCACTAAATGTGGGCTAGTACCAGTCTGGCTCAGGCGCAAACGCCTCTGCTATTTATGTTAAATCTCTTTCGGTCTTAAATAGTTGACATATGCTCAGCATACTTGGGTGATCCGAGTGTTAGCCTAGGCGTTGTCTAGGCTGGTCCCCTAGACTGTGCATTACATACTTTAATGTACACTTTGCCTCTTGAGATGCAACTACCACATACAGGGTCATACTGAACCTTAGATATTTTAAAGCCCACCGGGGGAGTTTCGGCTTCGCTTTTTTGCTTTCCTCTGGCCGCTGAAAAAGGTGCCTAGTTCTAAGTTCCTAGTTTTTTTCTGCCTGCTGCTGGCTGTCCGCTGCCCCCTAACTCCTTACCCTATGCTCCATGCCCTATACCCCACGCACTGCCCACTGAACCGCCTGGTGGGCCCGGCGGATGGGTTCGGGAAGACGGTATTTCAAGCAGCATCTTATCACCAGCCTGAGACTGCTCTGTACATCGGCCAAATGCCCAGGCGATACGTACAGTGGCTTAACCATAGTCCTGGTGCGCAGAACCACACCAACCCGCTCACGGCGGTGCAGAAGGAAGCTATATTGACCTTTCTTAGGGCCAATCTTGCCGTGTGTCCCCACCAATCTTGTCTTAGCACAACCCACCGTAGGCAAATCTAACCAGAGTCCTAGGTGGCTGGCAACACCAAGCCTTCTCGGGTGAGCTACCCCCTGGCCGTCACATAGGACCACATCAGGCTGCTCTTGGAGAAGTGGAAATGTTTTTAGAAGGATGGGCAGCTCTCTAAAAGATAGAAGCCCCGGCACATAGGGGTAATTAATTTCATCACTAAATTGGACAAGTTCTCTGAACTCAAGACTAGGGTAGGTGTAGATGGCCAAGGCTGCCACAGCTGAATTGTAGCGGCTGGAATAACCCACATCGGCCCCGGCAATCAAAGATATTCTCTTAGGCAAGGGCTTTAATACAACGTGCGAAGCCAACTGTTTCTGCAGGGCTATGGCTTCTTTAGGAGTGATATCCCAGGGATGAAACATTTTTCAATAGCAGGCAGCTGACAGCTTGCTGCAGGCAGCCTAAAAAACGAGAAAGGATGGCTTTTTGTCAGCTGTCCGTAGTCCGTTGCAAGCAAAAGGTGAAGCAAGGAACCAGAGGTCAGAGGCCGGAAGTTATGCCTGATAATTTGGCAATTCGAAATCGCCCTTTAACTCTATGCTCTATGCCCTCTGCTCTATGCTCTATGCGCCTTGCGCTTTGCGCCTTTATCCGCACCTGGAGAAACCGCAGGAACGACAAACAATGCAGCCACCCTCGTGTTCCACTGAAGCTCCACAGTCAGGGCAAGCACCCATTTCAGCTACCATGTGACTGAATCCACTCTGGCAATATTCGTTCAACACTTTGGCAATGGCGTCCGAACAACTGAGTACCATTTCTCCGTCTTGCCAGACGGGCGATGGGCAGCGAATTCCCATGAGCTGTCTCAGGATGGATGCCGGCTTGACCCCTGAACGGAGCGCCAATGAGATGAGGCGCCCGGTAGCCTCGATCTGCGAGTTGGCACAACCACCCGCCTTGCCCATCTGGGCAAAGACCTCACAGGGCCCCAAATCATCACTGTTGAGTGTCACATACAGCTTACCGCAACCCGTATTCATTCGCTGAGTTACGCCGTAGGTTCGCTCCGGTCGCGGCCGCGGGGCAACCTTCGGTGGCTCGGCAGGCTTCCGCTGAATATTGAGTACCTGCTGGTCTCTGCTGCCGTCACGATAAATGGTCAACCCTTTGCAACCAAGGTTGTAAGCGAGCAGATAGGCCTTACGCACGTCTTCTCTTGTGGCTGAATAGGGGAAGTTAATCGTCTTGCTTACAGCATTATCCGTGTATTTTTGAAAGGCCCCTTGAATACGAATGTGCCATTCAGGATTGATGTCATGGGAGGTGACGAAAAGGCGCTTTACTTCCTCTGGGATCCCTTCGATCTCCTGAATGGTCCCCTTTTCAGCAATAACCTTCATCAATTCTTCACTGTAAAAGCCTTTTTCTTTAGCGATTTCACGGAAAATAGGATGTACCTCCAGTAACTCCTGACCGTCCAGCACTTTGCGCAAAAAGGTTATGGCAAAGATGGGCTCGATACCACTGGAAGTACCGGC
>JAJDNT010000306.1 GCA_022340515.1 Deltaproteobacteria bacterium
GAATAGGATAGCCAGCGCGGGTGACGATTATTGACTCGGCCTTGCCTCGCATTCCCACATAGAGAAAGCGAACATTCGGCTCCTTCTCCTTGACAGCTTCAGCTATGGCAAGAGCAGGGTTCACGTGTCCACCCGTTCCTCCTCCTGTTAAGATGACCCGCTCGATGGCCTCAGTGCGCCTACTACGAAATCGACCCCAGTATCCGAGGGTCAGAAAAAAAACAAACATGCCAACAGCGGCAGCGAGGAGGAGTCCAACAACTTCACCCCAACGAAAGATCACCTGAGGTAGGCTTGCGAGATAAGACGTTTCCACTAGGCGAGGATAGATCAACCAGGCAGTCAAACCACCGGACCCACTGGCGATGGCTGTGAACAGTAAGGTGTCGCCAAGATCCTGCCAACCAATAGCTCTTTGACCCAGACGACGCAACTCTAAATTGAAGGCGCCAAAGAGTACTGCCCCATTAATAGTAAAAGCTATGGAAGAGGCCAGGGCCAGTCCCCCATGCCTAAGGGAGGTTCGCACCAAGAGTATACTCAACCCCACATTCAAAAGGGCAGATACCAGGGAGGTGTAGAGGGGAATTTGATTCTTGGCCAAGGCCGGGTAGACTCGGCTGTAGAAATTCCACAACCCCATACCCAAGAGACCCAAGGCATAGAAAGCAAAGGCCAGAGCCGTGAGATCGACTGAGGATTTGCCAAAAGCACCACGCTGAAAAACCACTGAGGTAATGGGCCCTACCAAAGCCAGAATAAATACGGTAAGCGGGACCATGCAAACGATATTGTAGCGCAGGCCTGTAATAACTGTTTTTCGGAACCCTTGCCAATCCTCCTTCTGTACTTGATCATTAAGTTCGGTTACACCGGCCCTACCCACAGCCAACCCTATGATGGAATTGGGCAATTGCACTAACCTTTGAGCAAAGTAAAGGGCAGCAATACTTCCGGGCATTAGAAAAGAGGCGAGTACTCGGTCTACTATCTCCACTGTCTTGTTAGCAACTGACTGCCCGAAAATCCAGCCCGACTGCCGCCCCACCTCTTTTAGCTCCGGCATGGGCTCTCCTGAGCCCGTCGCATAACGCATGCCCAGTTCGCTTTTCCGCGAGGACCTGATGAGTACGGGAATCTGGATGAGAAACTGCAGGATCCCTCCGAAAACAAATCCCACTGCCATGCTGTACATACCTAGATAGGGTTTGAGTCCAACTATACCTAGGATTACTCCGACGCTGAGCATTATAGGGGCCAGGGCATAGGTTGCCGTAGCATCCAGGAAAAGCAGAAGTCCACCCACAAAAGACGCTAGCCCTATGACTACCATAAAAGGAAGAATAAAGTAGGTCATTACCTCAGCGTGATGGAACTCACTGGCAGCGAGACCGGCGCCGATCATTCTGACTAAATTCGGGGTGACAAGATAGAAAATTCCCATGATGAGCAAGAGGAGTAGCATCATGAGGTTAAATACCCTAGAGGCTAGCATCCATGCTCGCCTGTATTCCCCGGCGGCTATCATTTGGCGGAAAGGAGGCAAAAAAGCCTTTTCCACCATGTCTTCTCCAAGAATGCGGCGAAAGAGGGTGGGGATGGTGAAAGCAATGGCGAAGAGGTCAGTGGCGCGAGTGGCACCAAAATAACCGGCGATGAACATCTCCCTCACAAATCCAAACATTCGGGAGACCAGGTTACCCTGAACCATATCAAAGAATTTTCTAAAAAATGACTTCCTCATGAGGCTCCCGCGTCAATGGCTGGTTTCAGGGTTCTGTACACATTGCCTCGGCAACTAATTGGACCGTAGGGATGTGGCAGAGAGAGTACTATGGTGATGGGAAAGACGGGACCTATGCTTTTTGCTCCCAGCAAGAGAGAACCTCCTGGGCGGCAATTGCCCCAATGCGTAAAATCTTGGGAGGCCAAGTAGTTACGTCGGCAATTGTAGAGGCTTTACCACCGGGCGTCAAGCCAGCATCAAGAATGGCTTCCAGGTCCTGTCCTAGCTGGGATAAAACTTCTTCACAGCTGCGGCAACTCGGAGATCCCGATCGATTGGCACTAGTGGCTGTAATGGGTCCGCCTACCGCCTGAACCAGGGCTTGGGCAACGGGATGAGAGGAGATCCTCACAGCGATCTTGCCGGTCCCGGCGGTGAGGTTGGTTGGTAGCCTTTTTCCTGCCGGGCACACGAGGGTGAGGGGGCCGGGCCAAAAACTTGCCGCCAAATGACGTGCTTCGCGGCTAAGGTTTTCTATCCAAGTATCTAGTTCGCTTAAATCCGCAACCAGAATGCTAAGGGATTTGTGAAGCGCTCGTTTTTTAAGCAGATAAACCCTGGCAACAGCCTTGTGATCCGTAGCAAGGGCCGCCAAGCCGTAAAAGGTCTCAGTGGGAAAAGCTACCACAGTTCCCTGGCGAATTAGCCGAGCCGCTTGCCCTATGACTGCTTCGCTCCGATTGGGATCTTTCTCCACTTTCAATATAAGTGGCATTCTATACAATTGATACCTGAACTACAAAGATTACACCCTTGATGCATAGCGCATAGCGAAAACACAGTAAACAATAAACGGTGAACAGTTGCAGAATCACTATTTGACTCGTTTACCGCTCACCGTTTACTGTTTACCGAACGCTTTGCCTTATTCCCTTTGTGCTCCCTGCCCGCCATCGCGAGCCTGCTCGCTCGGGCGAGGCGGGCGGGTTCGTGTCCTTTGTGGTTCAATCCCTGGTTTCTATTGATTACGGCTTGGGCAACTTTTCCGCTAGCCCTGCCGCTTTTTCGGCGACCTTCTCGGCCAGTTCTGCCTTGTAGTGCTCCAGTCTCTCTTGCAACCTGCTGTCAGCCACTGCCAGTATTTGTGCTGCCAGAATTCCTGCGTTTCGAGCTCCTGCTTTTCCCACAGCCATGGTTGCTACCGGCACGCCTGCCGGCATCTGAACCGTGGAGAGCAATGCATCCCACCCCGTCAAGGGGGAAGATGCGATGGGAACACCAATTACCGGCAAGCTAGTTTCCGCCGCCAGGACCCCCGCCAGGTGAGCAGCCCCACCAGCGCCAGCAATTAACACTTTAAGCCCCCTTTGTCTGGCTGATTTAGCATATTCGGACACCCTTTGGGGGGAGCGATGGGCCGAGGCCACCGTTATTTCACTAGGGATACCAAAATTAGTCAGAACCTCAATGGTCTCCTGCATCACCGGCAGGTCAGAGTCGCTACCCATTATAATACCGACTACAGCCGTCTGGGAGGACTGACTGGATTGCGTGCTGGCCTGCATCTGGGCTACTCCTTACCTATGTCGCTTCTATAATAGATGCCTTCGAACTGCACCTTTTCCATCTCAGCGTAAGCCTTTTTCCTGGCTTCCTCTAAATTCCTGCCCCGACTTACTATGCATAGCACTCGGCCACCAGTGGTGATCAATTGCCCTTCATCACCAAAACCTGTTCCTGAATGAAAGACCATACATTCAGGGTCAATCTTGTCGAGGCCCTGGATGGGCAAACCGATCTTGTAGCGTTCTGGATATCCTTTATACCACCCCTTCTTGCCTTTGGTGCGACCACTGACGGCAATGAGACAAAGGCGATAATCCGGGTTCCATTGGGGCTTAATTTCACTGAGCCTTCCTTGGACAATGGCTTCAGATACATCTACTAGGTCGTTCTCCAGCCGCGGCAGTATGACCTGGGCCTCGGGATCACCTTGCCGGATATTGATCTCCAGAACGTAGGGGGTTATGCCTTCCTGCTCCTCCACCAACATCAAACCAAGATAAAGAACTCCTTTGTATACGATCCCGGTCTTATCCCTAAAGCCAGTAATCAGCGGTTGGACAACCCTATTCATAATGCTCTCGGTCATCTCATGGGTGAGCCAAGGATGAGGAGAATAAGATCCCATACCCCCCGTGTTTTTCCCTTCATCGTTATCCCGGGCCCTCTTATAGTCTTGCGCTGCCACCATTGGTAGGACTGAATTGCCGTCAGTGAAACAGAAAAAGGACAGCTCTCGACCATATAAACGTCTCTCGATTTCCACTTTGTTCCCCGAATCACCGAATATGCGCTTTTCCATGAGCAGGTGCACGGCATCTTCGGCCTGGGCAACATCATCGCAGACCAAGGAGCCTTTGCCTGCAGCCAAACCATCAGCTTTTACCACCACTGGATAGCCAACACTGCGCACGTAGTCCCGAGCTTTGTCGGGGTCGTCAAAAATCTTGAAGTCCGCCACCGGAATCCCTAGGTCTCGCATTATCTCCTTGGCATAACACTTGGAAGACTCCAGCCGACTTGCGGCTCTGCTGGGCCCGACAATGGCCAATCCTTTTTCCTCGAAAATATCTACAATTCCAGCGGAAAGCGGGCTCTCGGGACCCACAAAAGTCAGATCGATCCTCTCTTGATCAGCAAATGCAACCATCTCCTCGATGGTTCGGGCATCAACGCATTCCGCTGTTTGCGATATCCCGGCATTGCCGTGAGCCACATAAACTTTCTTCACCCTTGGACTTTGGGAAAACTTCCAAGCGATGGTATGATCGCGTCCACCACTGCCGATGACAAGTACCTTCATAAAATCCCCCAAATCTCTAATTTCGAATTTCGAAATTTCAGTGCTCTGCCCTGTTCCCGGCTAACTGACGAACTATAAAGAGAATTTTCCTTGGGATCACCGCACGAAAGTATCAAAAAGGTTAGGGCGAGTCAAATTCAAAATCGTCCTTCCCAGCAGTCATCCTTGAAGGTTCTCCTGCCCAAAGGACTCCATAGGACCTAAAACAGTGTGGTATAATACAGCAGTTATCTGCTAAAATAAAATCTTTGGTGTAGTTGATAGCTAGTTGCCAAGCATCTTGAGTTGAAAACATGATCTTTTTAAACCTTTCTCGGACCGTTAAAGGGTACATTTTTACATTGGTGACCAGCTAAAAGAGGAGCAACATGGCCAAGCCAACCTACGAAGAGCTCCAGCGCCGAGTGGAAGAACTGGAGAGAATGGTCGATATCAAAATCTCGCCGCAAGAATTCTATTTTGAGACGAAAGACTTAATAAATTTCAAGGGATACAGCGACTGGTCTGTGGACTTTTTCGATAGGAAAATAGAGGATCTCACTGGCTACAAATTAGAGGATTTTCTGGACAGAAAGATAAAATGGTTCGACCTCGTTTATAAGGGCGATAAAACCAGAGCCCAAAATACTGTCAGACAAGCCTTAAAAACAGATAAGTACTATTTGGATGAATATAGAATAGTCAAAAAACAGGGAGATCTAAAATGGATTAAAATCAGGGGACATATCACCTGTGACGAAAACGGTAACTTATTGTTCGTGCGAGGTGTACTGAACGACATCACCCTCGAGAAGTATGGCCAACCCGCACTTGAGCCTGGGACTGAAGGTTTTGCTTGGGCAAACCATCTGAAGGATGGAATTTACGTGGTATCAGAAGACTACCGGATCAAGTTCATGAATCAAGCCCTGATAGATCTCGTGGGCAACCATGTGGGTGAAATCTGCTACGAGGCACTCTTCGGACGAGACACCGTTTGCCCCTGGTCACTGATGGATGAGATCAAGCATGAAAGCTGCTGTTTTTTGCAAGAATACCACTTGCCAAAGTCAGGGAAAATCTTACAGGTCCGAAGCTTCCCCTTTAAGAACAAAGACGGCTCCATCGGCAAACTAGGCCACTTGCTGGACATTACTCAGACGAAAAACCTGGAACGGGAGGTGGAGGAACTGGTGACCCGGCACAAGGCCATCGAAGATGCCGCTACTAAGGCTAGTCTTGGCATATTCATTCTCCAGGACTACCAGGGGATGGAGGCGCGATTCCGTTACATAAACGAGGCCTTTGCCAGAATCACCGGCTATGAGCAGAGCGAATTACTGGAGATGAGTTTAACGGATCTGGTCCATCCCCAAAGCAGGCAAGCGGTATTTGAGCGCTATCGCAATAGACAGGCGGGAGAGATTTTGAACCGAATCTATGAAATAAAAATGGTCCGAAAGAATGGTAAGGTTATCACCGTCTCCAAGAGCTTTGCTCTGTCTTCTTACGACGGCGAGCTAGCCACCATAGGCTTTCTCCAGGACATCACGGAGAATAAGAGGGTGCAGGAAGCCCTGTGGCGCTCCCAAAGACTGGCCTCCATTGGCAGGCTGGCCGCAGAAATCGCCCATGAAATGAACAACCCTCTAACGAGCGTTCTTACCTTTTGCAGACTGGCAAACAGCATCCTTCAGCACGAACCTTTCCCCACAGAGCGGTTGACTGATCTGCGGGACTATATATCTTATCTCCAAAGTGAGACTGAAAGATGCGCCAATATTTCTCGAAATTTATTAGATTTTTCCCGCCAGAGTAAAATAGAAATTAGAGAAAATGATATCCATGAAATTTTAGATAAAACCCTTACCATCCTGCGACATCGTGCCGGCTTGGACGAAATTGAGATTGAAACTTCCTATGCCCCGGAAGTTCCATTTTTATCATGCGATTTCAAACGATTGCAGCAGGCATTTATTAATATCCTCTGGAATGCCATTGAGGCAATGCCAGAAGGAGGTAGGCTCGTGGTTTCCACCAGTTTTGACAAGGAGAAAGATAAAGTCGAGATCAGGATCAGAGATACGGGCCCAGGAATCTCACCAGAAAATGTAGAGAAGATTTTCGAACCATTTTTTACCACCAAGGCCGAAGGTAAAGGCGCAGGCCTCGGACTTTCCGTGGCCTACGGTATTATCCGCCAGCACCAAGGAGAAATTCACCTCTTTAGTAAGGAGGGTGAGGGCACTGATGTCATTGTCCACCTCCCCCCGGGTCCCCTGACCCTCCCCCTGGAGGAAAAGAAGGAGGAAGAATACGTCTTCACCACCGGGAACCGGTAGGCTAAATGAGGTTTAGGTAGTGGCAATGTGGGAGAAATACGAACCGCATATTCTTTTAGGAGACAGCAAAAGAAATATCTAACCAATCTGACTCGTGACGCTATGCGCTCAGCGCTTGGCGCCATGGGCCAACGGGTGAACCAATGACGGAAGATGCAAGAATTTTGGTGGTTGACGACGAGCCAATGGTCTGTCTTTCCCTGTGCAACTGGCTACAGGAGGAGAACTATTTCGCCCGAGCAGTCGAAGATGGACCTAAGGCCGTGAATGCCGTCCGCGAGGAAAACTGGGATATCATTCTGCTAGATCTCAGGATGCCGGGTATGGATGGTATGGAGGTCCTCAAAAAGATCAAAGAGATTGCTCCCCAGAGTGTGGTCATCATGATGACTGCTTACGCCTCAATCCCAAGTGCGGTTGAGGCCATGAAAGAGGGTGCCTACGACTACATCGTCAAACCTCTTGATGTGGAGCAACTTACCCTGATGCTCAAAAGGATCGTGGAGCATCAACAGTTGATCACGGAAAACATCCTGCTCCGAAAGCGCTTGACTGAGCAATACGAGTTTGAGGATATCATTGGCAGAAGTGAGACTATGCAGAAAGTTTTTGAAATGATCAAGGCGGTTACCGATACCAACGCTACGGTCCTGATCACTGGCGAGACCGGTACTGGTAAAGAACTGGTGGCCCGGGCTATTCATAGCAACAGTCCCCAACGTTATGGTCCCTTCGTTGCCACCAGCTGTGGCGCTCTCCCTGAGACCCTGCTGGAAAGTGAGTTGTTCGGCTATGAGAAGGGGGCGTTCACTGGCGCCGACCGCACCAAGAAGGGACGATTCGAACTAGCCAATGGCGGTACGCTTTTTCTAGATGAAGTGGGTGACATCAGCTTAAAAACCCAGATCAAGCTTTTGCGAGTTCTGCAGGAACGGAGTTTCTGCCGCCTGGGAGGGACTAATCCCATAGAGGTAGAAGTTCGGCTCATTTCCGCTACCAACCGGGATCTACTGACTGCTATAGAGGAGTCCACCTTTCGAAGCGACCTATACTATCGACTCAATGTGGTGAGCATCCATCTTCCCCCCTTGAGGGAGCGTAAAGAGGATATTCCTCTACTGACCGCTCATTTCATCAATAAATATAATGTGGAATTTAACAAGAAATTCGACCGGGTGGAGCGTAAGGCCATGGACTTGATGACGAATTACCATTGGCCTGGAAATGTGCGGGAGCTCGAAAATGTCATCGAAAGAGCCATAGTAATTGATCAAGGTCCTGAAGTGAAGGTAAATCACTTACCTTTCTGCAATATTGAAATGGCCCCTGTCGAGGAAGCTCAGACCCTCCAGGAAGTAGAAAGACTGCACATCGAGAAAATGCTTGTTCGTCATGACTGGAACATCGCCAAGACTGCTCGTCTTCTAGAGATCGACCGCACCACCCTTCACAAGAAAATCAAGAAGTTAGGCCTAGAAAGACAGCAGTAGTGCACTATGAAGAGCAACCCCCAGTATATATATATCGTACCCTTGGGGGATGTAAGTGACGAGCATCTTGAAACTATCGCTGAAAGCATAGGGGAACAGTTCGGCCTGCCAGTCAAAATCAGCCCCAATCAGGGCGTTCCTGTCTACGCCTTGGATGTTGTTCGACAGCAGTACAATTCCAATCTGATCCTGCAGAAGTTGATCAAAGATATAGAACCAGACGGACTAAAGATACTGGGAGTTACCAGTGTCGATCTCTTTAGTCCAATCTTTTCTTATGTTTTCGGAGAAGCTCAGTTCAAGGGCAAGGGCGCAGTGATCTCCAGTTATCGACTCCTGGGAAATCCGGAAAAAGAATCCATCCTTGGCTGCCCCCCCCTCATAAATCGCCTTGAAAAGGAGGCCATTCACGAATTGGGACATACCCTCGGACTTAAACACTGTGCCGATCCCGACTGCGTCATGAACTACTCTGTCGGACTCGATTGTGCCGATCGAAAATTCTCTTTCTTCTGCCCTGCCTGTCGGGATCTCATGCTGTGGAATCTTGGTTTAGACATATTTCTGAAGACCTAGCCTGGATATTTCATAAATAACTTGCTGCGACCAAGGATATGGCCGTCCTTCCTGGCGTCCTCGGGCGTCGGCCCCTGCGACGTACCATTCAGGTACGCCTCGGAACCAACGTTCTCCGGTCCGCCGTAGGCGGATTCATGAAACATCCGGGCTAGTAGAAGGCGGTTCATCCCTCTGTTGCCATTTGCCTCATCTCTATGGTAATAGTCGCAAATTACCACATTTGCTCTCGGCCAAAAATCAATAAGCTAATTTTCTTTACTCCAGCAGTAAAACTGTCATTGCGACAGGCGCAAGAGGACTTTACTCCACTTATTTTTCCATCTTTTTCCCCTTAGCAACTTCGCCCCTCTTTAATGTGGTATTTATCTACATAGTGTAGGAATATGCATCATTTAATTTTTATGCATTAATATCGAATGCTTATGCGTAGAAAGCCACTTTAGTGTTGATTTATACCACACCACCTGCTAATCAAGCTCCCTTACATCACAAAAACAATATTAGTATTTTCAAGTACTTATACATAAATTGTCTATGTGGCACATCCTTTGCTCATAAGAAGTGCAAAACTTAGCTAACACTTTTTGAATTTAATATGTTTTTTTGAAGGAGGTGTCGTCATGGAAAAGAAAAGCGAGATGTCAGGATTCAAGGCTGTGCCCAATGGTGAGGAAAAATGCATCTGGATGGAGGCCGGAGTTATTGACTATAAATTGTGTAACTATTACTACAACTGTAATGCCTGCCCCTTTGATAAGGCCATGAAACAGACCGCAGATAAGAATGTGGCAACCCGTCTTCAGGGTCTGGAACCCAAGGGCAAGAAGGCCAATATCATCTCCTGGCAAGAGAAGATGAAAAAAAGGCCAGGGCTGCAGCGTGAGTGTCGCCACAGCTTAACTGGAAGGACCTCTTTCCGGCTCTGCCCCTATGAATATGAGTGCTCTACCTGCGCGTTCGATCAGATGTTAGAAGATAGCTGGCAAATGCAAATCCCTGCTCGCCTAACCAACATCCCCCAAGTGGATGGCTATGGACTCCCTGAGGGTCACTTCTTCCATATGGGTCATGCCTGGGCCAGAATTGAGCATGGTGGTCGCATCCGTATTGGCTTGGACGACTTCGCCTTGAGAATCTTCGGTCCCATGGATTCTTTAGATCTGCCCCTGACCGGTGAAGAGGTCAAGTTCAGCGAGATTGGCCTTGCCTTCAAAAGAGCTGGTAAAGAGGCTCAAGCCCTTTCGCCCCTGTCCGGAATCATTGCTGCTGTTAATTATCAGGTCACCAAAAATCCCACTGTGGTTAAGGAGCAGCCTTACAACGACGGTTGGCTAATGGTGCTAGACCCCACAGAGATGAAAAAAGATTTGAAGAACTTACTTTACGGCCAGGAAAGTACCGAGTGGCTGCAGGCGGAGCATCAGAAGTTGGTTGAGATGGTCAGTGCCGTGGGGCTTACTTACGCCGATGGTGGTCCCATTGACGATGTCGTCGGCAGAGTGCCCGATCTGTCGTGGGAGAAGTTGACTCAAGAATTTCTGCGAACCTAAGTTTCCCCCATTGAGGAACAAAAAACCCGGCTGGTTTGAGCCAGTCGGGATTTTTCATGCAAGATGCCTTATCTACTAGGCACTAAGGACTATGCACTAGGCACTACAGACTCGTCCCAGAAAACACTAGTAAAATTAGAAATTACCAACAAGAAA
>JAJDNT010000317.1 GCA_022340515.1 Deltaproteobacteria bacterium
CTCAGTAATACTCAGTCTGCGTATGTCAATAATTTCGGTTAGGCTTGGGGCTAAAGAATATGTTAGGCGATGATCGCTTAAAGGTGCAGCGAAGCTGCTCCCGATGTATCACATCGGCGGTGATGGGAAGAAACTGATGACGAGGAGGAGTTTACTCATACTTGGCATCAGAAACTTCCCATTCTGGCTTTAAGTGATCATTGCACATCTTCTGTTGAAACTATAACGTCTGCGTTCGTCTGCGTGGGTCTGCGGTTAATTTCTTTTTCCTGCCCCGCTGCATTTACGCTGTGCGCTATGCGCGGACTTATTGCAAACTGAAAAGCAGGGCTTGCTTGATCTCCTCTACTTGTTCAGGGTCCTCCACCCGTTTGCCTTCCTGAGTTAGCACATAAAAAATGTCGGCCACCTGATCTATCCTGGTTGAAATCTTGGCCAGAAACACCTGTAATTGCAGGTCCAGCATAGTGCGGGTAATGGCATAGAGCAGGCCCGGGCGGTCCGTGGTATAGACCTCGATTATGGTGTACTGATCCGAGGAATCACTGTCCACCACAACTTCGTCAGGCTTTGTAGGCACCCTTTTTCTTTTTCTCTTCTGCTCGGCAGCGTGAAGTGCCAATCTGTAATCCAGAGCGAGTCTCCCTTGTAAGGTTTTCTTGAGGTCACCCATCACCTTTTCCCAGGAAATTTCCATATCGGGCTTCAAAGCAGTCACCTCGAAGGTCTGAAAGGCAACACCATTCTTCTTGGTATCGGTTATGGCTTTGCGGATATCGAGCTGATTCAAAGTGAGTATCCCCGCTGCCCTGGCTAAAAGACCAAGTGGCTGCCGACTCATAAGCATTAGTTCCCACATGCCTTGTTTTTCTTCTACTTGCCAGGACAGAACCTCCTGCTCCAACTGACGCTCCAACCTGTATTGCTTAACCACCTCTTCAGATGTTGCCGAAAGAAGATAGCGTGGTGGCAACTGCTCAAAATGATACTTTAACTCTTCTTTGGTCATTTCGTCGCCGAGCAATTCTGCCACCTCTCGCTTCAGAGATAGAAGTCTAGCCGCCACTGCCCTTGCATCGGGATCACCCCTTTCCAAACGATGGAGAAGACACTCATATAGCTCGAGCATAGGCAGACTTTGCCAAAAATCCCAGGCCTGCGGCCCGGTAGCTCGGAGGTCGGCGAAGGAATGGAGCAAGAGCATTTTTAGCAGGCTTACCGAACCAATTGCGTTCGCACAATGCTGAAGCATCTTCTCGTCATTTATATCTCTACGGGCTGCACTGTCTGTGAGCAGCACATGGTTGGCCACCAGGAAGCTCAGGAGCTGCTTTTCCTCACCGGCAAGACCTAGACGATCCCCAATGAGCAGTGACATCTCCCCTCCCCTGCTGGCATGGCCGTGGCCTCCACTTTTGCCGACGTCGTGAACCAGCCCTGCCAGCAGGAGCACTTCCTGATTCCTGACACCATCAACCCATTCAGCAATTAGCGGAAAGTCAGGGGCATGTTCACCGTCGAGCATCTTTTTCAGCTCAGCAAAAGTTCGGAGATGGTGTTCATGAACCGGGTAGAGGTGAAAAGCGTCATGTTGAACTAACGCATGGACCTGGCGAAGTTCGGGGATTAGGGTCGGAAGCACTTCTGTTTCATAGAGGGCTCTGATTGTTTTTATCCCCGAGTTCTCTGCCCTGATAATGTCGAAAAGCCAATCCCGTAGTGCTGCCTGAGCTTCCAAACTGCCCGGCAGCTTGCTAGCCTGACTCTTGGCCCATTGGTAAGCTTCCACGCTCAAGTCCACACCCAAATGGACCGCTTGTTTGAACAGCTCCAGCAGCCCCTGCTCTTCATTGTCCAATTTGTCGCTGTCCACCATGAGCAGGCCGCGCTCCAGCCAAATTCCTGGTGCCACTTCCTCCCTGGAAGGCTGAACCTCCTCCTCACTAACAAAGGCAATCCAGGCTCGCAGTAATTCCATGAAACGGCTGGCTAGCAAACTAATTTCATAGAAATGCCCTTCCAGTTCCCTCATCATGACCTCAACGGCGAGGAAATCCCCTTGATCTTCATAACCCAAGCTGTGCGCCACTTCGCGCTGTGCCTCGTACTGCAACCGGGTCTCCTGGCCTTTTTTGAAGAGCTGGAGATGATTTCTTACTTGCAAGAAAAAGCGTTCGGCTTTCTGCAAGGCCGAATAACTATCTGAATCCAGATTGTTTGTTTCAAGCCAATTTTCGTTGCCGTTGAGCAAATATCCAGCCCAGCGGATTCGATTGAGTTCACCCAAGCCGCCACTGCTGTATTCCAAGTCTGGCTCGAGGATAAATGATGGATCCAGCTGACCGTCTTTCCTCTCCAGCCAGTCCTGTAAGAAAGCCCTGATTGATTGCCGGTCCCTGTCCGAGTCGATTTGCTCCATTAGCGACCGGCGCAGTTCATCCATCAATTGGCGGGAACCACTAATAAATCGACTGTCGAGAAGACTGCTCAACCAGCCGAAGTCGCTCAAGCACAGCTCCACAGCCTCTTGTACTTTGATTGCCTCAAACTGGACCTCCCAACCGGCGTATTCTAGAGGCTGGACGATACCTGTCTTCCAGACATCCTCTTCGAAGGGGGCTTCAGAATCTTGGAGGAAAAGTAGAGTTATTGGCGAGAAGGGACCTAGTTGACGTCGCCCGTATTCTCCAATGGCTAGGACCGCTCCATAGCGACGTATTTCCAGGGCCTGGAGATCACTGCGGTTAGTCAACCGATTGTAGAGGGAAATCAGAGCCACGTCCACCATGGCGGATATTCTCCCCGGATCCTCCAGTTGCTCGACTTCTTTCAGTTTTTTTCTCTGGTTGCTCAGGTGGGCGACTATTTGTTCCATGGGGTAGATTTTCCTTTGTATGTCCTAAGAAGAATGGCTTTAGGCATAGGGCATAGGGCATAGGGCATAGAGCATAGGGAAAAGCTAAAATCTATTAATTATGCTCTATGCCTAATGGATTCTTTTACTTGTCAAAGTTTTTATTATACCGAGATTTGGATTAAAGAGAAATTAAATATGTGGGAGGCATAGAGCATAGAGCATGGGGCATAGGGCATAGAGTATTCCAGCTGGCAGCAGACAGCGGACAGCAAGCAGCCGCTTGAACTAGGCACTTTTCGATTTGGGATTGCGAATTGCGAATTGCGGATTGCGGATTGCGGATTGCGGATTGCGGATTTAAAAGCAAGGAGGCAGGAGCCAGAATACGGAATTCAGGAGAAAAATAAATCAAAATTCACTACAGCTGAGCTGCCGCCTCTTTGAACCGCAGAATATCGAACAAGGAATTTCGAATATCGAAGTGCGAATGTAAAAAGCAATGAGACAGGAGTCAGCTTAACTGTGTCGGATCAACCTCGCTACGCGAGAACGATCCGACCTACTTTGCTTCCCATCATTCCACCATTCCGTTATTCCAATATTCCGGTTTGACCCTATGCTCTATGCTCTATGCCCTATGCCCTAAACACCGAGGGGATCATTCTCCACCAGATCCCAGATGCCGCAGGGGCAGGCGGCAGCGCAGAAACCACAGCCAATACATAGGCTGGCATCTACTACCATTTCCAGACCATTTTCCCCGTCCTCTTTCTTGGAGATGGCCCCCTTGGGACAGATGGTGATGCAGACCCCGCAGTCACGGCACGAGCCGCAGGAAGAGCACTCTGTGGCGCAATGTTCGACGGACTCGAAGCTCTGCACACGGGGATCGAAGTATTCCAGTTTGATCCGAGAGCGGTCAATTATTTGTCGAGTGTCTCCCCTGGGCCGCTTCCCAGCCAAAATGTCGCTTATGGCCTGGGCCGCCTTGCGCCCGGCGCCGATGGCATCGGTGAGAAGTCCCAGCTTTACCGCATCGCCTATGGCAAATATCTGGGGATCCGTGGTCTGAAAGACTTCATTAACCTCAATGAAGCCGTTCTGGATTCTCACGGTTTCCGGAAGAAAATCCACATCAGGCTCATCACCAATGGATATGATCACTGTGTCGGCTGGAACAAGTTCGCCGCTGGTTAGCTCAACGCCATCTTGGGTGATCTCTTTGGTGAAACATGGCCAGCGAAATTTGGCACCGATTTCTTCCGCCGCCTCTCGCTCTGCACCAAAAGATAAAGGTGTCTGGATGTCGATGAGGGTTATGTCCTCTGCGCCCAGCCTGTGTGCCTCCGTGGCCGCGTCACAACCCACATTTCCTGCCCCGATCACTACCACCTTTTTCCCGACCTTGGCTTGGCCGGCCTTGCTCTGCCGGAGAAACTTAAGAGCCGGAATCATCCTTTCTTTACCGGGTACAGGGAGGATACGAGGTTTTTGCGCTCCCACGGCAATAACCACGAAATCGTAGTCATCTTTTAGCTTTTCAACCTCTTCTTTTTCCAACTTCTGCTGCAGGTGTATGTGGGGAAGAGCCTGGCGAGCCCTCGTCAGTTCAGCATCTACAATTTCATCAGGAATTCGACTTCTGGGAATAAGGGAGCTTATCTTACCACCCAGCTTTTTCTCCAGGTCAAAGACGGTTGCCTCATGGCCCTGTTGTCGCAGCTGCCAGGCCACGGAGAGGCCGCCCGGGCCACCGCCAATAACCGCTATCTTCTTTCCTGACAGAGGTGGAAGATCAGGCATTTTGGCCTTTAGACTTGCCTTACCTAGACTACTCACGTCCACCGGCGTCATGCCGGCCCACTGGCGGGTGCAGCCCTGCATGCAGAGGTTAGGGCAAAGATAGCCACAAACTGTGGCAGGAAAAGGCGTGTAGGCAAGGGCCATGTCCACGGCCTCGTCCACGCGACCCTCTCGGATCAGCCGCCAACGCTCGTGGACCGGGATGCCAGTGGGACAGCTAGCCTCGCATGGAGGAATGTATGCCTGGTTTTGCCACACCGGCACATAACGTCTGAGCTCGCCGCTGGTGATAACCGGAATAGGACTGCGGTCAAGATCAGTAAGGTCACCAATGAGTCCTCCCTTTCCAAGCTCCTGGTCCCACACCTCCTGGCTAAACTCCTCCATGGAGCGCCGGGCTACAAAACCCCTTTCCATGGGACTCCTAGCTTCCAGTAATTGCCACTGGTCCCGTTGAGCTAGTTTCTTGTGGAGTTTGCTCTGATTGATTCTCTCCAGAAAAACCTTGAGGTTTTCCCTTAGCCAGTCCCAGTCCTCGTCATCTATGGGCACTAGCTTGGCGTCGTTCTGACTGAACCCTCCATGGGGTCCCCGGAAGAATATCTTGCCCGCCACCATTCCGACGCAGGGGCGGTATCCCAACACATTCTCGGGATTTTGGCCTTCATGGCCACAGACCACCGCAATACCACCAGCCATGAATTCAGCAAAATAATCCCCCACCGAACCCAAAACCCAGAGCTCCGGCGGATCAAAGCGGGGGTTGTACTTGGTCATGGTCATACCCCGGGCACCAATGTTGCCGGCCACGTAGATCTTCCCCTGGGCCATGGCATTGGCAGTTCCATTGGTGGCATGCCCATGGATGGTTATCTCCGCTCCCGCATTTAGCCAACCAACATCATCGGATGCTGGTCCTTGGATCTCTATGCGAGTGTTGGGAAAACCCATGGATCCGGTTCTTTGGCCGGGTGAGCCGACAATGCTGATATTTAGCGGCTCATCTGCCGCCCGCCACAGGCGACCGCCGATTCCATGCTGACCAAAGGCCTCAATTTCTATGTCGCGGTGTCCAGAAGAAACAGCAGATTGGATGATTTCCTCCAACACCCGGGATGCTATCCGGTGGCCGTTTTCTACGCCGGAAATCTGGTAAGGCCGGTTTTTCTGGTTCATGGTTATGTCTCCAAACGATAAAGACAGTAGTCAGTAGTCAGTAGCCAGGAGCCAGGAGCCAGGAGAAAAGAGAGATTCGATTTTGACCTTTTCATTCTTAATTCTAGCTCCTGGATTCTTACTGACCTCTGACCTCTGATCTCCGATCTCTGACCTCTTACTCTATGCCCTATGCCCTATGCTCTATTAGACCACGAAACTTATGTTCAAACGCTCGGCCGCTGCTTTATCGTTGATGCCAATGGCATCGGACATACCAATGGGTAGGGAGGTCGAGCGGCCCAAGGGCGCTAGAATCTTTCTCAGTTCGGTGTCAAAGGAAAGAAATACATCCACCACCCTTTCCGCCACTTTTTCAGGATCTAGACGGCGATATAGCCGTGGGTCCTGGGAGGTGATGCCCTTGGGACAAAGGCCGACATTGCAGACATTGCAACGGTCCGACTCCGAACCAACGCAGCCAGCAGCGGCTTGCATAATATACTTGCCAATCTGCACCGCACTAGCTCCCAGCATAATGAGGGCGGCGGCATTGGCTGCCAAATTACCTTGTTTTCCCACGCCACCGGCGGCAATGAGCGGAATCTCGTTCTGCATTCCCACCTTGACCAGGTTCAGATAACAGTCGCGAATATTGCTGGCAATGGGGTATCCCATGTGATTCATGGAAACGTTGTAAGCTGCACCGGTACCGCCATCTTCGCCATCAATGCAGAGAGCGCCCGCATAGGGGTTCCGGGTCAAATTATTGAGAACCGCAAGTGCAGTGGAGGTCCCAGAGATCTTGGGATAAACAGGCACCCGAAAACCCCAGGCCATATACATTGACTGGATCATCTTAGCCACTGATTCTTCGATGGAATACTTGGTCTGGTGCGTGGGCGGGCTGGGTAGACTAACACCAGCAGGAACTCCCCGGATAGCAGCGATAAGATTGTTCACTTTGTACCACATCAACAGGCCGCCATCGCCAGGCTTGGCCCCCTGGCCGTATTTGATTTCAACCGCACAGGGGTCTTCCTTCATCTCCGGTATGGCATGGATGATTTCATCCCAGCCGAAATAACCGCTGGCAATCTGCAAAATTGTGTATTTCAAGAAGCGGGAGCGCAACAGTCTTGGGGGGCATCCCCCTTCGCCAGTGCACATACGGACCGGCATCCCTAGCTCTTCATTGAGGTAGGCCACGCCCATTTGCAAACCTTCCCACATGTTGGGAGAAAGGGCCCCGAAAGACATGGAGCCAATCATAAGTGGATAAATCTCTCGCACCGGCGGTATCCATCCTTGTTCTCTTTGCAGTCGAAGGTTCTCTTCGGGTGGAAGAATTCGCCCCAAAAGTGTCCGCAGTTCGAATTCATGACGGCCAGCGTCAAGAGCAGGGTCAGTGAGCATGGAGATTCTGGTGAATTTGATTTGGTCAAGAATGCCGCCCACCACGTTTCTGCGACCACCACGCCGGCGAGGCTGACCGCCCCGGTCGATATGGTACTTGAGCTTGTCCACTTCGTCGTTACGGTGCACCATTATGCACTCGTTGGGGCAGACCATGGTGCACATGCCACAGCCAACGCAAGCGTAAGCAGGGTCGGTCTTCTGTCTGATGCCATAGAAAATCTTGTAGACATTGGAGGGCTCTCTATCCAACCCCATGGGGGTTTGTACCAGCCTCTGACGATGGACTCCCAGTTCAATGGCATGAACCGGGCAGACCGCTGTGCAGCGCCCACACAAGCTACATTTGTCTTTCTCCCAGAGGATTTGCCAAGGCAGGTCCTTGGGGCTTAGTGTTGAAGGGGTAATAATTCCGTTTGCCGACATGTTTCAACCTCCCGCCGATCAGGGCGAATTATGGCTGTATCTAAATGCATTGGCTGAAAGTCCTGGCTCTTGTCACGATCGGGAATGGCCGCATCCAAACCACACATTTCCGATGAGATGACGTAAAGACCAGGTTTGCCTCCCACCACACCCGGCCGCAGTTTCTTGCGGTCCTGAACAATAAACAAGGTTTTGTCCGGCAGGCATCCCATCACACAGTTGGGCCCATCTATGATCATTCGTCTGCAAGTGTGCTTCAACTCTTTGAGGAAGGCTGCATTGGGATGGTTTTCCAGATCTTGATCCTGGAGAGGAGTGATCACATGTTTATACATCTCGATTCCCAATCCCAACCGATAGTGAAGAAAGTGAAGGATGTGGGTGAAGACTTCCGAATCTGATTGATAGCCCATGTAACCTGGGAATCCACGCGAGGTAAGAAACTCCCTAATGGGGACAAAGGCGGTGTTCTCGCCGTTGGTCATGGTGGCAATCCCTTGGATGAAGAAAGGGTGGCAGGCATAAAGATTTATGGCATAGTTGGTATTTTGCCGCCCCTGGGCCAGCATCACTCTGGCCTGCAGTTCTTTACGATCGAGTTGCAGATATTCAGCTACGGTCATGGGATCGCCAATCTCTTTGATCATGATCACATCGGGCCAAAAGCTGTAAACAATCATGTCCTCAGCTTCTTCTCCCATACGCCGAAGTTGAAGGCGGATCATCAGCAGCCGATGCTTTATTTCAGCATCGCTTAGCCCTTCCCAGTCCTCGGGCAACTCATAAGCCCGTACAAGATAAATGTCCCGTTTGGGAACTCCGGGAGGTGGCCTTTTGGGAATCTTGATGGAGGTCTTGTATTTGGTCATGAAACCAACATCCATCATGAAGCGATCCAGCTTCTTCAACCCTTCATTGCTGAAGATGCCAGAAAGAATCGGAGCTCCGTCCAAGTCTTCAAAGGGCCCTCCAAGATCCGAAAAGAAGAGGCCCACCCCGGAACCGTCATGCCCCTCCCGCATCACATCCAGTGCCTGAATGGCCATCATGGCAGACTGGGGCTCATCACTAGTCACGGCAAATAAACGGCACATAAATCACTCTCCCTATTCAACAATTAGGTTACAAATCCTAAATTAAGGAATTTAGGAATTCTGGAATTCAGGGATTGGAATGCTCTGCACATGGCACTTAACTAACTTTCTCGTAATTCCTCAATACCTTAATTACTAAATCACTGCCTTTGCAATAATACCTTCGCTCTGATGAAATTCAGGGGTCACCACAGCTTCAGACAATGTCTAGTTACTATCTGGGAACAGACTGAGGCAGGAACTTCTTTGGTCCGCTTCTATTGATCAAGCCTGGATTGAGGTTCAGAATCTCGCCGTTGAAACTCAGGCCGTCAGGCGATCTGTCTTCGTTGACTTTTTATGGGAACTATATCAGAAATAGTTCACTAATTTCAACAAAAAAATGTAATATATATTGCAAAAATTAAATTTATTTGGAGGATATGTTGCACTAGGCTCACTTCGTTCGCAGCATAGGGCATAGAGCATAGGGCATAGAGTAAGATTTCGAATTGCGAATCTAAAAAACAAAAACCCAAATTCGCCATTCGAAATCCGAAATTCGAGATTATCACCTTGCGCCGTGAGCCTTGCAGGCTCGCAGTGCTTGACGGAGTTATATAAATCCAGTAGTTTTTGAAAAATCGCAATCTCCTAAAGAGGTAATAGCCATGGCTTCAAATGCAATGGAGGGGCAACGGGTGGCCTCAGGTGTGAGCCAGCTAGACCGGCTCTTAGGGGGTCTTTACATTGGGGACAACGTGGTCTGGCACGATGATGCTGGAAGTCTCGCCTCCGTTTTCTGTCTCAATTTCATTCAGGCTTCTCAAGCTCAGAACAGGCCCTTGATCTATGTGACCTTTGACCGCTCACCTAAAAATCTCTTAGACAAGTTAGGACCTCTAGCTGAAGATCCCAATCTCACCATCTTGGATTGTTTTACCTACGGTAAGGGTGCCGGTTCTCCGATCTTTCTGAAATTTTATGAGGAAATAGAGTCCGAATGCCAGCTCATACCAGTGGAAGAGCCGCGCGATATGGAGCACTTTACGGACGCCCTCTACGGCGTTCATGCCACCATGGAAGGAGACGTTCGCTTCGTCTTCGAGAGCATCACTGGCATGCAAGAGCTCTGGGGCGGGGAAGAACACATTGTCAACTTCTACTCCCATTCCTGTCCTCGACTCTATGAACTGAATACCATTGCTTACTGGATATTAGAAAAGAGTGCCCATTCGCCTCGACTGAGAGCCCAGATCAATCAGATTGCTCAGGTGGCAATAGATTTGGCGATCAAAAGAGGAACTACATCACTCACCATTCTAAAAGCCGAAAAGCGCAGCTTAGAAAATCTGCACAAGCCTCACAATTATTGGACCAAAGATTTGACTGTAATTTTTGATGACGAGAGGCGCACTTCACGCCGTGGTGTTGACTTGGGTCTGCGCCTCAAGGAGCTTCGCAGCAAGAGAGGTTTGTCCCAGACCGAGCTCGCCAAGCTAGTTGGAGTCACGCCCAGTACTATTTCTCAAGTCGAAAGCAACCTGATTTACCCCTCTCTGCCGGCTCTCATGAAAATGGCTGAAGTGCTCTCGGTGGAAATAAGCTCTTTTTTTCAAGAACAAGCGGAACCTAAGAAGCGACTTATCTTTACTGCAGCCGAAGCAGTGGAAGTAAAATTCCCTGATTTGCCCAGCGATGCAGTCTTGGCAAAACTGTTGTCACCTGTTGATTTTGATCCCAAGGCCGAACCATATCTAATTGAAATTTCGCCTAAGGAAAAACTTCCTTCTCATTTTTTCATTCACAAAGGTGAAGAGGTAGGTTACCTGCTTTCCGGCAAACTACAGGTAAAGTTAGAAAAGGCTGCTTACACTCTTCGTGAGGGGGATGTAATCTACCTCACCTCGGAAATGCCTACCCAGTGGGAGAATCCCGGCCCGGGTGTGGCCAAGCTTCTTTGGATTAAGGTCAAGTAAAGCATAGAGCAAAGGGCATGGCGTTAAAAGGCAGGAGTTAGGAGACAGGAGTTAGGAGACAGGAGAAAGGCAGGCAGATTGGAATGATGGACTGGATTCTGTCTTCTGTCTCCTATCTCCTGTTTTTATTAATTTTTAGTTTGACTTGAATACTGGTAAATTGTTAAGTAAAAATGCAATTTATTTTTTCCCTGAAAGAATTTTTTCATGCCCTTCCAAGAACTGCTAATAGACAATAGAGTTCGGCTCACTCCAGCCCAACGGCGAATCATGCAATACATTGTGGACAACTACGAGGAGGCCATTTTTCTTACGGCCTCGCAACTTGCTAGGAGAGTGGGCGTAAGCGAAGCCACTGTGGTGCGATTGGCTCAAGCCCTTGGCTTCGACGGCTATCCCGGCATGCAGAAAAAGTTCCGTAAGGGCTTACAGGATCGACTTTCTACTGTTACCCGACTTGAACATACCGTTGACCACGTGCGCCAAATGGGGGATGTGGTTGTCAAGGTCCTGCAGGAGGACATTCAGAATTTGTCTCAGACCCTGAGGGACTTTCCCCTTGCGATCTTTGAGCGGGCAGTTTCTGACATGCAGTCAGCCAAGAGGATTTTTGTGATTGGACTGCGTGGAGCCCATGCTCCGGCTCTAACCTTGGCAACATATCTCCGTTTTCTGGGAAAAGAGGCTCACCTTGTTGTGCCGGGCCACGGTGAGATGTGGGACATACTCCAGGGATTGGGCAGCTCCGACCTCGTTGTGGGTATCAGCTTTCCCAGATATACCCAGGTCACTTTGGACGTTCTGAAGCATGCCCGGAAAAAGAAGGCCCGGGTGGGGGCGATAACCGACTCTGCCCTCTCACCCTTGGCCCGTCAGGCCCACTGGGTGCTCACAGCTCACTGCCAGCTGGACTCCTTCATCGAGTCATTTACAGCTGCCACAAGTCTGGTAAATGCGCTGCTTACTGCAATGAGCATCCAGAGTCCTGGGAAGACCTTGCGCATCTTGCGCGAGCGGGAAGCTCTCTGGGAAGAAAAGGGAGTCTACACAACTAATCCCGGAGAGAAAAGGCATGGGGCATAGGGCCAGAGGGCAGAGATCAGAAGTCGGAGGTCAGTATGCTGTCGGATCAACCTCGCTGCGCGAGAACGATCCGACCTACTAACTGATTTAGTCGGTTGTCCGTAGTCAGTTGTCCGTTGTTTAAAGGCATGGAGCGTGGGCCGTCCAAAGGAAAAGAAAAGGAGATTTAATCATCAATGGCAACATTAAAACAAATCAAAGAAAAACTTAAAAGCGTAGATTCCACTAAGATCTTCTTTACCGATCTTAACGGTAGAAACCGTAATTTGCCGGTGAACCCCGCAAACATGGACTCCATAATCAAGAAAGGCATCGGTTTCGACGGCAGCTCCGTTGCCGGGATCACCACTGTTGATGACAGTGACCGACTACTTCTCCCCCTGCAGGAAAGCTTCCGAGTAGTTGAATTTAGAGACGAGAAACTTGGCTTTTTCATAGGTAAGATTCAAAATGCTCAGGGCGAAAGATCAAAATCTGATCCCCGGGCCGTACTGGAGAATATTGTTGCCCGGGCTGAATCAGAGTACGGCTGCAGATTCCTTTTGGGTCCAGAACACGAGTTTTTTTTACTAACAAGTGACTGTTTCAATGAGAATATCCACTCTGACAGCGCCGGCTATTTTCATTGCGACCCCCACGATAAGGGAGAGATGGTAAGGAAGAGGATTGTCGAAATTTTGGGCAAGTGCGGCATCAAATTCGAAAAAGCACATCATGAGGTCACTGCCTCCCAGCATGAGATAAACCTGGAGTGCCTGGATCCTTTGGGAGCTGCCGACAGAACCGTGCTCTTCAATTACGTAACTCAAAAAGTGGCAGCGGAAAACGGCCTGCACGCCACTTTCATGCCCAAACCCTTTGACGGACAAAACAGAAATGCCTTCCATATCCATCTTTCCATGATGGATAAAAGGGGGAAGAACTTGTTCTACCAGGCAAAGGCAAAGTATAATTTGAGCAAGACCGCCCGCCAGTTCATGGGTGGCATCATTAAATATGCCAGGGAGACCTCCATTGTCATGGCATCCACTTTCAATTCCTATAAGGCTTATGTGGTCGAGAGGGAGGCTCCCGTGGTGAGGGGTTGGGGCCTAAAAAACAGGAGCTCCATGGTGAGAGTCCCTCACGCCAGCAGTACGGAGAGCACCAGGATAGAGTTGAGAAACCCTGATCCCACCGGTAATCCTTACCTGCAGATGGCAGTCCTGATTGGTATGGGCCTTCAAGGAATAAAAGAGAACCTTGATTGTGGCGAGCCAGATATGGGCAGCACTTACAAGGCAAGCAGAAAATACCGTGTATGGGACAAGAGATATCTACCCAAATCCATGTTCGAGGCTTTGGCGGAAGCGGAAAAAAGTAAATTTCTCAGAGAGTTACTGGGAGAGAGGGTATACAGCAATTACATGGCCATAAAGATAGCAGACTGGGAAGATCACAGAACCCATGTTACGCCACGAGAACATCTGAAGTATCTCAGCATTTGATATGGCATAGAGCAGAGAGCATGGGGCATAGGGAAAACAAAGCTGGCAGCTGACAGCAGGCAGCGGGCAGTTTTTATGGGACACAGATTTACACAGATATTTATTTAGACATCAAGAAACGAGGGATTTCGGATTGAGAATTTTTGATTTCGAAATATGAACTCTATGCCCTATGCTCTATGCCCCATGCCAAAACAAAGGAGTGACGCAGAATGGAAGAGTGGATTGAACAATTACAGAACAGTGTAAACACACTGGAAAAACTCAAGAAATATATCAACGTAACTCCGGAAGAGGAGGAAGGTATCACCACTCTCAATACCAAGTGGGGTACGACGCCTTACTTTGCCTCTTTGATGGAGCGGGATAATCCTAACTGCCCCATCAGAAAGCAGGTTGTTCCTTCCGTGAAGGAGAAAGAAAACCGCTACGGCATTCCAAATTACTTGATCTGGAAAGAGAATCGCGCCACGGACGAGGTCAGACCAGACTCCATCGCCAGACAGTACTATGACCGTATAGCCTTCACCGTCACTGACATGTGTGCCAACTACTGCCGGCACTGTTTCCGCAAAGAACTTGTGGTGGACCGAGATCTCAAGCTGCGAATGGACGTGGAAGAAGGTCTAGATTGGATCCGAGAACATGAAGAGATTCGAGATGTTCTGGTTACCGGGGGCGACCCGTTTATCCTCTCTGATGACAGGATAGAGTATATCATTCGTAAGCTGCGTGAGATCCCTCACATAGAGATGATTCGTTTTGGTACCCGCACCCCCATCGTGCTTCCCCATAGAATTACCCAAGGTTTGATGAAGGTGCTGAGCGGTTACCACAAAGTACCTGTCTGGATAAACACTCAGTGCAATCATGCAAATGAAATCACCGAACAAACGGCCCAGGCAGTCTACGATCTCCTCTCCTGCGGGGTTAATGTAGGTAATCAGGCAGTCCTGCTAAAGGGAATCAATGACGACGTGGAGTCTTTCAAAAAGTTGCACCAAAAACTACTCGCTGTTCGAATTCGTCCTTATTATGTCTTTTATTGCGAACCAGCTCCGGGGATCGACCATTTCCGCACCCCAGTAGAGAAAGGAGCCGAGCTCATTCGAGACGCATTACGGGGTCACACAACAGGGTTGGCCCAACCCATGTACGTCATAGCCACAAATATCGGCAAGATTCCTTTGATGCCCGATTACTATTTTGTGGACAAGAACGAGAAAGAGTACACCTTGAGGAATTATAAAGGTGAGATAACTACCCTGCCGAATATTCCTGAGTAAAGGGCATGGGGTAAGATTTCGAATTGCGAAATGCGAATTGCGAATTTAAAAAACAGAAACCCAAATTCGCCATTCGAAATCCGAAATTCGAAATTATCACCTTGCGCCCTGAGCCTTTAACCCTATGCCCTTTGCTCTGTGCTCTTTGCCCATCGGATTCGGACTCCTGGCCCCTTAAACAAAAAGAGACCCGGCTCTTGCCTGGGTCTCTCTTTTTTCTGCGCAAAAAACAATTTAACTATTTAGCACTTCTAGGGCTTCTTCTAGATAACACTCGGTGAGGAAAGGTATACCGGTTACCTTGACGCACTCTTCGGTGAGGGACATAAGCTCTCTTCGGGTGATAGCCGGCAGTGAGAAACAACGGGCACCCGCCATAAGCTGTTGGAGACCTACCCTGAGCCTGTCGGCGTAGCTGAAAATGCCCACAGCCCCAAGGGGGATGTTTTTCATCTCATCCTTGCCCACGATATCAGCAACCTGCTCCCAGCAGACGAAGATCTCCTCCGGGGTGTTGCCAAATTCACTAACCGTCTTGGGAAGATCGCCTTTCTCAAGCCATTTGGCGATGTTCTTGCCTACCATGCCGGGAATCATCAAGGCACGTCCCATGCAAACCGCTTTTACAAAAGGCGCACCCAGGGCCAGGGCCTTAAATAAACCGTCCTCACTGGAAAATCCTCCCGCGAATGCCAGATCGGGAACCCTCTCACCCTTGTCTGCCAAAATCTTGGCGAACTTGTATGCCATGGAGTGAATGTAGAGGCTGGGGATGCCCCACTCTTCCATCATACGCCATGGAGACATACCCGTGCCTCCGGGTGCTCCATCAATGGTAAGTAGGTCTATTTTCGCTTTGGACCCCCACTTGATGGCCATTGCCAATTCGCGCAAAGGGTAAGCCCCCGTCTTGAGGGTAATACGCTTAAACCCGAGCTTCCTGAGGCGATCGACCTCGGCGTAGAAATCTGCCTCGCCGATGAACCCCAGTCTGCTATGACGCTCGAATTCCTTGATGGCGCCACTGGCAAATGCTTTCTGGTGCGTAGGTGAGGAGGGGTCTGGAGTTACAATGTAGCCACGTCTCTGGAGTTCCTGGGCCCTTTCCAGACTGTCAACTTTAATCTCGCCTCCGATACATTTGGCCCCTTGACCCCACTTGAGCTCTATATTGTCTAGGCCGTGCTTGTCAATGATGTACTCGGCCACACCGAGCCTAGTGTCCTCAACGTTCATCTGCACCAGCATTTCGCCGTAACCCTGATGATAGCGGCGGTACTGTTCAATACGCCGGTCCATATCGGGCGATTTCGTTATCTTTCTGTTCTTGTTGAGCTCTAGTGCCGGGTCGATACCACAGACGTTCTCGCCGCAGATTAGAGTTACGCCGCTGATAGCCGCGCCCACGGCGAAATGTTCCCAGTTAGCGCGGGCTATCTCTGTGGAACCCAGAGCGCCGGTGAATAGCGGAACCTTCATTTTAACCTTGCTGTCCCAGCCATACTCGGTTTCCGTGTTTACCGAGGGGAAAGTGGCGGTATCCGGGTCGGCAACAACACCCTCCGGCATGCCCCTGGCTCCCATGGCGTATCCTTGGATGTTAAGATGGGAATAATCAACGGGATAGTCCTTGTCCGCCCCCGCCGTCACCTTGCCGAAGGGGCCGGGGTAAATCACCTCACGGCCTCGAAAGGTTGACTTGAAAACCTCGCAATTACCGCGGCAGCCGTCAGTACAGCGCGAGCAGAGGCCAGACATGGGCACAATCGATTTGGACCTGTTGAATGTTCTGGTGGCATCATTGGAATTTGGACGTTGCAGGTTCATTTTGACACTCCTCTCTTAAAGAATTTATAAAGATTTTAAAAATGGAAAAGGCGCCAAGCTCATGGGGGTCTCCCACGGAACTGACGCCTTTGTCGAAGTTGAAAAACCGCACGCCCTTGTGCGGTCATTTATATCTACTTATTAGTGCAGTGATCTTTTTAGCTGCACTAATGGTATTTGTCAAGAAGTTTCTCTAGGGCATAGAGCATGGAGCATAGAGCATAGGGAAAGACTGATAGGTCAAAGCGAATTCTGGAAACTAGTAATTTGTCGGCACAGGCTATCGAGCCGATCTAGAAGGGAATCCAAACTCTTTATGGTTATAAGTTTTCTTATCTCGAGTAAAATGATTATATTAGCGTTTTCAAAGGTTGACCTTCGTGCAATGTCAAGGAAACGTCTGAATTCTTTTCTTGATGAAGATCCTGAGCCTTCCGAAATATTGTTTGACATAGACATTCCGGAGCCCCTGAGTTGGTCCGCAAACCGGTGTAATTTCCTTTTTTCAAGCTCATCTGCGATATCAAATAGTTCATTAGCTATGTCAATTGCCAACTGCCAGATTCGTAAATCTTGAAATCTAAATTTGGCCATTGATTTGTGCCCCTTTCATCCTTTAAGAAGTTTGAGTTATGCGCCTTTAGTCTTTTGAACTCTATGCTCTATGCTCTATGCCCTATGCTCTATGCCCTTTAAAGCTCCTCTGATAAAAGAACGGCTTCAGCTACTTCACGCATGGACTTGCGTGAGTCCATGCTGCGTTTTTGAATCCACCGGTGAGCCTCCTCACCCGACATCTTTCTTCGCCGCATGAGAACATCTTTGGCCCTACCTACCAATTTGCGTGCTTCCAATTCCTCTTGGATCACCTTAGTCTTTACCATTAGTTCGGTATTGAAAATCGCCACCGCGGCTTGGTTAGCCACGGTGGTGAAGAGGTTCTTTTCCGTCTCGGTGAATTTGTGAGGAACTGAAGTATAGCAATTAATCACGCCAATCGTTCTGTCCTTTACAGACATGGGCACACTCAACATGGAAACCAGTCCCATCTTTCTGGCCAGCTCTTTTTCAATGAAGCGCGGCTCTTCCAAGACGCTGGGCACCTCGTAGAGCTCGTTGTGTTGAGCCACATAGCCCACCACCCCCTCTCCCAGCTTCACGGACCTTTCTTTAATGTAGTCACTGTCAATGGACTGGGTCGCTCTTATTGTCAAAGCCTTGGCCTTTTCGTCCAAAAGCCAGAGAGAGCAGACTTCTGAGTTCATCACCTTTGCTGTAACGATGACAATGAGTCTGAGGATGTCTTCGATGTACTGATCAGAGGTGATGGCCCGACTAATAAGAGTCAAGGCTTCGATAGATTTTTCATAGGAGGTTGCGTCCATGGCAAAGATAAAAGTGAGCTAAAATGTCTAAAATGACAGAAACGAAGCTGAACGTTTAGAGTGAACTAAAGTGCACCAGAATGACTAAAAGGCACAGGGCACAAGGCAAAAACAATACACCAAAACTGATCCTCTCCTTACGCCTTGCGCCCTAAACCTCTTCGCTTGGCCAAGCCATTTAGCCCTGACCCGACTCGAAGACCAGGTTGCCGAAACTGTAATGACTAGCGTACAAGGTCTCCGAGGCGGCTCCACCTTACCCCAAAGTCTTTGCTGTCCCAGGACCAATAAATCAGGAAAGCTTTGCCCTTCAGGTAGGGAAGGGGCACAAACCCCCACACCCTGCTGTCAGAACTCTCGTCGCGGTTGTCTCCCATTACAAAGAGGTGGTTGGCCGGTACAGTTACAGGTCCAAAGTTACGTAAGTTGCCATAGACTGAATAACTGGCATGGGGATCATCGGTTACCCTACCATTTATAAATAACTTCTTGTTGACCAGTTCAACCCTATCCCCCGGCAAACCAATAACACGTTTGATGTAATCCTTCCTGGTATCAAGGGGATACTTGAAAACCACCACATCCCCCCTTTTCGGTGTACCCAGCTTGATGATCGTTTTATCAGTAAGAGGAATCTTGATACCGTAGATGAATTTGCTCACCAAGATATGGTCACCCACGAGCAGGGTGGGCTTCATGGAGCCAGATGGAATCTTAAAAGCTTGCACCACGAAGGTTCGAATAAACAGAGCCAGAACAACTGCGATGACAATGGCCTCTGCATATTCACGGAGAACACTTTTTCTTTTTGTCTTTGCCTCTGTGAGAACGTCTTCCCTCCTGGCGTCATCACCGTGGCTAACGGTCTGACTCATAATCTAATAATTACCTCTCTTTTCAAAAAAGATCTTGCTGCATATGACGCATGCCGGCCTTTGTTAATACCCAATCGAGTTTTAACTCAATCAGGATCAAAGAAACCTTGCAAAGTGACTCAAAAGTCTACCACGATTTCATCAAATGGCAACTCATAAGTTGGCATAGAGTATAGAGCATAGGGCATAGAGTAAGAAGCCAGTAGTCAGTAGTCAGTAGGGAATTTTAAAATTCGAAATCCGCAATCCGAAATCAAAAAGTGCAGTGCTTAGTGCATAGTGCCTAGTAAAACTGTCCTCTGTCGTCTGCCCTCTGTCCTCTGACCCTATGCTCCATGCTCTATGCCCTATGCCCTCTGCTCCATGCCCATAAGGTTGGCTTAGGTTTTGCATATCAGAAATTCCCCAAACACCTAATTCGTCTGCAACAAGATTGAATAAAGAAGTTTGGAAGTTGAATTATCTATGTCATTGTTTTTCGAACAAAAATAATCATTTGTTCTTTTTTATAGTGTTTTTATGAAGTTGAAAAGAATTAAGGAATGGCTAACAACCTATTATTGACAACTATACTGTGGAATTATCAGAAAAATATTTGACATTTTAGTGATATATCGATAATATGGCGCCGAACCCGCCATAGAATTTACAAGACCTTACGTCCACCAAATATCGAGAAGAGACAATGTTCGGAAAAAAATCCTCCCTCTTAGGTCTTGACATTGGTTCCTACGCTGTCAAGATTGTTCACCTCCAAGAAATCAAAGGCACATATCGACTCAGAGATATGGGTATAAGTCAGCTACCACCCAACGTCATCGTAGAAGGTGCCATCAAAGATCCTGAAGCTGTCCAAACTGCAATCAAAAAACTAATCGCCAATCTGAAAACCAAGGTAAAAGGCGTTGCCACTTCGATAGCTGGCTGGTCGGTGATTATCAAAAAAGTCGACCTACCCCAGATGAGCGAAGACGAGCTCAACGACAATATACAATTAGAGGCGGAACAATATATCCCCTTTAATGTGGAAGATGTAAATATTGATTTCCAGATTCTTGGTACTTCAGAAGATAAAACAGATCGCATGGAAGTTATGCTTGTGGCCGCGAAAAAGGAAGTCATCGACGACTATGTAACCCTAATAAGAAAAGCCGGTTTGCAGCCACAGGTTGTTGACGTTGACTTCTTCGCTCTGGAAAATGCCTTTGAGGCAAATTACGAGGCTAGCGAAAGTGGGGGTGTCGCCCTAGTCGACATCGGGGCCACCAAGATGAATATCAATGTCCTGAAAAACGGCGTTTCCATGTTTAATCGAGATGCCTCCATTGGTGGTTTCCAGATCACCGAGGACATTCAGCAGCGCTTTGGTCTCGAATATGAGGAGGCTGAGAAGGTTAAGCTGGGTATGTCTTCAGAGAAAGTTCCCGTTCAGGACTTGGAAGCAATATTTGTCTCAGCCGCCACGGGATGGTCAACTGAAGTCAAGCGCGCCATCGACTTCTTCTATGCCACTTACCCAGAGGAAACCATAGGGCAGATTCTTCTGAGCGGTGGTTCCTCGCGCTTACCCGGTTTGGACGCTTTATTCAACAAAGATACCAATATTCCCGTGGCCCATTTCAACCCCTTGGCCAAAATTGATTTTGATACCAAAGTTTTTGACCAGCAGTACCTGGACTATATTGCGCCCCAAATAGCTGTTGCCGTGGGACTCGCCCTGCGGCGGGTAGGAGACAAATGATAAGAATTAACTTACTGCCCTTTGGCCGCCGCCCGGTTGAGGAAAAAATCCGTAAGGAGATTTCTGTCTTTTTCCTCCTAATATTCTTCTCTCTGATTGTGATGGCCTACTTCCATGTAGGCCACACCCGTGAGATCAAGAGAATCACCACCGAGAAGAAGAACTTAGAGAGAGACATTCAGCGCTATCAAGCCAGACAGAAAGAGCTCGACAATTTGAAAAAACAAGAGCAAATGATAAAGCAAAAGCTGGCTGTCATCGATACTCTGATGAAGAATCGCGACCTCCCTGTACGAATTCTTGACGAACTTGCTGTACGCATACCTTCGGACAAGATGTGGATTAAGAACTTGACTCAAAAAGGAAACGTTTTGACTCTTACAGGGGTCGCCAGGGGTAATGAGACCATAGCCCAATTTATGGAGGCCTTGGCCAAATCACCTTATATCGATGCGAACGGTGTGGACCTAAAGCAGTCGCGCCAAGTAAATATTCAGGGCTATAAACTCAAAAACTTCAACCTAACTGCTAGGATTGTGGTTCCATCTGCGCCAAAGGAAGAAGAGGCAGCGAAAAAGCCAGAAAAGAAGACATAGCCTTTCCGGGGAGACTTTATTCGGATCACCTCTCCCCTTAACTTGAGGAAGGAAGCCTATGGCTTTGGAAGTTAGAAAAGGTCTTGGAGACGTCAAGGTACCAACTATTCCCTGGCACAAACTAAGCAAGCTCACCAGGACGCACAAAATACTTATAACCGTGGCAATATTTGGTGCCCTCTGGGGGTGTTTCGTTTGGTTTTTCTATATCCCCCAGACAGAGACAATAGAAAGGCTCAATAAAGATCTCAAGTCTGCCCAAGACAAGTTAGCCCGTCTCAAGGACGTTGAGAAAAACCTCCGGGCCTTTAAAAAACAATTCAAAGAGACTGAAGAAAAATTTAAGCAAGCACTCAAGCTCTTGCCGGATAAAGAAGAGATTCCCACCCTTCTGACCAGTATTTCAAATCTTGGGGCCCAGTCCGGCTTGGAGTTTATCCTGTTTCAGCCACAGAAAGAGGTGCCGAGAAACTTCTACGCTGAAATTCCACTGAAAATTGAAGTTACCGGCCCTTATCACAATGTTGCTACATTCTTTGATCAAGTGAGCAGATTAAGTCGCATCGTCAACATCGGCGACGTAACAATGGCAGAGATGAAGGCCGCTAAAACTCAAGCTGATTCAGTTATTCTTAAAACAGGCTGCACTGCCACAACTTATAAGTTTATTGAAGTAAAGGAAGAACCGAAGAGGGGTAAGAAGGGAAGAAAGAGGAAATAATAGGCCCTTATCATACTTGAGGAATCAAGCGGTCATGATGCGACCATCTTGATATCCGGGCTTGGAGTTACGGGGAAAGCGGGGACAAAAAGCCCACTGATAACCTTTCCCGTAGAAGGAGGACTGGAATGAGGCATAGTCGAGGGTGCCCGAAACAAAGATGGATAATGTATATAGGCCTCCTGGTCTTGATTTTCTATGCTTTTGGCTGCGCTACCAAGTCTTCTGCTCCCCCAACCTCCCAGGCTGATGTTGGGGAGATAGCACCTGGTGAAACACAACAACTCCAGGATATTCAAGTTGTGGATGAGAACACCTCCTTGGACGTTCTCCTGGTTGGCTCAAATGCCATGACCTACACCGCCTTCAAGGCGATTGATCCCTTGCGCCTAGTCTTGGATTTGCCCAACACAGAGAGCAAAATCGTCTCCTCCCCTTTGGCGGTGGAAAACGAAATCATCGGCAAGATAGAAACCATGACCCTCGCCCAAGAGCCTCAACCCCTTACACGCGTTGAGATCGCGCTAAACCAGGAAACTCCCTACGAAATATTCCAGGAAGAAAACCAGATCCGGGTGCAGTTTGAGAAATCCAGTGGTTCTGGAGAAGCTCGAGCTGAGCCGGCTGCCGAGAAGGAAATGGCCGCCGCCCAGACTGAAAGTGAACCACAGGCGGTAGTTGCGGCTCCTCAGCCTGCAGCTGCAGCAGCCTCCGCTCCGGCAAAAAAAATAACTGCTATTCAGCCAATACGTTCAGACGAAGAAGTCAAGGTATACATAATTGGCGACGGTAGCATAGGCAACTACAACGTTTTTACCCTTACTGATCCAGCCAGGGTAGTGTTGGATCTCATGGGAGTAAAGTTGGCTGCCACTAAAGGTGCCGTTCCCCCTTCAGACAAGCTGCTCAAGAATATCAGGGTAGGAGAACACCCCGAAAAGGTCAGGGTAGTTTTCGACCTAATCCCTGCTGCTGGCTTGCCATACCAAGTTACATCAGTAGACGACCGACTGGTTGTTTCTTTCAAGCCGGGGAAAGCCTTTCCCCCCAGCCCGCCAATTGTGGTGGCCGCGCCCGCTGCAGCGCCGCCCAAAAAAGCAGCGAAAGTCAAGAAGACCCCGCCTCCAGCTGAGCCAGCAAGAATTACCTCTATAAATTTTAACCTGCTGGAGTCAAACAAGTCTCGTTTGACCGTTAGCGCCAGCCGCCCTCTCGAGCCTGAGATTCAGATCACGGGAGCAAACTCTATGTCCATGATTTTTCCAAATACCAAGCTCCCGAAGCATCTGGAGAGGCATATTGATACGGGGCAATTCGCCAGCGCGGTCAATGTTATTTACCCCCGTCCCATGAAAGGAGTTCCAGGGACGGTAGAGTTCTATATAGAGATGCGTGAAATGGTCCCCTACCATATAGCGCAGGAAGACGACAAGGTCTACTTGGACTTTGATAGATCGACGCTGCCTCCAACCGAGCCGATCAAGCTAGGTAAGCCAGCTACGGTGGTCGAGGAACGGGGACCACTAGCCCCCATGCCGGCAGAGGTTCAACCGCCTCCTGCTCCGGAAGAAATGGCTGCAGCAGCTCCTCCCGCACCAGAAGAAGAAATTGCCTTGGAAGAGGTAGAGGCAGCGGATAAGGAAGCCCTAGCAGCTGTGTCACCACCTGAGTCAAGGGAAGCTGAGGTAGGACCGACCGAGGCCATGCCAGCGCCGCCCCCAGTAAAAGGGAGGTACCTAGGGCAGAAGATTTCCCTTGACCTGCAAGAGGTAGATATTCGTAACGTCCTTAGGCTCCTGGCCGATGTTACCGGCAAAAACATAGTGGTTGAGCCCAATGTCAAAGGTACAGTGACACTCAAAGTGGACAATGTTCCCTGGGATCAGGTGTTGGAACTTATCCTCAAGATCAACGACCTGGATAGCGTCATGGAAGGGAACGTCATCCGCATTGCCACGGCAGCAAAAATAAAATCTGAATTGGACCGGAGAAGAGAAGAGGTGGAAGCCCAAAAAGAACTCATGGCCGCAGCCAGGGATCTGGGTGAGATTACCACTGAATACCTCCAAGTCAACTACGCTGACGTGAATGACATTAGTGCCCAGCTAAAAAACGTCCAGAGTGAGAAGGGATCAATATCCGTCGACAGTCGGACCAATTTAATTATCTACAGCGATTTTCCCAAGCGTATTGAGGTAGCCAAGGAAATTCTTGCCAGACTCGATAGGGCCACCCAACAGGTGATGATAGAGTCCCGAATCGTTTCTGCCACAACTAACTTCAGTCGTAACCTTGGCATCAGTTGGAACGCCGCTTATACTGCCAACAGTTTACAGAACAGGCTTGGTGGCTCCCCCGAGCTCGACTTTGCCGTGGCCGCGCCAACTTCCGCTATAGGAACTTTCGGCATTGATTTCGCCCGGACCATCGGCGTCAACAACCTCTTCGAACTCGACATGCAACTGGACGCCTTGGAACAAGCCGGTGAGGGCAGAGTTATTTCCAGTCCGAGGATCTTTACTCTGGACCATGTGCAAGCCATGATCCAACAGGGTGATCAGATCCCCTACCCTCAAAGGACTGAAGAAGGAACAATCAGCACTGCCTTTGCCCCGGCCACCCTGTCCTTGACCGTAACCCCGCACATAACCCCGGACGGCAAGGTAAGGATGGAGGTACTGGCCAAGAAGGATGAAGCTGACTTCAGCAGAACCGTACAAGATGTGCCTGCTATTCGAACTCAGGAGGCTCAGACCGAACTCCTGGTAAATGACGG